>JASJCL010000045.1 GCA_030066015.1 Desulfosarcinaceae bacterium | reverse complement strand
GCCCGGCAACTCCGCCCGAATATAGAATCGATCAGCATCTTCGGTGAGATTGATGGCGGGGAACACGCCCGAGCCCACCACACCAGGCAGCTTGTCGTAATCGGAAGAGAACACCTGATCAGCTGAACAGGATGCGTCGTCAGCTCGATCAGGTGTTCTCTTCCGATTACGACAAGCTGCCTGGTGTGGTGGGCTCGGGCGTGTTCCCCGCCATCAATCTCACCGAAGATGCTGATCGATTCTATATTCGGGCGGAGTTGCCGGGCGTACCGTCGGACGCACTCCAGATGCAGGCCACCGGAAAGAATCTGAGCATCTCCGGTGAGCGAAAGATCGCAGCGGAGAAGGAGGGTGTGCGCTACCATCGCCGCGAGCGGGAAGCGGGTAAATTCTCCAGGGTCATTGCGATGCCGACGCAGATCGACCCGGATCGCATCGAGGCCAAACTTGAGGATGGCATCCTCACCATTCGCGTTCCCAAGGCGGATGCGGTGAAACCGCGTCAGATCTCTATCAACTGAACTGTTTCGTGATCAGATTAGGAGGTGAAAATCATGACCACCATTTCGTCCAAAGATCTTCAAGTGAAGGAGAAGCAAGAGGTGACCACGCCGGCCGAGCAAACGACCCCTGGGCTGGTATTCACGCCTTCCGTCGATATTTTTGAAACGGAGACCGAGCTGGTACTGCTGGCCGATATGCCGGGTGTGAAGGCTGCAGACCTGAACATCGATCTACGCGACAACACTTTGACCTTGAACGGCGGGATCGAAACCTTCGAGATTCCCGGCGAGGAAGCTGTGCTGATGGAGTACGATGTGGGAAAATACTATCGCCAATTCACGCTCTCTGAGGTTATCGATCAAGAGAAGATTGATGCACAACTCAAGGACGGTGTGCTGCGGCTTACCTTGCCGAAAGTGGAAAAAGCCACACCGCGAACCATCATGGTCCAAGCTGGCTAGCCTGCAAGGGGGACCGGTAGCTGAACCAATTCCGACACCGGTCCCCATTCATCTTTGAGACCGTCAAAATCTGCAGCGGATTTTAGCTAAATGGGGAAGCGCCGTGAGCGATAATTACTACCTCATCCTTGGTGTTCCGCGCAGTGCCAGTGCTGCGAAAATTAAACGCGCCTACCGCGACCTTGCCAAACGCTACCATCCAGACCACGCCGGCGTGCAACAGAACGGCAGACGGTTTCGCTTGATTCAAGAAGCTTATGACACTTTGCGGCACGGAGAACGGCGTGCCGCTTACGACGATCAACTGCGGCGGGCGCAGATACCACCATCCCCCCAGCACTACCCCCCAAAGGAACAGCAACTGCAGGAGACCGCGGCCTCTTCGCAGAACCTGGCCGACCCTCTAACGCCGTATTCTGCCCATATCCAGCACCGCTCCCAGGCGCAGTCGGTTTCACCGCTGCAGTTCGAGGTGATTCTCGAACCAGTGGAAGCGCTTCGGGGGGGACATTATCCGATGCGGATACCGCTAATGACGCCATGCACACGCTGCGGTGCATCCGGACAAATTTTGGCCTTTGCCTGCCCTCGCTGCCGGGGTAACGGTCATTTGCGTGAAAACAGGGAGGTGCTGATTCAGCTTCCGCCGAATCTGGCGGACGGTAGGCGAGTGATTCTTCCACTGGACGACATCGGTCAACCGGGCGTGGCGCTGCATCTTGAGATCCGCATCGCTTCCACCTCTTCCTTCTGACCCATCACCCCCATAGCCAGTGCGCGGTGCGACCGGAGAAACCTGCGGGCCTACGGTACGGTAGCGCCAAGCTCAGGAGTGAATGTGGAAGCAGATCAGATTCGGCGCCTGCGCCCGTCAGACGAATGCGCGGTCAGGGTCCAATCCACGCTATCGATGGATATGTGCCGGGGACCAGCGAACTGCGATGCGGGGAGTGCTCTGGGCGTGTGATCAGCCCTTGGCGGGCAATTTGGGGGGATGGTGGTATTGGCCCTTAAAAGCGCTGCATGCGCGCTACCATTGGGCATCTGGGATCATTCGTGGTGAATCAGATCGGCGGTGGCCAACACATCCGCTGTGGGAATGTAATTGATGATTTTGGCTGTCTGCAGATTCAATGAGAGGCTCAAGTTCTCCTCAAACACTTGTCGCAATTGGCCCGGTTCGGCACCATTGAACACCTTGGCCATGATGGCGGCTTCAAACCTGCCAACTTGCTTGAAACTCGCGCGGGACAGGCTCATCAACAAACCCTGAACCACTTCCTGTTCACCGGATTGGGAAAAGGTCGGCAGTCTCAGATAGCGGGCCCGTTTGGCAATCAATGGCAGGCTCTGCTCACTGACGCCCCCGTGCAGGGTGACATACAGAGCGTCGATCTGACGCGCGATGGTTTCCAGGCATTTGATGTAGGCGCCCTCCCGGGCCTGCTTGTCGGGGATATCGCTCTGCGCGTGACAGGTGATGATCTCGAAGTCGAGCTCATTGGACAGGCGCTTCACAGCGGAGATGCCGGCGTAACTCCGGCCCGCAACGCTGTCTTCGAAAATCATCCCGAGTTTCTTGAACTTCACGGTCTGGTGAAAGAGGCGAAGCTGGCGCTCGTTGAGGGACGGGTCGATGTGCGCGTGCAGATATCTGCGCCCCGATCTCTCAACATCCGGCACAATGCCGGCGGACACGGGATCGCTGGCCGTCATGACGAGTACGTTCGTGTCGAGATTGAGTCGGGCGAGATCCTGACCGGCCCATGTGCCCATGGCGATAATGAGGTCGAGATCCTTCGATGAACGCACCCGTTTGCGAATGGTGTCCGCCACCGATAGCCTGGCTGAAGAGATCCATCCGGCATCATAGAAGGCATCTGGGACAAACCGAAGATATTCGCTGCTATCCGCTACGGAGAGCCGCTCCCAGATCTCCGCGCTTTCAAGTTTTGCCCACTCCGCTGTGCGGATAGGGGGCATCCAGCCAAGATCAATCAGTCCGCGAACCGTGGCGAGGAGGGTCTCTTTGTAATCGATGTAGTCGCCACCCTGGAGGTAGCCGATCCGCCATTTCCGGACGGTTTCGGCGGGATGGGTGGGTGTGGTGCTGAACCTGCGTTCATCCGCATAGGCGCGAATGGAGAACAGGGCTGCCAGGATGAGGCCGACGATGAGGGATTTGTAGTAAAAATCTCTCGACAGCCCTTTCATATACTTTACCAAGGAAGACACTTCATCACCTTTCCCATCGACGATGATTAAAAAAAAGGATCATCAGGAGTGAAGACGTGTTCGGCGAATTTGGGCGGTACGGAGTTGGTGGCCGTCCACACAGGAATGGCTGCCTTGCGGTGCAAGGCAGCCATTTCTGGATGAATTGGTGGAGATGGTAGGAATTGAACCTACGGCCTTAGTGATAGAGATCACCACGCTCTCCCATTCTGAGCTACATCCCCATTTGTGTTCGGATGCCGGCGCCTGGCAGCACGCGTCGAATGAAGGTTCAGTCCGCTTCTGGGCGTGGCCGATGCCAGATTCGCTACCCGTATAGATTGGCGCTTCTCGGAGAATCTTTAGCCGCCGATCCACTATTGCCGAAACGGCGGTCGCATTGCCGATATCGGCGATTGGCCGTGGGTACCGCTGGTGAAGCGGCATTGGGTGGGACGCCAGCCGTGTATGTCGGTGATCAGGGCAGAAGGACGCCGCGCTTGAGCAGTACCTTGAAGTCCTGTCGGATGCGGCCGATGGGGAGGGCGTCGGGGGAGCCGGCCCACACCTCGAGGAGACGGCGCATGCCGCCGAAGAGGACGTGCCGGAAGGTGACGGCGGCGATGTGCGGGTTGAAGATGCCGGTCCGCTGACCCTCGCCCAGGAGGCTGTCGATGTCGGCAAAATAGCGTTCGAGGCAGGCGTTGAATCTGGCCTCGGCGAGTTGGCACCAGGTATAGTGTTCGTTGACGAGCACGCGGGCCAGTTCGGTCTCCAGGTGAAAGAGATCAAAATGCTGATCGACCATCAGGTCCAGCTTTTCCGGCGGCGTGAGATCCCTGCGGCGGGTGAGATCGCTGGTGATGGCGATCATCATCTCCCACGTCATTTCGAAAATGTGGGATAGTAGGCTGGCTTTGTTCTTGTAGTAGAGGTAAATACTGCCTGCACTGACGCCGGCGACCTCGGCGATCTTGGCCATTTTTGCCTTGTGGTAGCCGTACTCGGCGAAGACGGCGATGGCCGCATTCAGGATCAACTCCGCTTTACCGTCGGACGCCCTGTCTCTTTTCATTCAACCCTGCAAAAGATCCCCGACCTGTGTGGTGCGCGACCGCGCAGCTTGGCCGGTTAAAATTTACCGTCTGATCGGCGCTGCAAAAACACTCCCTTGTAGCCAGGGGGGTAGGCTTTGTCAAGGCGGCTGCACCCGATCTTTTTCATGTGCGCCATTGCTGCAGCGGGCGATCGCCCGAGCCAGCGCCGCACGGTGCAGCTCACCGGCAAGATGAACGGGGCTGCGGCCGGATATGGGATCCCACCCGGCGGGATCGGCCACGCAGTAGAACTGCGCCTCCAGGCCGATCCTGGCCAATGCGGATTCCACCGGCGTGCCCGCCAACCGCTGCGGCAAGGCCCAGGTGGCGCCGCAGGGCGCGCCCCTTCGGACCGTGATGGCGCCGATGCGGCTGCCGGTAAGGGTGACCTCCAGCCTTGGCTGACCGAAGCGCTCCCCATATCTGCCCAGACCGACCGGCCCGGCCAGCGCACATCATGTGGGGGTGGTCATGACAGATGGCAGAGCGGCCTTTTTGCCGGACGCCACGATGGGGATTTTCTGGGCGGCGCACAGGGCGGCCAGATCGTGAGAAAGGTCCGGGTGGCTCAGGAAGTCCAGGACCAGGTCGGCCGCCAAACGGCCCGGAAGGTAGGCCCTGCCGTCATCGATGACGGCCGGCAGATGCGCTTCGATGGAGATGGCCTCCAGATGGAACGCCCGGCCGCCATATCGTCGAATGCCGGCGACTTTGGCGGCGGCGCGATCGCCCTGCAGAAAGGCCACAATCTGCTGGGGCGAGTGGTCTGTTGCGGTGGTATTATCGCTGTGCATGGCGCTCTTTCTAGTGTTCTATCGCCTGGAATCGGCGCATGAAGCGCCGGTCAATCCAATCTTTGAAGTGGAAGGCCAGTCGGCCGCCCAGGGTAATACCGGCTTTGTGGAGGATGCCGATCCCGCCGCCCATATTGAAAATCAAGAGGTAGCTGCCGCCTGGATCGAAGGGTGTCAGGGAGTCGTTGTTGAGGCTGGCAAGGAGGTTTTGGAAAAGGATGGGGTTTTGGCGGACGGCGAAGACGCCCACTTTGTCCAGGGGGCTGGGGGTGTAGTGGATGCAGTCCCCGCCACCGAAGATCTCGGGGTGTTCGGTGCATTGCAGGTAGGCATTGACCCGCAGGCCTCCGTCCGGCCCGATGGGCAGGTTGGAAGCCGCGAAAAGGTCTGACGGGCGGACGCCCAGCGCCAAAAACACTCTGTCAGCGGGGTGATGACCGCCGTCAGCGAGGGTCACGCCGTCTGCCCGGATGATCTTGGCATATCCGCTCTCCAGGACCAAGATCCCTCTCCTGGTCAGGGTGTTCATCGCCCGTCGACGGATCGCTTCGGGAAAGTCGGCCATGAAGCGATTGCCAGCCAAGATGGTGATATGCGGCGTGTGAAGGCCCTCTTCCTGGGCCAGCTGCCAGATGTTGCCGCCGATCTCTGCCGCCGAGGGCCCCCCTCCCACGATGACGATCTTTTCAGATCGGGTCTTCAAAGCGAGCCGTAACGCCTGTCGGGCGTCCATGAGCTTTTCGATGGGTTTGACCGAGACGATTCGCTCCGTGTCCTCGGCTACCAGATTTCGTGGGACGTAACTGCCCGCATTGACGGACAGCACATCGTAGGTCAGAGCGTCGCCCTCGGCCAACTCAAGCCGGCGGTTGGCGGCGTCGATGACCGTGACGCTGTCGCAGATGAATTGACCACCCTGTTTTTCAACCACATGTTGGGTGGCGAAGCGGATCTCGTCGGGGGTATAGGTGCCACCCAGCATACCGGGGCCCATGCCGGAGTAATAGTGGTGCGCCGATGGCCCTACAACGGTGACCCGGTGGCCTTGGGCGACGATCTCGTTCATGTGCGCCAGGGTCACCATGTGGGCGTGACCGCCGCCGATAAGGACGAGGTGCTTTCCCATGTATCCCTCCTTGGATGTGTCGATTAGACCTGGGCATCCATGAGATCTCCCAAGCGTCGCAGATGGGCTTTCTCTTCATTGGCGATCTGCCGGAACACCGCTTTGTTGTCGGCGGAGGCAGCGGTGTCGGCGGCGCGCTGGTAGAGATCGAGCGCCTGGGCTTCAATGGCCATGGCCATGCTGAGGACGTCGATGGTGGAGGAGATGTCGCTGGAGAAGCGCGCCAGGAATTCCTCCGTGGTGAGACCGCCTTCGACATGGCCCGTCACGGCAGCGTCAAAGCGTTTTCGATCCGCGGATTTACCGGTGATGTCGGCATAGGCGGCCAGCAATTGCTCCTGGTGCTTGATTTCAATCTCGGCGAGTTCCGTGAAAAGTGCCCGCACCGGTGCATCATAGGGCTTGCGCGTCATGGAGAGATAGAAATCGCGCAGGCCCACTTCGAGGCCGTAGGCCACCATGAGGGCCGCCTCCACAGATTCCTCCCCGCTGAAGAGCGCCAGTCCCTCGGTCTGATCCCCCACGGCCACCTCGCTTTGCCAGGCGTTGATGCCGCCGGAGAGGTTGTAGACCTTGGAGAAGCCCTTTCCGGCCAGCAACTGGGCAGCCACCCGGCTGCGCCCCCCAATCGCTCAGTAGACCAGTATGGGACTCGCGCTGTCCAATTCATCGAGACGGTCGCTCAGTTCGGGCAGGGGAATCAGGCGCGCACCGGGTAGATGTCCGGCCTTGTATTCGCTGGGCTGACGCACGTCCAGGATGGTGATGCCGTCGCTGGCGGCGGCATCGATCAATTGTTTGCCGGCCGCGGCATCCACCGAACTGACCGGTGTGAAAAATTGTCTCCAACGCATTGGACTCCTCCTGATTGGGGGCGACGCCGATCCCGTGGCGCCTCAAAGGTACTCGGTCTCAATAATCGCCAGCAGCTCTCGCCCGATAGTGAGCCCCAGGTCGATGAACTGGGGTCCGTAGTGACGCCCCGTATGGGTTCGAAAGGTGGTCTTGATCCTCTCGATGCCGGCCATTCCCTTGGGATAGCGGGTCACAAACTGCTCCAGGCTGGGCTGATGGTAGGCTACCATCTCCCAGACGGTGTCGGCGAAGTTGTCGGGCCCCCAGCGGAACTTGTCTGCGTCGTAGAGGCAGTCGGAGAGCAGTGATCCGCATGCCGAAGCGGCCGGTACCGGTGTCTTGAAGGCCTCGTGATTGCGAATGGCCAGGCTGACATCCTCGATCTCCATGCGCTGAAAGGGGTAGGCCTGGAGCAAATCGCGGGCGTGTCGCTCGCCTGCACGGGCGTGCTCTTTCTCCTTGCGCTTGAAGTCGTGCAACAGGCCGGCGCATTGCGCCAGCAGCATCCGCCGTTCCAGATAGGCGGGATGGTAGCCCGCATTTTTCCCCTCAATGTGAACCAGCGCCCCCGCGTCCAAGGTGACTTTGGTGAGGTGTTGCCACCCGTGACCGAAGTCCTCATCCACGTGCCGGTGAATATAGGCCTTTAGGCGGGAGATAATGGGATCGGTGTCGAACATCTGCCGCGAAGCGGTGCAGGCGGCGCGGCAATCGGTGTAGAAGGCAGGAGCTTCGCAGGTGGCGATGATGGCGCGGGCACGTTCACGCAGGCGGTCGTAAACATTGGGCATACGCAATCCCGGTTGTCGCTCCCGCCGGTACGGAATGATACCGGCGGGAACCGGATGGGCGGCGAGGCAATCGATCTTGGTGGTTAGATCCCCAATTCATACGGCGACCCGCAGACCTTCCACTGACCCTCCTCTTTGATCAGGTGCAGGACGGTTTCCACCTTTTGGGTTTCGCCGATGGAGAACAGCTTGGCCACATATGCAAAAACCGGATTGATGGAGACCCGCTTTTTGGCAGAGAGGTGAATCTCAGCGGAGGTCTCGTCTTGATGGATGGTCTCGGTATGGACGTGCTCGAGCTGGTGGCGGATATAGCCGACCGGAACACCACGGCGCTGTGCTTCGAGTGCCACCTGATGAATATGCAGTTCGACGCTGGTTTCATCCTCCTCACCCAATACCTCCGCGCAGACCAGGTCGGCCATGGCGGGGTCGGCCATGAAGTATGCTTTGGAGAAGGCCACCGCCGTTCCCGTCGCCGTCTGTTTGCCATCTACCAGAATGAGCGCCACTTGCAGCACAATGGCCAGCAGAAATAACGGTACAAATAGCAGCAAGCTCTTGTTCTGACCCATTCGTCCTCCTCCTTGCGGTCTAATGTCGCTGATCGTCGATCTGGTTGCGGATGGTTCGTGTGCACGCTGCCACCATTTGGCGTTGCTGGCACCAGGCTCGGACCCGCTGCAAGGTGACGCCGCGACACGAAATGATGGATCGGCACGCTTTGCCCAGATAGCACGCTTTGCTATCCAAGACAAGCCAAAGGGCCGCTGTCGGGGCAAGGATCCGGGTCCCCTCAAGCGCCGCTGCCAGCGGGGATCTGCGACCCCGTGACAATTGACCCGGCGCCCGTTTTAGGCTATTTCTCAACTAATATGGTCGAGAAAGTGGGGCCCATCCTCGACCGTGCCCGCCTTACGCGAAGGGATGCCATGAGGTCGCTGTCCCAGAGGTCGCCGCTTAGAACGCTGCGGGAGCGTCTGCTGTTCAAACTCACCCTTGCGGTGGGGCTGATTCTGCTGATCTCCCTGTCGCTTTGGGGCTACTTCAACGTTCGCCAACAGCGCCAGCAGCGGATGCAGGCCGTCATGGCGGCCACCGACCGCCTCAGCCACACCATCCGGCTCGGCACCCACTACGCCATGATGCTCAACTCGCGGGATGATATTCGCCAGATCATCAACAATATCGCGCGCCTCGAAGATATAGCGAGCATCCGAATCTACGACAAGAGTGGCGTGATCCAATTCTCCAACCGGAGCGAGGATCTGGGCACCGCTACCAATATCAAAGCGGAAGCTTGTTTTATCTGCCACCGCCAGGAACCGCCGACCGTCCATTTGGGGCTCAACGCCCGCAAGCGGATTTTCCACAACGCCGCCAATCAGCGCATGCTGGGAGTGATCAGCCCGATCTACAACGAACCCGGCTGCAGTACGGATGACTGCCACGTCCATCCTGCCGACAAGAAGGTTCTGGGCGCCCTCGATCTGGTGGTGCCGCTGGGCAGCGTCGATCGAGAGACGGCGGAATATCAGCGCAAATTCATCCTTTTGGCCGGGCTGATTTTCGCCGTCACGCTTGGCATGATCTGGATATTTTTTTTGCGCTTCATCAACCAGCCCATCCGCAGCCTGATCCAGGGCACCCGCCATATCGAACAGGGGCAGTACCACTATCCCATCGATGTGGCGCAGAGCGACGAGATGGGGCAGTTGGCAGAGGCGATCTTCCAAATGGGCGAGGCGATCAGTGCCAAGGAGTTCGAGCTCAATCGTCAACGCGACGAGTATCAAAACCTCTTCGAGCAGGTGCCCTGTATCGTCACGGTTCAGGACCGCAACTTCCGCCTGATCGGCTACAACCGCGAATTCGCGGAAAAATTCAATCCGTCCAAAGGCTGCCACTGCTACGAGGCCTACAAGGGGCGTACCGAAAAATGCCTGGTCTGTCCCGTGGAGAGGACCTTTGCCGATGGCCAATCCCACTACAGCGAGGAATCGGGCGTGGACAAGGATGGGACCCCCAAGCACTGGCTGGTAAAGACGGCCCCCATCCGCAATACCCGCGGTGAGGTCGTGGCCGCCATGGAGATGAACCTGGACATCAGCGAGCGCAAGAACCTGGAGACCCGTCTGGAGCGATCGGAGAAGAAATATCACGACATCTTCAACAACATCCCCAACCCGGTCTTCGTGCTGGATCGCGAGACCTTGGAGATCCTCGACTGCAACAGCAGCGCCGAACCACTCTACGGTTACCCTCAAACGGTACTGGTGGGACGCAGTTTCCTGACCCTCTTTGCCGAAGATGGTGAGCGATGGCGCGACACCCTTCAGCGCAGTCAGGCCCTCCAGCAGGTCAAGCACCTCACCCATGATGGGCAGCGCCTCTTCGTCAACATGCGTCTATCCCCCTCTGAGTACCCCGGACGCGAGGCGCTGCTCGTTACCATCAGCGACGTCACCAAGCGGCTCGAGACCGAGCAGCAGCTCATCCATGCCAGCAAGATGGCCACCCTGGGAGAGATGGCCACAGGGGTGGCCCATGAACTCAATCAGCCGCTGGCGGTGATCAAGACCGCCAGCAGTTTCTTCATGAAGAAGGTCAAAAAGGAGCAGGCGATCGATCCTGAAGTCCTGGCAACCCTCTCTATAGAGGTGGACAGCCACGTCGACCGCGCCACAAAGATCATCAACCACATGCGGCAGTTCGGCCGCATGCGTGATCCCGAATTGTCTCGGGTTTCCCTCAACAACGTCCTCCGGCGCGCCTTCGAGATCTTTCACCAGCAACTCAAGGTGCGCGGCATCGAGGTGACCTGGCAACTGACCGAAGAGCTGCCCGATATCATGGGGGATGCGGACCGCCTCGAGCAGGTGATGATCAACCTCCTGATCAACGCGCGTGACGCCATCGAGGAGGATCCAACGCCCGATCGAGACAAAGCGATCGAGATCGCCACCTGGCACACGGCTGACCAGGTATGCTGCCGGGTGTGTGACAGCGGGGTGGGCATACCACCCGCCGTGGCGAGCAAGATCTTCGATCCCTTCTATACGACCAAGAAGGTGGGCAAGGGCACCGGCCTGGGGCTCTCGATCAGTTACGGCATCGTCAAAGAGTGCGGGGGTACCATCCAGGCCGAGGAGAGCGCCCTGGGGGGTGCCTGTTTCGTCTGCCGCTTTCCGCACGGGGAAACGACCGCAGATGAGGCGACCTCCTGATGGCTCGACCGGATATCCAGACCCCCGACCTTCTTCTCGTCGACGACGAGGCCGGCATCCGCACCGTCCTGGGCATTGCCCTCGAGGAGATGGGGTACGCGGTCCGAAGGGCGGCCGATGCGGAGTCAGCGTTGCGCCTCATGGCCGATGATGCCCCCCAGATACTGCTCACCGACATCAAGATGCCGGGCATGGACGGCATCGCCCTACTCAAAGAGGTCAAAGCGCACTGGCCGGACACCGAGGTGATCATGCTCACCGGCCACGGCGACATCGACCTGGCCATCCGCAGCCTCAAGTACGATGCAACCGATTTCATCACCAAACCCATCCATGACGAGGTGCTGGAAGTTGCCCTCAAGCGGGCCCGCGAGCGCATTGAAATGCGGGCCCAACTCAACGCCCATACAGAGAACCTGGAACGCCTGGTGGCCGAGAAATCCCGACAATTGGTGGAAGCGGAACGCTTCGCCGCCATCGGCGAAACCGTAGCGGGACTGGCCCACGGCATCAAGAATATCGCCGGCGGTCTCAAGGGGGGCGCCTTTGTCTTGGAAAAGGGCCTGGAGCTGGACAACCGCGACTATCTCCTCAAAGGCTGGGAGATGATCCGGGGAAACGTGAAAAAGATCAAAAACCTGTCGCTGGATCTGCTTGACTTCTCCACGCCCGCCGATCCGCAGGTGAGGGTCTGCGACCCCAATCGACTGGCCGAAGAAGCGGTCGCCCTGATGATGCCGCGGGCCGACGCCCTCCATATTCCCCTCACCTGCGAAGCCACTCAGGCGGGGGGGCGCATCTCCTGCGACCCGGACGGGATTCAGCGCTGCCTGCTCAACCTCATCGCCAATGCCTTGGATGCCGGCAGTGACCCCAAGAATCTATGCGACGCGCCAAGTGTCGTGGTGCGTGTTGCCGCGGTGGAACCGGATCAGGTGGTTTTCACCGTGGAGGACACCTGCGGCGGCATGCCGGAGGACGTAAAGGCGCAGGCCTTGCGCCGCTTTTTCACCACCAAGGGCAGTCGCGGCACCGGCATCGGTCTCATGCTTTCCCAGAAGATCGTGGCCCAACACGGCGGTACGCTGCAGATCGCCTCGCAGTGGGGGCAGGGAACCCGAGTGGAAATCGTGCTGCCAAGCGGCCCACCCATCTGAAAACCGCCTCCCGATCAAATTGTCGGCCACCTGCCGACCCCCACTGCGCATCCCATTTCAAGACAGATCCGACGGTTGCCCGGACGGCACCGTCAGGCGCATGGTTGGGCGGATCTGTCCGGCGGGCCGTGACGGGGTATTGTGAGGTGGGATGAAGGGATTCAGGACGGCGCTTGATCCCGATCCAGGAGATCCTGCAGACTGGTTCGGCCGAAGACCCGCTCCACGGCGTTGTGCGCCTCTTCCCAGAGCGGCATGAAGACGCAGTTTTTCATGAATGGGCAGGTTGATTTGCCAACACAGGCGCTGCACGCTTCGGGTCGGTCCTTCTCATCCAAAGCGGTGAATAGGTCAGCCACGGAGATGTCGGCCGGTGGCCTGGCGAGGAGATACCCGCCGTGGAAGCCGCGTTTGGAGATAACCAAACCGCTGCGTTTCAATTTGGCCATGATCACCTCCAGAAATCGCGGGGGGATGGCCTGGGCTTCGGCGATTTCGCTGCTCTTGATCGGGGCCTGGTCGCTGCGACGGGCCAGTTCGAAGAGTGCCCGCAGGGCGTATTGTTTTTTCTGGGTTACCAGCATATGGGATCCGCCACAAAAACCGTATCTGTAACTGCTCGCTGATGCCACTATAGGGGGTCCGCCAGCGAGATTCAAGCCGCTCAGCTTCATCCGGCACCGCCTGATTGGCCCAACCCACTGCCCGAAAGCCCTTCTGGGCCAACGGACCGAGGCCGCTTGCGTGATCCAGCAGACAATCTCGAGAGCCGTACAAATAGAGAATAAATATTTGAAAATATTATTATTATAAGGATTTTCAAAATGTTCAAAAAAAGGTTGACTTCATTTTGTCTTCCCGACTATTAAGATCGAGAAACTTTCCGATCCAATTAGTCGAGAAATTTCTTGATGAAAATGGTCGAGAAATAGCCTGGATGCTGCTACCCCCTAAAAAAGAGCAATACGCTGTGCGCGCCATCTACGAGCTGGCCAAGCGCAGTACCTGCGGCCCCACCAAGATATCCGATATCGCCGATGCCCAGTCGATCCCCGTTCGATTCCTGGAGGTGATCCTCGGCCAACTGAAAAAAAGCGGTCTGGTGGCCTCCAAGCGCGGTTTCTATGGCGGCTACTATCTGCTGAAGCCGCCGGAAGATGTCAGTGTTGGCGAGGTTCTGCGCTTTCTCCAGCGCAGGGTCCACAAGGGGCTGCGGGATGCGGAGCGCACGGCTGAGGAGAGCGACGGGGCGGCGACCGCCGCTGCCAAGGGTGCCGCACTGGAGGGCCACGCGGCGAAGGGCGTGCCGGCAGGGGAGGGCGGCGAGGACAATCCCGCCCTTGAGCAGCTTTGGCGGAAGGTAAAGGCGGCCGCCTACGGCATTTACGACGATACGACCATGAAGGATCTGCTGGACGTGAACACGGCCATGGAGGAGTGAACCCTCGCCGTGCCTGGATATGGGGTGCATGATTCTTTCATCGAAACTATGAACAAGGGCGAATTCGAATGCGCAACCAGACGGTAATGTCAAAAAAGCTCGGTATCTGGGCGACCACCCTGATATGCTGCGCGGCTCTTTTCACTGCGCTGGGTCAGGTGTGGGTGGACGCCGCCTCTACGCCTCCGCCGGCGGAAGCCGCCACGGCAGATCGGATCCTCATCGACGGCCTCAAACAATTCGGACCGCTGGAGCGCCCCGGTGTGGTGTACCTGCACACCAAACACACCGTGGCGCTGGAGAAGCAGGAGTTAAGCTGCCAGCGATGTCATCTGAATGAGGCGGAGCGTCCCGGTCCCGACGGGATGTCACTCAAGTTCAAGCGCCTCGCCGATACGGACAAAGCGATGGTCATGGAGGTCTATCACACCGAGTGCATCTCCTGCCACACGGAGATGACCGATAAGGGGACCGCCAGCGGCCCAGTGACCTGCGGCGGCTGCCATGTGGAGGATCTCGTTCCCCCTAAAGCCACTCGCTGGCGACCCATCGATCTGGACAGATCCCTGCACTACCGACACGTCAAAGTGATGGAGAACAAGTGCGAGACCTGCCACCACGCCTATGATGAAACCGCCAAGAAGCTCGTCTATCGGAAGGGTGAAGAGGGGGCCTGCCTTTATTGCCACAAGGCGCAAACCGAGGAAAATCGCATCTCCGGCCGGCTGGCGGCCCACCTGGACTGTGTCAGCTGCCACCGCGAACGCACCGCCGCCGGCAAGGACGCCGGTCCGGCGGACTGCCTCTCCTGCCACGATGTGGAAGCCCAGGCCGGCATTCGGGTGCTAAAGGAGATCCCCCGCATGCAGCGCAACCAGCCCGATGCGGTCCTGGTGCGCGCAACGCCGACGAATCCTGCGGCTGCCGAGAAAACCGGCGACTTTCAAATCCTGCAGGTCGCCTTCAATCATCAGGCCCATGAGGTGGGCAACAACACGTGCAAGGTGTGTCACCACGCCGCACTGGATGCCTGTGTCAGCTGTCATCGCAGCGAAGGCATCAAGGAGGGCGGCCGGGTGAAACTGGCCGACGCCATGCACCGGGCCAGCGCCGAAGCCAGCTGCATCGGCTGTCATCAGCAGCAGCAGCGGACCAAGCCGGAGTGTGCCGGTTGTCACTACCCGCTGGCAGCGATCGGCGGAAACAACAGCCAATCTTGCGAGGCCTGTCATCAGGTGCCGATCCCAGGTGCTGATCAACCGCCGCTCTCCGATACCGAGAATGCGGCCCTGGCACGCCAGTGGCTCGATGCACGGGTGATGGCCATCCCGGAACGCTCACCCGATCGGATTCCCGATAAAGTGACCATCGGGACGCTCAGTGATCAATACGAGCCCGCCATCCTGCCCCATCGCCAAATTGTATACAAACTGATGGACAATATTCAGGGCAACCAGCTCGCAGGGGCCTTCCATACCGACCCCTTGACCCTGTGCCAGGGATGTCATCACCAAAGTCCGGCAGCGGAGCGTCCCCCCGGCTGCGCCAGTTGTCACGATCGTCAAGTCGCCGCCAAGGATGCCGACCGGCCCAGTCTGGTGGCCGCCTACCATCAGCAATGCATGACGTGTCATGACCGCATGGGGATCGTGAAACCGGCCACCCAGGACTGCGTCGGCTGTCACAAGAAACGTCAGAACGGATAGGACCTATTCCGCAATCGAATATAAGGGAAGCTTCCATGTCGATCTCGAGAAGAAAATTTTTGGGTTGGATGAGCGCCGCCGGAACCGGTGCGTTGCTGCCGAAGCACCTTGGGGCGGCGACGACAGTGGATTTCAGCGGTTATCCTGATAGTATGGGCGTGCTGCACGATATCGTGCGCTGTATCGGTTGCCGGCGCTGCGAGGCGGCCTGCAACGCCGTGAACGAGCTGCCGGCGCCTGCAGAACCCTTCGACGATTTGAAGGTGTTGGAGCGGAAGCGACGCAGCTCGGCCGGCGTCTATACGGTGGTCAACCGTTACGGCGCCCCCCCCACCGCTGACAGCGCTCCCTTGTCGGGCGCATCGCCGGCATACGTGAAAAAGCAGTGCAACCACTGCCTCGAACCGGCCTGCGCCTCGGCCTGTTTTGTGAAGGCCTTTACCAAGACCCCCGAAGGCGCAGTGATCTACGACGCCAAGGTTTGTGTGGGCTGTCGCTACTGCATGATCGCCTGCCCCTTCGAGATCCCCGCCTACGAGTACGACAACCCCCTGACGCCTGAGGTGACCAAGTGCACCATGTGCCACCCGCGGATTGTGGAGGGGCTCCTGCCCGGCTGCGTCGAAGCCTGCCCCACCGAGGCCCTCATTTACGGCAAGCGCGAGGATCTGCTGGCCATGGCCCGCCGGCGGATCGGCAAACATCCTGACCAGTACGTGGAGCACATCTATGGCGAGCGGGAGATGGGTGGCACCAACTGGCTCTATCTGGCCGGCGAACCCTTTGAAAACCTCGGCTTGCGCACCGATTTGGGCACCACCTCGGCCCCCAAGCTCACCTCCGGCGCCTTGGGGGCGGTCCCCATCGTCGTTGGATTGTGGCCAGTGCTGCTCACCGGCGTCTACGCGATGAACAAGCGCAAGGAGAAGTTGGCCGCCGAAGCCCAGGCTGCTGCGGTTGCCGCTGCCGAAAGCGCTGCCGCCCAGACCCTCACCGAGGCCAAGGAGAAGGCCGCTGCCGATCAGAAGGCGGCCTTGGAAAAATTGAAGGGGGAACATGAGAAGGCGGTTGCCGAGGCCGTCGAAAAGGCCGTGTCCGATGCCCTGGCGGAGGCCGCCGCAAAAGCCGATTCACCAGCCGATGCGGCCGATGGCGATGGCGACGCGACCCCCGACGGCGAAACCGGTGCGGCTCCCGATGTAAAACCGACCAGCGATGAGGAGGATGCCTGATGTCCGAGATGGTTCATCCAGAAGATAACAAACGCTTCTCACGCTTCAACATTGTTGCCGGCGCCATCGTGGTGATGGGCCTCATCCTAACCGTCCTGCGTTTCACCAAGGGGCTGGGACCGGTTTCCAACCTGTCGGATTACAATCCCTGGGGGATCTGGATCGGCTTTGACCTCCTGGTGGGCGTGGCCTTGGCTGCCGGCGGATACGTCACATCGGCGGCCGTCTATCTGTTTGGCATGAAACGCTATCATGCTGCCGTGCGGCCGGCCATCCTGACCGGATTCCTCGGATACGCGCTGGTGGTCCTGGCCCTGCATTACGACGTTGGCCGGCCCTGGCGGTTGCCCTATCCCTTTATCGTTCAGCCGGGAACCACCTCCCTGCTCTTCGAAGTGGGTGCCTGCGTGGCCCTTTACCTGACGGTGCTCTTCATTGAGTTCTCCCCCGCCCCCATGGAGTGGCTGGGGCTCAAAAAGGCCCGCGCCATCGTGGTGAAGCTCACCATCCTGTTGACCATCTTCGGTGTGGTGCTCTCCACCCTGCACCAGAGTTCCCTGGGGGCCCTGTTCCTCATCGCCCCCTCCAAACTCCACCCGCTGTGGTACTCCAGTTATCTGCCGGTATACTTTTTTATCACCAGTGTGATCGCCGGCCTCTCAATGGTGATCTTCGAAAGCACCCTTTCGCACCAATACTTCGCCCACAAGATGGATGCCGAGCACCTGGCCGAGAAAGACACGCTGCCCCTGGGATTCGGCAAAGCGGCCGCCTTTGTTTTGGCCGGCTATTTCATGATCAAGGTGGTCGGCATCGCCGCCGACAACAACTGGCACTATCTGGCCACAGGCTACGGCGCCTGGTTTTTGGTGGAACTGCTCGGTTTCGTGGCCCTACCGGCCTTTCTATACGCCGTGGGGGTTCGCGAGAAGAACGTGCGCCTGATCCGTTGGACCGCCGGTTTGACCGTGCTCGGGGTGGTGGTGAACCGGTTCAACGTCAGCATGGTGGCCTTCAACTATCATTTGCCGGCGGCGGATCGGTACTTCCCGAGCTGGATGGAGATCGGCATATCGGTCTTCATCGTCACGATCGGTATCATCGCCTACCGCTTCATTGTCACCCGGATGCCGATACTATACGCCCATCCGGATTATGACGCCCACTAGAAATGGAGAGCGCCGTCCGCCAGACAACTGGCGGGACGACCACTGGGGGAGAAAAACGCTATGGAGTCCATCTATTCGCTGCAGCAGTTTATGGCATTCACCAAGTCGGTGATCTATGGTCTGGTCGTTCTGACCCTGATTGCCATGCCTGCCTTCTGGTATTTTTTGACCGAACGCGATGATGATTAGGCCGATCGCCTGGATTGGCCGGTGGTTGTGAAACACGAACGAACGTCGGTAAACTGACACTAGCTAAGGAGCCATAGAAGATGTACGCTTTTGTTACCGGACCGCTCGCGTGGCTGAGTTTCGGCATCTTTTTTGTGGGGATCCTGGTGAGGATCGTCATCTACATCAGGGGCCTCAACTGGCAGATGGACCGGGTGGCCTATCAGGCCTTCCCCGCAGCGGGCATCCGCGGCGCCGTAAGGTCTGTCGTTTACTGGCTGTTGCCTTACGGCACGCACAGCTGGCGCTATTACCCTTTTTTCACCCTGCTGGTGTTCGTATTCCACATCTGCCTCCTGGTGACGCCCGTTTTCCTGCTGGGGCACAATCTGCTCCTGCAGGAGCGCTGGGGTTTCTCCCTGTGGACCCTGCCGGAAGGCGTTGCCGACGGCATGACGGTGGCCCTTATTATTGCGGGCGTGTTCATCCTGCTACGGCGCATCGCGCTGCCCGAAGTTCGCATCCTCACCAAACCTTATGATATACTGGTACTGGTCATCGCCGTGGCCCCCTTTGTCACCGGTTTCTGCGCCTATCACCAGTTGGGCAACTACGATGCCTGGTTGATCGCCCATATTCTCAGCGGAGAGCTGATGCTGGTCGCCATTCCCCTGACCAAGCTCTCCCATTTTGCGCTCTTCTTCCTCTCACGGATCCAGCTGGGCATGGACTTTGGCATCAAGCGCGGCGGCATGAAGAACAAAGGCATGGCCTGGTAGCAGACAGTGGGTCACATGAACCAACCTAGACGTCTTATCAATGAAATGCGGGGGAGATATGCCCGAAGGTAAACTCTGCAATAAACAGACGGTGGACACCAAGGAACAGCTGAACGCGCTTCTGGCGGACAAGAGCGGCAAACAATACTACCAAGAGCTGAAGGCGCTCGACGTGGACGGGGACGCCCTCTGGGCCACACTCCAGAAGACCTGCAAATCACGGCTGCGTACCTGGCTGGAGATCTGCGCCCACTGCGGTATGTGTGCCGACTCCTGCTACTTCTATCTGGCCAACAACAAAGATCCCAAGCAAGTGCCCTCCTACAAGATCCAATCGACCCTGGGCGAGCTGGTGAAACGCAAAGGACAGGTGGATGCCGCCTTCATGGAGCATGTCATGGACGTGGCCTGGAGTCAGTGCAGCTGCTGCAACCGATGCGGCATGTACTGCCCCTTCGGCATCGATATGGGGGTCATGTTCGGCTACTTGAGGGGATTGTGCTTCTCGCAAGGCTTTGTTCCCTGGGAACTCAAGATCGGCTCCGGCATGCACCGTATCTACCGGGCCCAGATGGATGTTACCACCGAGGACTGGGTCGAGACCTGTGAGTGGATGGTGGAGGAGTACGAGGATGACTGGCCCAAGCTGGAGATCCCGGTGGACAAGCCCAACGCGGATTTCATTTACACCGTGAACGCCCGAGAGGTGAAGCACTATCCCGAGGATTTGGCGGAAGCGGCCATTCTCTTCCACATCGCCGGCGAAAACTGGACCGTTCCCAGCGAAGGGTGGGAGGAGACCAGTCTGGCCATGTTCGCCGGAGATTGGGCGGCCTGCAAGATGCAGGTTGAGAGCGTGTACGACGCCATGGACCGACTCAAACCCAAGCGCATGGTGGTCACCGAGTGCGGCCACGCCTATCGGGCCACCGTCATCGAAGGGCCTTACTGGGCGGGCCTTAAAAACGGCCAAACGCCGGTGGAGTCCATCCATTACGTGGAGTGGGTCGCCGAGGCCCTGCGGTCGGGCAAGCTGAAGATCGACCCCTCCAAGCGGATCAAGGAGCCGGTGACCTATCAGGACTCCTGCAACTATATCCGCAATGCCGGCCTCAAAGAGAGCGCCCGTGAGATCATGAGCCATATTGCCGAGGATTTCATCGAGATGAAGCCCTGCAAGGAGCACAACTTCTGTTGTGGCGGCGGGGGCGGTCTGAACGGTATCGGCCGCTACCGGGAGCAGCGCAATATCGGGCTCAAAGTCAAGCGGGATCAGATTCTGGCGACCGGCGCCAAGCTGGTGGTGGCGCCTTGCCATAATTGCTGGGATGCCATAAGGGATCTAGAGGAGATCTTCCACATCGGGATCCGCTGGAGCTTCTTAAAGCCATTGCTACTCAAGATGGTGGAGGTGCCTGAGCATCTAAAACCAGAGGAGTAAGTTCGGCGATTGACCGCAACGCAGCGCGGCATCACTTTCAAAGGTGGTGGGGGTGGTGGAGCAGGTCATCTTAGACGAGGACGGTGGTCTCAACAGCTCAGACGGACGGGCGGTGACGGACGCCCTTACGGTGCTCGGCCACGCCTTGGCGTTGGCGGAGGCCGTCACCCTGCGCAGCTATTTTCGCATGCTCCATCGCTATCCACTCCTGACCCGCACCAGCCCTTTTTTTCCCGATCTGTTGGACCAGTATAAAAAACTGCCCGCGGCGGACTGCCGCTATGCCGATTGCGACCGGATATCGTTCTGCAAAACCATCGAGATGATCGGTTTTCCCGGTGAGCCCAAATTGGAAATTTATCTCTCTTTGTCAGGCTGTAAGGCGGAGGGGGAGGACCGCCTCGACCTGAAGCTGGTGCCCCTGGGCCGCCTGCTCGATATGCCCCTCGACCTGGGGCAGCTGCGACATGTGATCTTTGGCGACAACATCGACACGTTTGTGTTTGACACGGTTTACACCCTCTTTGAATTTGTCGACGGCGTGGCGTGGCAGCTGGGATTCCAGAGCGCGCCGGAAGCCTGCCACATTTAGGAGAAGACCTATGTTTAAGAAATTGTTGTTTGCCACAACGGCCTCACCGGTTTGCGATAATGCCGCCAAGGTCGCCTTCGATTTGGAGCTCAAGTGGGATGCCGAGCTGATCCTCTTCCACGTTCTGGGTGTTCCGACGCGCGGTTACAGTCCCTTCATCACCGACGTGCGCACCGGCGAGACCGAACAGATCGACAATGATTACGTGGATTGGGTGCGCGAAGAGATGAAGCACACCTATGCCGACCTGCTCAAGGACAGCGAAAACAACCGCATCGAGGCCGTTGTCGGGGCACCCCACCGGGAGATTCTCCGCAAGGCACGGACGGAGAACGCCGACATGATCATCATGGGCTCCCACACCCGCGAAGAGGATGTGGGCGCCAGCCGTTATCGCCAGATTGTGGGCTCCACCATGCAGAAGGTCGCCAAAGGGGCGCGCTGCCCGGTAGTGGTGATCAGCCGCCCCTGCACCACCTGCTGGAAACTCTTCTCCAATATTGTGGTCGGGACCGATTTTTCCAAGGCCGCCGATTCGGCCTTTGGCTGGGCCTATCGGCTCGCCAAGAACGTCGATGCCCGCCTGCATCTCTTCCACGCCGTCGATATCACCAAGGACGCCATCGGCGCGGACCATGGACAGGTGGAGATCGAAACCCGTCTGGAAGAGGCGCGCGACAAGATCGAGAACCATCACCTCAGCAAGGTCACCGATTACGACAATTACACCGTCGAGGTCTGGGAGGGGACGCCCTATGTGGAGATCCTCAAGTTTGCCCGGGAGGTCCAGGCCGATCTCATCGTGATGGCCCACCATACCCGCGAGATTGACCCGGAAAAGGCGCTGTTGGGCAGCACTGTTGAGCAAGTGGTGCTGCGCTCTGCCTGTCCGGTGGCCAGCGTCAACCGGCCCGACAAAGCCTGGGAGATCGACCCCGATTAGGCCCGATGACCGGCGCCGGTGGGCCACACAAGCGCCCCAATCGCCCGGGTTCAGCGGCTGCTCCAACGAGAGGGTTCAGATGCCTGAGGCTGCCCCAAAGCGGGTCCTGATTGTCGATGACGAGATGGACATGCGCATCTTCATGAAGACCCTATTTGAAACCAGCGGCTGGCAGCCGGTGGTGACGCGAGACGGCGCCCAGGGGCTCGCCCAGGCCCAGCAGTCACCGCCGGACCTCATCGTCCTGGATGTGATGATGCCTGGAGAGGGCGGTGCCCTCATGTACCGGGCCGTCAAGCGTGACGCCCGCTTGGCCAAGGTTCCCGTCATCATGCTCTCGGCAGTTAAACCGGAAGTCTTCCACCACTACCTCAAGATGCTCAACGCCCGCAGTCAGGCGCCTATCCCGCCGCCCGACGCATACATGGAGAAGCCCCCCGAAACAGATGCCCTATTGGATCTGGCCAACCGGTTGGTGACATCGTGAACCGACTGCAGCAGCCTGACGACCAACCGTCCATGACGAAGCCCGGGGATCAGCGGCTTCTGCTGGTGGATGACGAGGACGGATTACGCACCGTCCTCGGCATCAGTCTCACGGATGCGGGCTATGAGGTCCTCAGCGCCGGCGATGGCCAGCAGGCCCTGGACCTCTTTCGATTGCATAGACCCCCCATCGTCCTCACCGACATCAAGATGCCCGTCATGGACGGCGTCGAACTCCTCAAACAGATCAAACGGATCGCCCCCGAGACGGAAGTGATCATGCTGACCGGTCACGGGGATATGGAGCTGGCCATCGAATGCCTCAAGCTGGAGGCCACCGACTTCATCACCAAGCCGATTCGCGACGAAATTCTCGAAATCGCCCTTCAGCGGGCTTCCGAAAAGATTCAGATGGGCCGATTGCTGCGGCAATACACCGAGAACCTGGAGCGCCTGGTGGAGGAGAAATCGGCTCAGTTGGTGGCCCGCGAACGCCTGGCAGCGGTGGGGCAGGCGGTGGAACAGCTGGTCACCGCCTTCCAAGATCTGGCCGACGATCTGGGGGGGGATATCACCTTTTTTAACGAGTTGCCCTGCTTGGTTTCGGTACACAACCGCCAGCTGCAGGTCATCGCCAGCAATCCCCTTTACGAGACGCGGCTGGGCAGGCGTCTCGGAGAGCCCGGCTGGAGCGTTTACGGCGTCGACCGCAACGGCGCCGAGGAAACCCCCGTAGCCCTCACCTTCAACTCCGGTAACGCCCAGCGCCAGCGCTCCGAACTGGTCAAATCCGATGGCAGCAAGCTCCCGGTCACAGTGTACACCGCTCCCATCCGCGGGGAGGGGGGCGAGATCGAGCTCGTCCTCGAAATCGCCGCGGACATGGGCGAGGTCCAACGGCTGCAGGAGGAGCTGCGGACCACTCGTGAGCGCTACCAGCAGCTGTTCGATGAAGCGCCCTGCTACATCACCGTCCAGGATCGCGATCACCGCATCTTGGCCGCCAATCGGCGCTTTCGCAGAGATTTTCCCATGGAGGAGCAGCACCCCTGCTACCGGGTTTACCGACAGAGTGAACACCCCTGCAATCCCTGCCCGGTGATCGAGACCTTTGGCGACGGTCAACCACACCAGTGCGAGGTGACGGTCGCCACCGCTGACGGCGGCCAAAAGTACCTGCTCGTCTGGACGGCGCCGCTCATGGACGCCGCCGGAAATATCAGCCAAGTGATGGAGATGTCCACCGATATCACCCGTGTACGCCAGCTGCAGGAACAGCTCAGCTCCATCGGACTGCTCATCGGATCGGTTTCCCACGGCATCAAAGGGCTGCTCACCGGTCTGGATGCCGGCATGTACATGCTCAGCAAGGGGTACCAAGATTCGGACGCCGCCCAACTCGAAGAGGGCATTGAGATGGTGGGGTTTATGGTGGGCCGCATTCGACGCATGGTGCTGGATATCCTGCACTACGCCAAAGTTCAGGACTTTCAGTGGCAACGTCAGGATGTGACGCTATTCGTGCGCGAATTGGCCGCCGCCTTTGCACCAAAAAGCGCTGATCGCGGCATCAGCTTCGATGACCGCTTCGATGCGGATTTGGGCGAATTCGAAGTGGACGCCGGGGTTGTCCGCTCCATCATCACCAATTTGCTGGAAAATGCCATCGACGCCTGCGATGCAGATACCTCTGGGCGCTCCCACGCCATCACTTTCCGCGTGAGTGGCGCGCCGGAGGCGGTTCGCATCGCCGTACAGGACAATGGTATCGGCATGGATGCCGACACGCGGGCCAAGATCTTCACCCCCTTCTACACCTCCAAAGGCACTCGCGGGACCGGTCTGGGGCTCTACATCTCCAAAAAGCTGCTGGCCCAGCACGGCGGGTCCATCCGCCTGGACAGCAGCGCCGGACAGGGCACCACCTTCACCCTCTCCATCCCGCGCAGGCCTACCTTGGCCGCCAACTGAGCGTCGCGCCATCTAGTTGCCCGACCGTCGACCATCTTTTTATTGAGTTTTATCTCATTTCGCGGCATATGTGCACACATGGATGGGGTCTACCAATGGGCCCGCTGGGCGAGGTGCCGGCGCCCGGTCCGCAATGGCCGATCCATTTGAGGATTGCCAGTTGATCGCTTAATTGGTATCACTATTGCTTAAGGCACCTCGATTAACCCCACTCAATATACATTGCCGCGTTACATCTTTTATGGTTGGCTTCCGCATTGCTGGCCCGTTGGGCATTCGCTCGCCAAATGGGCCTTGAGAATCGCTAGCTGTGAATGTGGTTGAGATGCCCCCCAAGGGAGACGGTATGACGGACAGTGCAAACTGGGATTGGGACAGCGGTGCAAAGCAGATTCCCATCACCCCCTGGCGCGAGCGATTCCGTTGGGTGGAGGAGCCGAACGCCAGCCCGGATGGTGAAAGGGTCGGCGCCGTCGTCAATCTGGATGAAGGCGAGTTCGCCATCTGCATCAACGGCGAGACCGGAGACCAGGTATTCGATAAGGCCTGGCATCTGCGCTTTACACCGAGCGGAAAGTGGTACGCCCTGGTCTCCGAAATGGCGGAGTGGACCGTCGTCGTGGATGGTCAAACCTGGGCGCAAAATTTCGGCTATGTCTGGAATCCGTTGACGTGTGTCAGCGGTGACCATCTGGCCGTGGCCGTGCAGCAGGAGATGCAGTACGGCATGGCGTTGGATGGCGTGCTCTGGGAAACCACCTACGCCAATGCCACCTACTTCGCCCTCAGCGCCGACGGACAGGTCACCGCTGCCGCTGTGCAGGTCGCGGCCTGCGACAGTGCCGAAGTGCACAAATTTCAGGAGGGCACTTTCTCCGCCGCCATCGCAGGCAACGCCTGGGAGAATCGCTTCGTCAATGTCTGGCAACCCGTGCTGTCGGCCGATGGCAGCCGCCTGGCGGCCGAGGTGCGCCTCAATCTCTACGATTACACCATCGCCGTTGACGGCTCACCATGGCCCCAAACCTTCACCAGCGTCTGGGAACCCAGTTTCCATCCCAGCTCCGGGGCGGTGGTGGCACCGGTGCGTATCAAGGGCAAATGGGGCATGGCCCAAGACGGCGATCTCATCTGGCAGCCCGATTTCGTCCAGGTCTGGCGCCAGGTCTTTCGCCCGGACGGCGGCAAACTGGCCGCCGTGGTGGCGCCCAAGTATGGCCGCTGGACACTGGCGGTGGATGGCAGGGCGTGGGGTACCCTCTTCCGTGACATGGTCACCGATGTGGTCTGGAGCCCCAATGGCGATCGCCTGGCGGCCCTCGGCAAGAACGGTGCGTCGTGGCACATCATCGTCGACGACAAAATCTGGCAGCGTCCCTTCGCCATGGCCTGGACCCCCGTCTTCAGCCCCGCCGGCGATCATGTCGCCGCCAAGGTGGAGATCGACGGACACTATTCCATCGCCGTCGATGGCCGCCTTTGGTCCGGTCGCTGCGAGGCGGCCTGGAACCCGGTCTTCAGCCCGGCCGGCGACAAGCTGCTGGTGAAGACCATCGAGGAGGGAATCTATCATCGCCGCGTGCTGCCACTCACAGAATTCGCGGACTGAGGAGGGCGAAATCAAATGCATGCTGTCTACGCTTTTGTCAGTGGCCCCCTGGCCTGGTTGGCCTTCCTGCTCTTTTTCGGCGGGATCTGTTACCGCCTGGTCCGACTGCTCTGGGAGGTGAACCGGACCGAAAAGTTCATTTTTTCCTATATGAGTTGGAAGTACAGCTTGCGCTCCATCGGGCGTTGGCTGATCCCCTTCGGGACCGCGAACTGGCGACTGCACCCGGGGCTCACCGTGGCGACCTTCACCTTTCACATCTGTCTGTTGGTCACGCCGGTGTTCCTGCTCTCCCATGTGGTCCTCTGGGATGAGGCCTTTGATGTGAGCTGGTGGACCCTGCCAGACGGCGTGGCCGACGTCATGACGGTACTGGTAATCGTCTGTTGCGCCTATTTTTTGATACGGCGCCTGGTGACGCCCGAGGTCAAGTTTGTCACGACAGCGTCGGACTTTGTAATTCTGGCCATCGTGGCGGCGCCGTTTATCACCGGCTTTCTGGCCTATCACCAGTGGTTTGCCTATCCTGTCATGGCGATCGCCCATATCGTCAGCGGAGAGATCATGCTGGCCGCCATACCCTTCACCCGATTGAGCCACATGATCTTCTCACCCCTGACGCGGGCCTACATGGGATCTGAATTTGGCAAGGTGCGCCACGCCCGCGACTGGTAGTTGGGTGCGTGGCGTCACCGTCTGAAACCATCAACATCCCAGCGCCGCCGCTCCGTCGGCGGGGCTGTCACCCAATCGAAGGAGCTGTCACCATGGCGAAGGCGCCTGCCAAGACCGAACCCTCCCAGGCCCTGGATCAGGGGCTGGCCGTGGGCGTAGCGCGGCTGACCCCCGAGAAGATCGAATCCACCATCCGTACGGTCCTGAAGAGCGAAACCGGCGCCCGGCTCTCCACCTACGTTGAGACCTGCATTCACTGCGGTTTGTGTGCCGAGGCCTGTCACTACTATCTTTCACATGACAATGATCCCCACTATGCACCGGTGGGAAAGGTCAAACAGACCCTCTGGGAGATGATCAAACAGAAGGGCCGCGTCACACCGGAGTTCATCGAGAAAGCCGCCATCATCGCCCACACCGAATGCAATCTGTGTAAACGGTGCGCCCAGTACTGCCCATTCGGTATCGACATCGCCTATCTCATGCTGGTCGTGCGCCGCATCATTCACAAGCTGGGCTGCACCCCGCTATACATCCAGGACACGGCCCACAGCCACAGCGTCACCATGAACCAGATGTGGGTGAAGGGCGACGAGTGGCCCGACACCCTGCAGTGGCAGGAGGAGGAGGCCCAGGCCGAGTTCGAGGACCTGCGCATCCCCTTAGACGTGGAGGGGGCCGAGATCATGTATTCGGTGATTGCACCGGAGCCCAAGTTCCAGGCCCAGCTGATCTATCAAGCGGCCGCCATTTTCCACGCCGCAGGCGTCAGCTGGACCATGCCGTCTGAACTGGGTTGGGACAACAGCGATATGGCCATGTTCACGGGGGACAACGAGATCATGGGGCGCATCAAACGCGCCCACTACGATGCCGCCATTCGGCTCAAGGTCAAACGCATCGTCATGGGCGAGTGCGGCCATGCCTTCCGCTCGGTGTACGACGTGGGCAACCGCTGGCTGGGCTGGGAGATGCCGCCCATTCCCATCGTGCACGCCATCGATTTCTACTACGAACTGCTCAAGGAGGGGCGGATCAAGATCACCAAGAAGTATCCGACGCCCATCACCCTGCATGATCCCTGCAACGTGGTCCGGGGCGGTGGGTTGCATGAGAAAGCCCGCTATGTGGCCCATACACTTTGCGAATCGGTGGTCGAGATGACGCCCAACCGGGAGCACAACTACTGCTGCGCAGCCGGCGGCGGGGCCATCAATTGTGGTCCGCCGTACAAACAGACACGGATCTCCGGCAACCGCATCAAGGCCGAGCAACTCTTCGCCGCCAAAACCCGGGGCGCTCAGGTGCTGATCGCCCCTTGCCACAATTGCCATAGCGGTCTGCACGACATCGTGCATCATTACGGCGTGGGACTTGACATCAAATTTTTCGGTGACCTGATTTACGAGCTCATGGAAAAACCGGCGTGAAAGGAAATGGTCCGATGAAGGGTATCGCATGCGTCGCCATGGCAGTGCTGCTGGGCGTAGGTTTTTTCAGTGTTTCGGCCTTCTCCCAGGAGGAGATGGTGGTGGTCGACAACCGCGTCTTCGACGCCCCCCAGCGCCCCTCCTCCCGGTTCGAACACGACGCCCACAACGAGGCGGCCGAAATCGAGGACTGCGCCGTGTGCCATCATGTCTACGACGATGACGGCGTCCTGGTCGAAGATGAATCGTCGGAAGATTCGAGCTGCAGCGAGTGCCATGGCATCGCGGACGAGGGACGGATTCCCAATTTACGGAAGGCCTATCACCGCAACTGCAAGGGCTGCCATCGCGAGCAGGGGGCCGGTCCGGTGCTGTGTGGCGAATGCCATCCGTGGTGATCCGCCATCGCAAAGCGCATCATCTCCCGAAGGCCTATTCCAATTGCGGCGGGACCATTCAGATGTGTCATCATCCCAAGGAGGGTGAGAATGCCCAAAAAAATCCTGATCATTGACGACGATCCGGTCATTGTCAAATACCTCGAAGCCGTCTTCAGCGACAATGGATATGCGACCTGCAGCGCTTCGAGCAGTATGGAGGGCCTCGCCGTGGTGAAGCGGGAGAAACCGGACCTCATCACGCTGGATCTGCAGATGCCGGGTGAGTGGGGACCTCGCTTCAATCGCAAGCTGCGGCAGGATAAAGCGCTTCGTGAAACGCCTGTGATTGTGGTGAGCGGCATCGACGGGGACCACGCCATCAAGGATGCCATCGCCTTCGTCTCCAAACCCTTCGATCCAGAGAAGCTTATCGGCATCGTCAAGAACACCATCGGCTGAGCGAGATGGTCCATCGGCGGTGGCCCCAATCCCATCGCCCTTCGCTACTGCGATCACCCGGTTTCCGCCACCCGGCCGTCCGGGCCGGTTCTCCGACGGACCGGGATAGGCGGCATCCCCATCCCAACCGTTCTGGGCACCCGCAAGTGCAGACCCCTCCGAATCGACGGGTCACCGCGAAGCGCAGTCCTGTGGACAGGGTTTGAGGACGCAGCCCCCCCGATCCTCCCTTTCCCCCGAGTAATCCGCTGCGCATGCGGTGCCATTTCCGGGCACTGCAGGGGGTAAATGGGGATGTGGCCGCTGTAAATGTCTTGACATCAAGATATATGGGCTTACCCTTTTTCTCAGCAACCGATGGATTGCCTTCCGATGTGGGGCGGCCCTATTGGCCCGCGGCGCCCATATTGAAGCCAATCAACACCAAAACCAAGATCATTGAGGTGAACCCATGCGATCCGATATCGACATTCACGGCATTCATCATATTACGGCCATCACCAACGCGGCGGCGGAAAACCTCGCTTTTTACGAGCAGATTCTGGGGCTGCGGCTGGTGAAGCAAACGGTCAATTTCGATGACCCCACCACCTACCATCTCTATTACGGGGATGCCGCTGGAACACCAGGTACGATTTTGACCTTCTTTCCCTGGGAAGGGCTGCCCCGGGGTCGGCAGGGCGCTGGCATGGTGACGGCCGTCGGCTTTGCCATCCCCGACGGCGCCATCGATTTTTGGATGGCCCGTTTGCGCTCCCATGGGGTGAAGGCGCATTTGGCGGATAGATTTGGTGCACCTGTCATCCGCTTCAGCGATCCCCACGGGTTACCGCTTGAACTCACCGGCGTGGCGGGTCCTTCCTCAGTGGTCCACTGGGAAAAGGGGCCGGTTGAGCCAGCGTATGCGCTGGGAGGGTTTCATGCCGCCACCGCTACGCTCACATCCGATGAACAGATCAGACCGCTCTTGACAGATCACATGGGAATGCAACTGCAGCAGCATGCGGGGCATCGCTTTCGCTTTTCGGCAGGTGGGCTAGACGCGCCCGGCCCCTACTATGATATTCTGATCGATCCAACGGCACCGGCGGCCAGACCGGGCAGCGGTACCGTCCACCATATCGCCTTTCGCGCCGCTGATGCGGAGACGCTCGCTGGCTGGCAAGCGACCCTGCGTCGGGCGGGCTTTGCCGTCACGGAGCAGCGGGATCGAAAGTACTTCCGATCCATATACTTCCCGACGCCGGGTGGCGTGTTGTTTGAAATTGCCACTGACCCGCCCGGATTCGGCGTCGACGAAGCGGTGCACCAACTGGGTACCTCCCTGATGCTACCAGACGCTCTGGAAGTTCACCGGAGGGATATCGAAAAGCAACTGCCGGTCTTGCGGCCGTACAGCTACACGCATCTCTATGAGGTGCCGCAAACTACTTCGGACGGCGGCGAGACCCTGGTCACCCTGCATGGAACGGGGGGCAATGAGCGCGACCTCATCCCGCTGGCCAGGTCGATCCAGCCAGCGGCCGCGATCTTGAGTCCGCGCGGGGACGTAAGTGAAAACGGCATGGCGCGGTTCTTCACGCGGCTGGCGAACAACGTCTTCGACGAGGCCGATATCGCCCGCCGGGTGGACACTTTGGCGGATTTCATCACGGCCGCTATCCGCCAATATGATCGAAAGCCCGACCGTCTCACGGCGATGGGATACTCCAACGGGGCCAACATGGCGGCGGCGATCCTTTTGCTGCGGCCGGAGGTGTTCGCTGGGGCGGTGCTCCTGCGGCCCATGCTGCCCCTTCAGCATCTGACGCCACCAGACCTGAAGGGCAAGCCGATCCTGGTCCTGCGGGGAAGCCGTGACCGGGTCATTCCGGCGGATAGCACCGATCGGCTCATCTCGGTCTTGGTCGCCGCCGGCGCCCGTGTTACCACGCGATCCATCGACGCCGGGCATGAGATCACGCAGGCGGATATCGATGCCGCCACCCGTTGGGTTGCGCAGCGGCTCGCCGAGCATGCGCCATACGGCGCTGAAGCCGACAACCGGCTGACCGCCTGATGGTGCGGCCAAGGCCCTGAGGGGTTTTCCCAATTCTGGGGATCGCGGCGGCACGCCGACGATCCCCAGATGGTGGGGCGGCGGCCGATACGCCAGGCGGGCGCCGAAGGTCCGCTAAAAGGCAAACCGTTCGGTGTGGGTGTGGCGTGGTCTAACGTCTATTCCGGCCAACAAGCGACTCACTGGCGCTACCGAGCTGCTATTCCGGTCTCTGGATCGCATCTTTTAGAACAGATCCAATTTTTTCGATGGCATAGGGCTTTCGAATATATTGTCCCGCGCCGAGCCGTTGTGCTTCCATTACACGCCGTGTCTCCGAGTAGCCACTGGCGATAACCGCTTTCTGGTATGGGTAAATCTCAAGGATCTTTTTATAGGTATCGAGCCCATCCATGCCCGGATCCATAATCATATCCAGCAAAATCAGATCAAACTGATGCCCCGCATTCAGCAGGTGCACCGCAGCTTCACCGCTCTTGGCCACCTGTGCTTTATAGCCCAATCGAATCAACATGTTCCGGGCGAGTTCTCTTTGCTCCTCCATGTCATCGACGACCAGGACGGATTCACCATTGCCCATCAAACGATGGATCGGAATTGATGATCGCGCTTTCTGCGGTGCTTCCCCGGTGCCTGGAAGCAGGAGGGTAAAGGTGGTTCCCTTGCCTTCCGCACTGACGACGTCTATATGCCCATGATGGTCGTGAACGGTGCCCCAAACGACGGTCATCCCCAGGCCGGTGCCACTCCTCCCCATCACCTTTTTGGAGTAGAACGGTTCAAAGATTCTGTCGAGATCCTTTTTGGGAATTCCAATGCCATCATCGGAGACCATGACGGCGGCGTACGCGCCTTTGCGAAAGTCCTGAAACCCTGGAATGGGATCTTCGATATAGCTGTTTTGGGTGGTGATATTGATCTCGCCTGCGCCATCGATGGCCTCTGCAGCGTTGGTGACGAGGTTCATGATGGTCTTGCTGAGGTTCAACGCAACGCCCTTCACATTCATGAGATCTTTTTCGGCCTTGAAGCGCACGTTGATTTTCGGGTGGAATGAGATCATCTTACGATACTCGGGCGATACCAGATATTCTTGGATGACTTCATTCATATTGACGATGGTTTTATCGGCCACATCCCGGCGAGACAATGTCAATAGGTCTTGTACGATGGCGGCTGCTTTAGTGCCGGAGTTGCGGATGGTCTCGATGGGTTTTCTAAGATGACTGTTTTCGGGCAGATCGAGTAAGATCAAATCGGGATAGCTGACGATGCCGGACAACACATTGTTCAAATCGTGCGCGACACCGCCAGCCAACAAACCCAGTGACTCCATTCGCTCCGATCGCGCAAGCTTCTCCTTCAAGATAATCTTTTCTTCCTCGGCTCGCCGCATCTCCGTTACGTCCATTATGGAGACAATAATCTGATCCGTGTTGGGGATCTTTCCAAACTTGCAGATCAGGTTCTTTTTACAGCCGGTTTTGGTAAAGAATACGAGCTCAAGGCTATTCTTATAGTGATGTACGTCATCTTTTAAATCGGTGATAAATTGCTCCAGTTTTTTCTTTTCGATACTCGTGAAAAGATCGCCCAGGTAAAGGACCTGACGAAGGTCAGCACTGTTGTAGCCAGTAACCCTCTCAAATTCCTCATTCATTAGCGATATTCGGTGGTCGGACTCGACAATGGCATTCGCCGTCGCAGTGTTGTCAAATAAGGAACGGTACCTTGATTCAGAACATGTGAGATCATCAATCAGACGGTCTCTTTCCCGCAGAGACCCTTCATATTCATTAATGACATCCTTGATTTCGTTTTTTACCCGCCATATCGAGGTTGCTTTGATCATTCTCCTGAGGAGGCCAGATTTCTTCCATCTCAATCGAAATTCACAGAACGCGTCTCCCTGCAGCACACACTGTACCTCTTCGGACTTAATACGATTGACGCCGGCCGTATGCAGCAGTTCGGTATAGATACCCAGGTTCCAATTGCAGACATCCTTGGTGATCCGCATCTCAGGATAGTAACATAATTTAAAGGCGATCTCTTTGCGATTTAATTTGTTGAAGATGACGTCTTTCGTTCGGTTGAAGCGGGCATTTATCTTGGATGCCTTACGGGCCAGGAAGAAGGGTCCAAAGAGCTTACCGATGAAGAGCGCATTTCTGGATAAACTTTCTCTTACCGCGCCTCTTCCGGCAAAGAGGAGGGGATTGGGTGCCGGTACTACCTTTTTGACATTGCCCAGCAGTTTAACGGAGAAATCATTTGATACCCAATAATTGCGATTCGTTAAATGGTGCTTTCGGACGGGCGTCACATGGGAAGGATCCGCTAGATCGTGAACAAGGTAGCTTGAATTGCCCACCAATCCCTTGATGACGGTATTGACCCCCCGTTGACCATATTGCTTTTCCAAAAAGGCAAACAATCCTCTGAAATTAAGACAATTGATCTCTTTCGGCATGGCGAGGTTCATGCGGAGATTCTCCAGCTTCATCAGGGAGTGGGAGATGGTGCAGCTACGCTTCAGAGCGTGAAATCGCGGCGCATCAAGATCTCTTTTTTTACGGTCCGGTTGTCGGCGTCAATATGTTCGATCAGGTAGCGGTTCAATCTGCTCAAATATACTTTTTCGAGTTTTCGGTAATCTTTGTTCAGTATCCTGGGGCTCTCCTTGGACCGCAACAATTGCAAAAGGGCGTCGTTGACCGCCGCCGATTGGGAGGCGATCGCATTTAAGATGCCATACTTGATCGTGTTGATTTCCATATGTTCATAGACCAGGTGCAGAACCATAGCTAACGTGAGCAAGGCAAAAATAGCAATAGCCATATGAACCACCCAATACGCGGCTGACTGTCGATTTTTATCAAAAAAGGCTGATGAGATGGATAGGTCTTGGCGAGACAGTGGAATTTTTAGCTCGCGAATTGAATATCGGCAGGTTTGTGCACTTCTTTAATAAAAGGCTAATTATCCTATATTAGTAATTAAAAATATAATAATATAGGATGGATAGATATGCGATGCGCTTCCAGCGCATGGGCATTCACCGCATCGCCCGGGACGCCTGATATGGTAAATGAGACTTGAGAAAGCGACCAAAACGCTATAAGTAAGTCGATGGATAGGATCCCTTGCCAGTCGTCACATCATCGTGCAAAATTCCGTTGCAGGCCTGCCCATCACCGCCTTGAAGGGGGGGGGGCGGGTCGTATCCGCCGGCGAAGTCGACAGCCGGCAACATCGCCCCTGTGGCGTTGTCAGCTTGAGGATCGTCCATCGCAGTGCCGGTCCCATGCGGATCAAATTCTGAGGCCACACGCCGAACACCACTCTCTCTCAACCGCGATAACAAATTGTGAATACTTCCCATTGAATCGAGAATCCTGAGGGCAGCTGATACGGGTCGCAGAGGAATGGTTATGGATTTTGATAGTGCAAGCGTGGAGAAAGATCTCAGCCGATTTCTTCAAAATCAACCCAGCACGTTTCTTGCCAGGTTCCTCCCCTTCTCCGTGTACCGCAAGTATATCTCCTTAATGGGCTTTTACTACTATGGAAAGCACCGTGAAAAACGAAGGGCATTGTCACAGTCGATGCAGTTCGTGCTGGGCAACAACAATGGCTGGCTCGCTTTTCGAATGAAGTTGTTTCGAACCTACCTGGGCATATTTGAACACTATTTCGAGAAAATGGTGAACGCCCACAGGCCGCTTGAGATGATGATGAACCACTTGAACAATACCATCCAGTTCACTGGCAAGAAGGTGCTTGACGACATTCTTGCCGAGAACAGCGGTTGCATCCTTGTTACGGGCCACTTTGGTGCTGTGGAGTACATTCCATTGTTCTTGGCCGCCAATGGATATCGGCCATCGATGATCTTGCGCTATAAAACCAAGCGCCTAAAAGAGACGCTGGTTGAAAAATCAAATCATGTCGATTTGCAATTGATAGACGCCGAGGCGCCCAATGCACTCTTCAAGGGATTGCAGGCCATTCGTTCGGGGAGGGTTCTGATAACACTCTGCGATGAGGTCCACAATTGGAAGCCCTGCAGCGAGATCAACGCGTCGATTTTCGGTCGAAGCATTCCAAAGGATAGAACGTTGGATATTTTATCTGAACGGTCCAAGGCCGCCCTATGTTTTGGCATTATCCAAAGAGAAAAGGCCTCATACGCGCTGGAGATTCAACCGTTGGAGCGCGAAGCCGACAGTTTTTCCGCTTGCAAGGCTTCCTGGAAATTGTTGGAAACCTATGTGTACCGGTACCCGGAACAATGGTATCAATGGCCCTCCTTCTACCCAGAGTTCACCAAATATATCTCGGATTTGGGATGCTATGACCATTCATAAATTCGGGATCTATGACGTCAAAATTCCCTTCCTGCGCCCGATTGCACACCATTTGCGCACCAGAGTTAAAACCCGGAGCATTATCGTTACCATTGAGGATGATCGCGGAAACTGTGGTGTGGGCGAGGGAGCGCCGCGAGAGTATGTGACCGGAGAGCGTATTGAAGAGAGCCTCGGATTTGCCGCTGAAACATTGGAACTTCTACGGCAAGGGCACCTGCGGCACCCAACCGAGATGTTAGCGCGGGTCACCGCCGTGATCGGGCCAGCAGGGTATCATCGGCATCCCGCCGCCATCTGTGCCATTGAAACCGCTATCCTTGACCTGTTTGGTAAACGCGTTTCAAGGCCGATTCACCGCATCTTACGCGAAACTCAGCCTACCTGCAGACCGCTCTACTCAGGGGTTATTCCCCATGTGGAAACCGATGCGCAACTCCTGAACTATATTCATCTCGCGCGTCAGTTGGAATTGAAAGCGATAAAGGTCAAAGTTACCGCGCTGGAAGAGGGACTTCATCAACTCACCACCGTTCGAAATGCGCTCGGTTTCGAAATTGATCTGAGGGTGGACGCCAATGGGGCATTCTCGGCAAGAAGCGCCATCGATTTCATCCGGTATGCCAAGCCGCTTCGGCTGTCTTCCATTGAACAACCCGTTCCGCGGGGCGATTTAACCGGAATGCAACGTGTTGCGCAGAACAGCCATTTACCCGTCATCGCGGATGAATCGATGTATACCCGCAAGGGCCCCTATCATCTGATTGAAAATGGCATCTGTCACGGCCTCAACATCCGCCTATCCAGTTGCGGTGGTTTCAACAGGGCCATCGATCTTTACCGGCGTGCCAGGCAGAAAAAAATGGTGGTGCTGCTTGGGGCACATGTCGGCGAGACGGCCGTGTTGTCTCTGGCCGGTCGCAATTTGGCGATGCGCTGCCCTGAACATCAACACCTAGAGGGATCCTTCTCCAAATTTCTACTGGCTGAAGATCTGGTTCGCGAAGACACCACTTTCCGCCATGGCGGTGTGACCCCGGTTCCCGATGGTCCGGGATTGGGTATCCGATTGGAAAAGGCCGTTCTCGCAAAATGGTCCGATGTCTACGCCCTCTGCGAAAACTGAGCTGCGGGTACCGCCATGTTGTCGCCACCCTGCGCGTCCAGCCACGCCTGCAGCTTGGCCTCGGATCGACTTCCTAACACACCACTTCTCCACCTGGGTTCGGTCGTCGCACTTGCTGCGGGCGCATGGATCGGTCGATGGCGGCGCAGCCGGTCAAAATCACACCACCGCAAGCAAGCGCAAGCCGACCTGCGAGTTTGCCCAGGTGCCTGCCATCTCCGATGGCCGCCATCCCTTATAGCTGCCGGCGAAGAAGCGCCGCCTCGATTATGAAACGCAAAACGCCGACCCCCTGAAGGGAGCCGGCGTTGCATCACTGTTCGGTTCAGCGGCTAGGTGGCGGGCTTTCAGTCGTTGCGCGCCTTGCCCAAGCCAATGGTGGTGAGCGCCTCTTCCATCTCTCCGAGAATCGTGGGATCATCGATGGTCGCCGGCGTTTTGTACGTTTGATTGTCAGCGATCTTCTGAATTGTGCCGCGCAGGATCTTGCCTGAGCGCGTTTTGGGAAGGCGCTTGACCACTGTCGCGGTTTTGAACGACGCTACCGGCCCGATACGTTCACGCACCATCTGGATGGTCTCTTTGACGATCTCCCCATGATCCCTGTCCACACCGGCGTTAAGGACGAGGAAACCCACCGGGACCTGTCCCTTGAGTTGGTCTTCCACGCCCAAGACGGCGCACTCCGCCACGTCGGGGTGGTCGGCCAATACCTCCTCCATGGCACCGGTGGAGAGTCTATGTCCGGCCACGTTGATGATGTCGTCGGTGCGGGCCATCACGAAAGCGTAGCCGTCTTCGTTGATGAAGCCGGCGTCGGCAGTTTTGTAGTAGCCGGGGAATTCGGCCATATAAGACTCGATGAAGCGCTCATCGTTTTGCCAAAGGGTGGGCAGGGTGCCGGGCGGCAGGGGCAGCTTGACCACCAGGGCGCCGATGTCGCCCGCCTTCACCGGTTCCAGCGTCTCTGTATCGAGTACCTGGAGATTCCACCCCGGGGCCGGTTTGGTGGGCGAACCCTCTATTACTGGGTACTTGTGGAGCCCCAGGCAGTTGGCACAGATGGCCCAACCCGTCTCGGTCTGCCACCAATGGTCGATGAC
>JASJCL010000128.1 GCA_030066015.1 Desulfosarcinaceae bacterium | reverse complement strand
GTGGTATTGGTCTTGTCAACGAAATGGAAGTTCACCAGGTGAAAAATGATGAAGCCCAACAATAGGATGCCGGTATACGGCATGGTGCGAGAGCCGATGGTGCGACCACCGCCGCTGGTGTTGACCTTATAGCGTTGGGGGCGCGCCTTGAGGTTTTGAAGGAAGAGAATCAGGCCGGTGGTGATGTGGATTAGGGCCAGTGTGAGCAGTCCCAGTTCCGCTAGGGTCACCAGTGGTCCCAGCGCGTGCAGATGCTCGGCATAGCTGTTAAAGGCATCCGGACCGCCGTAGATGGAGAGGTTGCCCCCCAAATGCATTGCCAGAAAGCCGCAGAAACTCAGACCCGTAATGGCCATCATCAGCTTCTTGCCGATTGAAGACCCCCAAAACGCCGTTATCCAACCCATGCTGCCCTCCACACCCTGCTCTCGTGAGTCCATCCTCCATTCGGCAACACCGTACCCCAGGTCCCCGCCGGACCCGAAGATCCAGGAAGATTCACACAACACTGCGCTTGTCGCTTGCTGTACGCTTCCGTCTGCGGACGCGCCTCTACCGGGATGTGGTGGTGGGGTTTGGGTGGGTTGCCGGCCATAAAGGAATGGTCACAGGTTAATGGAACAAATTTTGAGCCAAGGGGTCAGTACTATTGTGTTCCATCCGACCTGTCAACGAAAAATTTTCGCCACCAATGATCCGCAGGCATGGCGAGCAAGGTGCTGCCGAGCTGCCTCCCAGGGAGGGTTTTCAACCGTGCCACCACGTTGGGCAGCCAGCTCTCGGGCGGTGCATAGCCCTTGTCGGCCAGGGCCTTCAATTCAATGATGAAGGAGAGCTGGTCGGCATCATGGGCCAACTGGGATTCCAGGGTACGACCGGTCTCGAACTCCGCGATCAGGCCGGCCAACTCGTCACCGAAGGGAAGTTCGGCGATTGTATCGGCGACGGCTTTTTCGCTATCCGCTTGGACGTACATCTTTTGCACGTAGTTAAGGTCACCGGTTCGCGCTTCGGGGAGGTCGTGTACCAGGCACATGGCCAGCAGGCGCTGACGGTCCGCCGCTGGTTCCAGCTGAGACAATACATAAGCGATAAAGGCGGTAGCGAAGGAGTGTTCGGCCACCGATTCACGGCCAATGCCCAGAAATTGATAGCCCGTGCGCTGGGTATGTTTCAGCTGATAGGCCTGGAAAAGCAGTTCGACGATGCGTTCCATGAGTTCCGCTCCTTGCGATGAGGGTTACGGTAGGGGTACACGGTGACGGCAATTATGGTAACCCTGTCCGCTGTGCAGTGATCCTCCCGGTGGCAGTGCGCTTTTTCCGCCTCGCCGTGCAGCATCGGGCATTACTCATAAATCGGGTATGAGATTTGCATTGAAGTTGTCCTTCGTTCCCCGAACGATCCACTTGCTTAGTCCTTCACACGAGGGATTGCAACGCTAATCCGTCGCGGACCGTGTGAAACGCTAATTCCTTGACACTATGGGGTGGGGGATATAAGGTAAGGACTCCCAAAAGAAAGATAAACCTTCGGAAATTCATTTAAAACTTGCCTTTTCCCTTCGAATAGCCTTTGCCGGATCGGCACGACCCACAATCACCGCCAATATGTGGAGAACCAGGTATGGGAACCTACGAGATTGATGTCATAAAGATGATTAGCGGAGCCGGATTGATGGTCCAGTTCGTTCTCCTGCTGTTGCTCTTTTTTTCAGTCACCTCCTGGGCCATCATCATCGTCAAGTTCCGGTACCTGCGCCGGGCATTCAAGGAGTCGGATCAATTCATCGACTATTTTTGGAAAAGCCGCGACCTTGCGGGCGCCTTTGCCAAGGCCAAACTGCTTCAAGGCAGCCCCATCGCTCGCGTATTTCGCATCGGTTACCTGGAGTTGAAAAAGATCAGCCAGTCCGGCGCCGCCCACGCACAGGAGGCGAGCGGTGAGGGCGGTGCGACGTTGATGCGGGGATTTGGCGGTTCCACCAACGTCAAGCGCGCCTTGCGACGGGCAATCAATTCCGAGACCACCCGAATGGTGCAGATGGTGCCCTTTTTGGCAACCACCGGAAACACCACGCCATTTATCGGCCTCTTCGGAACCGTCTGGGGAATCATGAACTCCTTTCATGGGATCGGCTTGCGTGGGAGCGCCAGCCTGGCCGTCGTGGCACCCGGTATCTCCGAAGCCCTTATCGCCACCGCTGCCGGTTTGGCCGTGGCGATACCGGCCGTTATCGCGTTTAACTATTTCATGCAAAAGATCCGTTTCATAGAATCGGAACTCAACAGTTTTTCGGCCGATTTCCTTAATATCCTGGAACGTGACATTCTCCAGGGGCGCGGCCGCTAACCATATTGACGGCGAGTTGCGGAAGTGAGGGTTTGATGTCCGAGATCAACGTAACGCCGTTTGTGGACCCTGCCACAAACGCAGGAGACGATCACCATGGCATTCAGTAGCGGCGGAAGTGAGGGTTTGATGTCCGAGATCAACGTAACCCCGTTTGTGGACGTTATGCTCGTACTGCTCATCATCTTTATGGTGACAGCCCCCATGATGTCCCAGGGAGTGGACGTGGATCTCCCCGAAGCTTCCACCGATCCCCTCTCTTCAGATAAAGAGCCTCTGGTGGTGACCATCGACAAGAGTGGCGCTGTTTTCATCAGCGAACTCAAGGTTGAGGTCAATTATCTCCAGGAGAAACTGCGTAAGATTCTCGAAGGGCGTAAAAACAAAGAGGTCTTTTTCAAGGCCGACAAAGATGTCGCCTATGGGATTGTCGTCCAGGTGATGGCGGAAATCAAAGGCGCCGGCATCGAGAAGCTGGGCATGATCACCGCCCCTCCCAGCGGTACCGACGAGGAATCATCTTAGGCGGCCCGAAGCGCTCATGGACACTGGTGCCCGCACATACTGGCTTCCCTTCATGGTCTCTTTTATCGGCCATGTGCTGCTCTTTTTCGGGGTGGTCTTCAGTCCAGATCTGGCGCCCAAGCGAGACTTCATGCCAGCGGTGATCGACGTGAGCATGGTGACCCTCAAGACGGCCAGTCCCGCCGAAAAGGCTGCCCCAGAGTCAAAGGCACCTGAAAAGGCGCCGGTCGCCAAACCGACTGAAAAAAAGACCGAAACCACCGCGCCCAAGGTGCCAGTGCCGCCGGAGCCCAAGCCGGAGCCCAAGGTGTCCACCGCCAAACCGACACCCAAACCGGCCAAACGCAAAGCCTCTTTGAAGCGCAAAACCTTTAAGCCCAACAAGGTGGTCAAGCGGGCCATTAAGAAGATCGAGAAAAATGTGGCCAAGAGCAACGCCGACGCCAAATCCAAAGCCCTGGAACGCTTGCGTAAACAGGTAAAGAAAGATGAGACCAGTCGGGCGACCGCGCCAACCGCCGGCGCCGCGGCGGCGAGGAGCACCGGCGGTGGCAAAGAGGGCGCCACCGGCAGACGGCGTGCGGAACTGATAGATATGTATCGCATCGAAATCGCTTACCGGGTGCAGGAACACTGGGCATTCTCGGAGCAATTGGCCGGTAATACCGGCAAAATCAGGGCCAGCATTGTCTTCAAGGTGCTCCCCAGCGGTGAGATTATCGATATTTTTTACGTGGACCGGTCCGGAAACGCTTTCTTAGACGAATCGGCCTACAAGGCCATCGTCAAGGCCAACCCGGTTGACCCGCATCCCAAAGGTATCATAGAACCCTATGTCATGGTCGGGCTGAATTTCACCCCTGAGGGAGTGCGCTAATGGTGGACCGACGGCCCTGCTGCGACCTCGGATGATCCTCAGCTGAATGGAGCGACTGACTTGACCGCACGCACTGACCGGGGTGGCGCGCCTGGACAACCCAATCAGGAACCCTACATGCGACGACTTTCCATGCGCCTGCTGCGCGCTGCCACGCTTTGTCTGCTGCTGTTTTCGACCCAAGCGGCCACCTGCGCCGACTATTCCTTCATCGATATCAGCAACCCCTTTCTGCGCAAGATCCCGCTGGCGGTTCCCCTGTTTAAAAACACTTCCGGTGCGGGACCGGCTGAGGAACTGGCCGTTTCCAGCGCCGATATGATGGTCGACGCCTTGACCTTCACCGGCCTCTTCAAGCTGATCGACCGCGGCGCTTATCTGGAAGACGTTCGCGTCTCCGGCCTTGTCGGGCCGCAAATCGGTTTTCGAAACTGGACCGCAGTGGGCGCTGAACTGCTGATCACCGGCGGCCTCAGTTACAACGGGGATCTGCTGGAGATGGAGCTGCGGCTGTTCGACACCTTCAAGGAAAAGCTCCTTGTGGGTAAGAAATACAAGGGCTTTCAGCGCGATCAGCGGCGCATGGTGCTGCGTTTTTGCAGTGAAGTTATCTACCAGTTGACGGGCCATCGGGGAGTCTTTGATAGCCGGCTCGCCTTCATTTCCAATGGTACCGGGCACAAGGAGATTTACACCTGCGATTTCGACGGCCGCAACGTCAAGCGGTTTACGAATCACAAGAGCATCACCCTATTTCCCGCCTGGTCTTCCGACGGCGAGTGGATGGCCTATACCTCCTACGCCAAAGGCAAGCCTGACCTGTACTTGCGGCACCTGGGCAACCAGAAGGTACGGATCGTCGCCGAGGAGGGCATTCAGATTACTCCCGCCTGGGTTCCGGGGCGTTTCGAACTGGCTGCCACCATGAGTTTCGGCGGAGACCAGGAAATTTATCTGTTGACCGGAACCGGGAAAATTATTAAAAGGCTGACGAAAAGCAGGGGGATAGACGTCGCCCCAAGCTGGGCGCCAGACGGAAAGCGGTTCGCTTTCGTCTCCAGACGTTCCGGCACCCCACAGATCTACGTCCAGGACGCCTCCAGCGGCCGGGTGCGACGGATCACCTACGAAGGCCGCTACAACACCCAGCCGAGCTGGTCCCCCAAAGGTGATAAGCTTGCCTACTCTGGCCTGCGAGAGGGCCGGATCAATATTTACGTTACCGACCTTGACGGCAATTTGTCCATGCAACTAACGGATGGTTCTGGGGACAACGAGGCACCCTGTTGGTCCCCAGACGGTAGCCTGATCGCCTTCAGCTCGACCCGAGAGGGTCCATCCCGATTATTTGTCATGACCGCTCACGGTACCGACCAGCGTCGATTGTTGCGTTTGCCCGGCGAACAGACAAATCCCCGGTGGTCGCCTGGCGGGCTCAACTACCAATGATCATTGGTGTGAGAAAAAGGAGGAGAACATGAGGAGAAACATCTGGGTTGTCTTGGCCATGCTGCTGCTCATACCCGGCCTGCTGTTAACCACATCCTGCGCCAAAAAACAGGTGCAGACCGAAACCGCTGTCGAAGAAGCTGTTGAAGAGGTAGTGGAAGATACGTCGGAAGAGGACGAGGCTGCCCGACAAGCGGAGCTCGAGCGTCAAAGAGCGCTTGAAGCCGAGCGTCTCGCCGAAGAGGAGGCCAAACGCGTCGCCATGATGGCCCTGAACATGTTTCAGAGCGAAGACCTTTACTTTGATTTCGACAGTGCGGTCTTGTCGCCCATGAGCCAAGAGGTGCTGCAGCGCAAGGCGGACTGGATGAATGAAAACATGGATGCCACGGTCATCATCGAGGGCCACTGCGATGAACGCGGCACCGCCGCCTACAACCTCGCTTTGGGCGAACGCCGAGCCGACGCCGCCAAGGATTTTATGGTCAACCTGGGCATCGCCGCCGACCGCATCACGACCATCAGTTACGGCGAAGAGAAACCGGTTGATCCGGGCAAGAACGAGGAAGCCTGGGCCAAGAACCGTCGGGCGCACTTCGTCGTCGAGTAACGCCCCGCCTATCGGATGAAAAAATGCAGCAGTCGGCTGGAGCAGCCGCTGCTGCATTTTCGCTTTGGAGCGTCGGATGATCCAGTTTCCGTCCGATTCGGTGCGGCGGACTCAGTCCACAGGATGCGGCGGTGCTCTGCGCCATCGTCGAGTTTGTCGGGGGGCGGGGCGAATGAACGCCGCCGCATACGCTCGGATAGAAAGGGGGATGCCTGTGAATACGAAACCGTATTTTATAGTGTGGACCGCTTTGTTGGCGATGCTGATGATGTCTGGTTGTGCCCTGCAGCGCGATGTATACATGCTTGAGGAGCGCCTCCTGACATTGGAAAAAAGAAATCGCGACCTCAACAAGCAGATTGAAGTCCTCGATCGGGAACGTCAAGGACTCGCCAGCAACCTGGAGAATCTGGGAAAAAGGAAAGCCAGTGGTGACCAGGAGCTGCGGGGCCAGTATGCTGGCATCAACGCCAATATTGACACGTTGCGGGAAGAGATCTCCGCACTGTCCGGTCGCTTGGAAGAGACCGAATTCTACATCCAGAAACAACAGTCCGCCACCGGCTCCCTCGAGGAAGCGTTTCGGCAGAAACAAAATCTCATGGCCGAAGATCTGGCCAAGACCCGACAGCGTCTCGATGTGGTGGAACAATACCTCAATATGGAGAAGGGCGGCGCCAAGCCACAAGCCGCCGCAGCGGCCGCGCCGGCTGCCAAGCCCGACAACGCGGCGGATATTTACGCCGCTGCCAAGAAGGCTTTCGACGCCGGCAAGCTAGACCAGGCCCGCAACGGGTTTGATACCGTCGTGAAGAAGTTTCCCAAGTCCGGACAAGCGGACAACGCCCAATTCTGGCTCGGCGAGATATACTACCGTGAAAAATGGTATGAGAAGGCCATCCTCGAATACCAAAAAGTGATCGAGAACTATCCCAAGGGCAATAAACTGCCGGCAGCGCTCCTGAAGCAGGGATTGGCCTTCCTCAAGATCGGCGACAAGGCAAACGCCAAGCTGATTCTGCAGGAGCTGCTCGACAAGCACCCTCAGACCAACGAGGGGCGTATTGCCGCCCAGAAGATAAAAGAACTCTAAATTGCCGCTCGGGCCACCCGATACGCCGGCTGCCGGCCGCCGCACCATTCTGGGGATCGACCCCGGACTGGCCGATACCGGGGTTGGTCTGATCACGGGCGAGGGACAGCAGGTTCGTCATTTTGCCTACGGATCGATCCATACCGACAAGCGGAGACCCCTGGGCGAGCGGCTGGAACGAATCTACCGACGGCTCCGTGATACGATTGCGGAGAGCGCGCCTGGGCTGATCGTGGTGGAGGATGTATTCTCTCTCAAGCGCTATCCAAAATCGGGAATTCTTCTCGGCAAGGTGACCGGGGTAGTGCTGCTTGCCGGGCAGCGTTGCGGCGTCCCCACCCTCCAAATTCCCGTCCGGGAGGCCAAACAGATCCTAACCGGAAACGGGAATGCTTCCAAAGCGCAATTGGAGGTGGCGGTGCGGCACACCCTTGGTTGCGGTGACCCCATTCGACCCACCCACGCTGCCGATGCCTTGGGCTTGGCCCTCATCGGCCTGTTTCGATACGCTCACCTGGCCGCCGCCGCTCCGACTCGAGGCTGGCTCGCAGAGGAGGGAGATCCTTCATGATCGGTTACCTCGAGGGGACCCTCTTCAGACTCGAAGAAGAGCGCCTACTGCTGTTGGCTCAGCAGGTGGGTTACGAGATCCTGCTGCCCACCTTCGTGCGAAACCGCATCGGCGATCTGGCGGAAGGGGATCCGCTGGCGCTCTTCATTTATTATCACCAGACCGAGCGTCAGCCCAGACCGATCCTCATCGGGTTCACCAGCGAAGCGGAGAAGTCCTTCTTCCAGAGCTTCCTGTCGGTGGAAGCCATCGGGCCCCTGAAGGCTGTCAAGGCCCTGGATCGACCCGTGACCGAGATCGCCGCTGCCATTGAAAACAACGACCTGAATCTGTTAAAACAATTGAAGGGCATAGGGGCACGAACTGCCCAGAAGATCATCGCCACGCTGGGCGGCAAAATGGACCGGTTCGTTCACGACGGTCGCCGCCCAGCAGCCTCTTCAAGCGATGTCCGTGTGGTTGATGGGGCCACCGGCATTCGACCCCAGGTGATCGAAGTGCTCACCTCACAGCTGGGGTACAAATTGAATGAGGCGCGCCAACTGGTGGATGCCGCCCTCGACGGGCACTCCGAGATCACCACCGCCGAAGCCCTCCTGGACGCCGTGCTGCGCAGCAGGTGATCGTCCCGAAGGTCTCCGTAAGCCACTCGACGATGCGATATCATGAGCGATAAGGTGTTTACCCATGCGGGTCAGGTCGGCGGTTTAGTCCACGCCGGACGGCAGACGGTCGACGCGGAGAGCGAAATGCTTTCCCTGCGCCCCGAACGTCTGGGGGAGTATGTGGGTCAGGCCGAAGTCGTTGAAACCCTCGAAATTGCCATCGCTGCGGCCAAAATTCGCCAGGAGCCATTGGAGCATGTCCTTTTTCACGGGCCGCCAGGCCTCGGCAAAACAACGCTCTCCCATATCATCGCCGCCGAAATGGGCGGAACGCTTACCGTCACTTCCGGGCCGGCACTGGAAAAGGGAGGAGATCTCATTGGCATTCTGACCCATCTGGCAACCGGCGACGTTCTATTCATCGACGAAATTCATCGCACGCCCAAGACTGTAGAGGAGTTTCTCTATCCCGCCATGGAGGACTTTGCGGTCGATTTCGTCCTCGACAAGGGTATCCACGCCCGCAGCCACCGCTTTCAGCTCAAACGATTTACCCTGGTCGGCGCCACAACCCGCGTGGGCTTGCTCTCCGCTCCTTTGCGCGACCGTTTCGGCATCTTCAGAAGCCTGGACTTCTACACATTGGCCGACCTTCATCGCATTGTCCGCCGCTCAGCCCTTCTACTCGAGATCGACATGGATGACGGGGGCGCCGAAGAGTTGTCGCGGCGCTCCCGCGGCACGCCCCGCATCGCGAACCGCCTCCTCAAGCGGGTACGGGACTACGCACAGGTGCGCGCCGGTGGTCGCATCGATCGTGAAACCGTTTCGGCCGCCCTCGCATTAGAGGGTGTGGATGACAAAGGCCTCACCGATCTGGACCGGCGCTACCTGAAGACCATCATCGATTTCTATGGTGGCGGACCCGTTGGGATCGAAGCGATTGCCGCCACGCTGCAGGAGGAGTCCGACACCCTCGTCGACGTTGTGGAGCCGTATCTACTCAAGATCGGCATGATATTGCGCACCTCGGCCGGCCGGCGCGCCTCCGCGGCGGCGCACCAGCACCTGGGGTATCCCACTCAGGAGAAGCTGTTTTAGGGGAATTGTGGCGCTGATCTCCCTGACAACCGATTTCGGTACCCGGGACGAATACGTCGGTGTGATGAAGGCCGTTATTTTGTCCATCGCCCCGGCGCTCAATATTGTCGACATCAGCCATCAGGTGGGACCCCAGGACCGCCATCAAGCGGCGTTTCTCGTCAAGGCCGCCTATCCCTATTTTGAAGCCGCCAGCATTCACGTGGTGGTGGTTGATCCTGGTGTGGGTAGCCAGCGTCGTATTGTGGCGATGCAGTTCGACGGTCACTTCTTCATGGCGCCGGACAACGGTATATGCCACCTGATCCTCGACGGCCGCACCCCTAAAGTGCTGGTAGCGATCGATCGGGCAGAGTTCCACCTGCCGCAGGTGAGCCAGACCTTCCACGGCCGTGACATCTTTGCGCCGGTGGCCGCTCAACTGGCATTGGGCAAATCCTTGGACGTGTTGGGGACGCCAGTGGACCCAGCGCAGTTGCATCCGCTGCAGGCGCCGCCAGCGCCACAGTTCGGGTCCGGTTTCCTTTCGGGAAATTTGGTGCAGGTGGACCATTTCGGCAATCTGACCACCAACATAGACCATCGGCTGTTGCGCGAAGCGCAGACCCAATCAGCGGGGGGTGCCGTGACGATCCGCCTCGGAAACCAGACACTGTCGGGTCTCTCAACCTGTTACGCCGATGCACCTGCTGGCGCGCCCTTGGCCCTTGTCGGCAGTCGCGGGTTGCTGGAGATCGCGGTGAATCAGGGCAATGCGCGGCACTTTTTTGGCGCATCCAGAGGGGATCCGGTGCGGTTGGAGTGGAAGCCAGCGCCTTCGCCCATTGACGATTAACGCCAGACGTTTCACGGACCTTGCATCGAAATGACACCGAACGAACATCAGCCAACCGCCACAAGCAGCCGCCGTCAAACGGCCAAGAGGGACCGCTCATGGAGTCTTTTAATGGTCGGCGACCACGGCCAGATCATCCCGTTCCGGCGTGTCAAGGGGATCGCCATCGCCCTGATCACGGTGGCCACGCTGGCCGTTCTCGCCGCAGTGGGGCTGGGGCTGTGGGGCGGTTGGCTGCGGGTGCAAAACGCGGGCTTGCAATCCGATTTGGCGGCCTCCCGAGAAGTCGTACGCAAGCTCAAAGATGAGAAAGACCTCCTCATGGCCAAGGTCGTCATCCTCGAGAGCCAAACACGGCAACCCACTGCCGCCGCGAAGGCGAACCGTGATCGCCCAAGGGGCGCGACGGCGCCACCCGACGAAAAACCGGCTGCCGAGACGACCCGAGCGCAGATACCGGCACCGACCGAAAGCCAGGCCGCTTCGGCCGCCGCCGCCCCAACGACGGCTTCGGCCGCCCGCGCCGAGGAGACGGCTCCGCCCACACCGCCGCCGGCGCGCGCGAAGGCGCCGTCATCACCGCCACCCCTGGTCAGTGTGAATGCGTTCATTGCCGATCACAGCCCCCGGCGCAACATCCTAGCGGCCCGTTTTCAGATCAAGAACACCGGTGCCAGGGGACGAAAGATCGCCGGGCGCTGTGTGCTGGTAATGAAGAACGAGGCCGAAAGTGACACGCCTTGGGTCTCTGTTCCCCATGTGAGCCTGATCAGCGGACGCCCGAATGGCAAACAAGGCCGTAACTTTCGGATCGCCAACTATATGACGCTCAAGATGCAGACGAACCGCTTGCCCGACAATTTTGCTTTCGATACCGGTACGCTCTATGTGTATGATGAAGGGGGGAATCAACTCCTCGAGAAGGAGGTGCCGGTCCAGCTGAGCTATCGCAAACCGGCACCGAAGCCGTCTCCACCGGCCACGGCACCCCAGGTGCAGCGTCCGCCTGAGGCGCCGGCCGAGACGGTGCCACAGAGCGCGCCCCCATCGCAAAGACCATCGGCGACCGCTGGCCAGCCGTCCGGCGCGCAATCTGCCGATCGGCCCCCGGCCTCCGGCACGATTCCGACCAAGAGCGCGCCTGCTGATAATTCGGCTGCACCCCCAATACCGCCGCCCGTCGAGCGCAGCCCCACAACGCCCTCGACGCCGGGCACCGACACGTCGGAACCTCCGTCGACACCCGACGTAGATACGGGTACCGATCCGTCATTGCTACCAGAGAGTGCACCGCCGCCAACCTCTGAGGCGTCCACCCCCGGCGCGGAGGATGCCCGTTGACCGTGAAAGGCGCCGTCGCCGGTGGCTGCCATTAGGGTCTCCGAGGGCAGGCCATTCAGGTGCCCAGCGTGCGAAGCCGTTCACATATACGCGGCCGATGGTCACCGCTGGTCCGGTCCCAGCGCAGTGGTTTGGGGGGATCCGCGCCGCCACCCACAAGAGAGGGAGTATGCAGATTGGCAGCTAAAACAAAGAAATTCTCCATCATCGATCATGGGCTGACGGTGGAAGGAACTGTGTCGGGCCAAGGCCAGCTCGTCGTCAAAGGCACCGTCAAGGGGCGGCTCGAAGGTGAAGAGGTGGTGATCGCCGAGGAGGGCGCCGTCGATGCTGAAACCAGGGCAAAGCGGATCACCATCGGCGGCCGTTTCGAAGGCCAGTTGGAAGCGACCGAGTCGCTCACCATCCTCAGCACGGGCAGTTGCAGTGGGGATATCACCTGCAAGGAGCTGGTGGTGGAGGCCGGCGGCGCACTCAATGCCAAGGTGACCCAGCTAAACACGCCTGGCCCCGTCTGAAGCGGGATCGGTCAACCGGCCTGCATCTCTCGCCAGAACGCGGCTGGTAAGGGACCCATGTCCGAGCAGGCCGCGAAGGTCGGTGCAGAACAGGCGCCGGCCGTCGAAGCACGCACAGCCTCAAAGATGGCCAGGTAGTCCTTCAAAATGCGCTCCGACCACTTCAACCCCAACTGCACCGCCAGATGCCGGATAGCATTCGGCGGTCCCTCAATCTCCAAAAAGTGACCGAACGGCATCTCGTCCAGGCATAACTGGGCCTCCTGTAGAACGAAGCTCTCCCGCCACTTCTCGTAGGTCTGCGCCACCCGAAAATCCAACGCCCTGAATATCTCTGCCAGGGCGCCGGCGTCGTCCACCCCCACCTCCGTTTCGTGATACGTCTTGACCTCCAGCAGTGCTTGGGCGGATGGCGCTT
>JASJCL010000127.1 GCA_030066015.1 Desulfosarcinaceae bacterium | reverse complement strand
CCGAAGCGGGTCTTGAAGAGCATGATGGTCAGCACCACCACGGCAACGACGGCCAGTGCCAGCGTAGCCATATGAATACGCGACCCGGGAAACAGGGACAGCATGGCCGACTCGGGCAGGTCGTCGGAGTAGGGAAAACCGAATTTCTTGGGACTTTTCCAGGGTCCGACGATCAGCAGGGTGAGAAGTTCAGCACAGATATAGTTGAGCATCAAGGTTGAGATGACTTCATTGATGGCAAAGCGGAGCTTCAGAAGGGCCGGAATCAGCCCCCACAAGGCGCCGCCGACAAATCCAGCCGCAAACATCAACGGTACGATCAGCGCCCCGGGAAGTGAAGGCCCCCAGTTCAGCCCGACCCAGGTGCCGAAAATGGCCCCCATGAGCAGTTGGCTCTCGGCACCGATGTTCCAGAATTTGGCCTTGAAGACCACGGCCAGTCCGCCGCCGATCAATATCAGGGGAATGGCTTTGGTGATTGTTTCTTTGACGCCGTAAAGCGAGCCGAACGAGCCGCTAAATATTTTTATGAACGCAAACACCGGATTCACGCCGCAGGCCAGAAAAATGACCCCGATCACGAGCATGCCGGCCGCCAGAGAAAGAAGCAAGGTGACCAGCGTGCCCAGAGCCGAAATCTGTTCGCGATCCGTGATCTTACATCGCAGCATGGGCAGCGTCTTTCGCGTCGAATTGTTTGGCACCGGCCATCATCAAGCCGATGTCCGCGATGCGAGGGTCGTCCGAGGCGAGGATGCCCATGAACCGCCCCTGGAACATAACGGCAACCCGATCACAGAGTTCGAAAATTTCATCCAGATCTTCGGACACCAGCAACACTGCGCCGCCCTCCTCCCTGCGCTTGAGCAGTTGGTTGCGCAGGTATTCCGTGGCCCCCACATCGAGACCGTAGGTCGGATGGGAGGCCACCAGCAGATCGGGCTTGTCTGCAATTTCGCGTCCCAGAATCAGCTTCTGGATATTGCCGCCGGAAAGGTTCTTGGTCTGTACGTGGATGGAGGGCGTCGCCACTTGAAAGTCCTTGATCAACTGCTTGGTGTGCGCCTTGATGCGGCCGTAGGCCAGGAACGCCCGTCTTGAAAATTTCTTTTGGTGGTGCTGCTTGAGAATCGCGTTCTCGTATACAAACAGATTCGGTGCGATACCGAAGCGGATCCGTTCTTCAGGCACGTGGGACACGCCGTTGTTGTGAATCTTGCGCGGAGATTGATTGGTGATATCGACACCGTTGACCCGAATGCTTCCTTTCCTCGAGATGCGAAGCCCGGTAATGGCCTCGACCAGTTCCCGCTGACCGTTTCCGGAAACGCCGGCAATACCTACGATTTCGTTGCGATACACGTCGAACGAGACCCCCTTGACGACCGGGTACCCCTTGTCGCCATCGACGGTCAGATCCGTCACCTCCAACACTTTCTCTTCCCGGGGCATCTTCTCTCTTGAAAAAGAGAACACCACATCCCGCCCGATCATCATGCGTGCCAAGGCGCGTTTGTCCAGCCCGTCGGTCTCGGCATGCCCGACCACCCGGCCCTTGCGCAGAACGGTTACCCGGTCGCATAGATTTTTGATTTCATCCAGTTTGTGGCTGATGAGAATAATCATCTGGCCGTCTTCCCGCATGCGCTCCAGGATCAGGAAAAAATCGCGGGTCTCCTGAGGGGTGAGCACGCTGGTGGGCTCATCCAAAATCAGCAGGCCGGCGCCATTGACCAGGGCTTTGATGATCTCCACCCGCTGTTGCTCGCCTGCGGACAGCTGCCAAATCTTTTTATCCGGATCGATATTGAAGTTGAATTTTTTGGAAAAGGCGACGATGTGGCGACGAATTTTTTTCTGGGGAAACAGCCCCGGGGCGCGGGCGTATCCAAGCGCGATATTTTCGATCACCGTATGATTTTGAACCAGCATGAAGTGCTGATGCACCATGCCGATGCCGTGCTCGATAGACGCCCTGGGAGAATCGATGGTGGCCGGGCGGCCGTTGATCCGGATCTCTCCGGAATCGGGCTGATACAGGCCATACAGGATGTTCATCAAGGTGGTTTTGCCGGCCCCGTTTTCTCCCAACAGGCCCAGAATCTCTCCCGAGGAGACCTTCAGGTTGATCCTGTCGTTGGCGCGAACGTCATGAAATGACTTTGAAATATCGATCATTTCGAGTGTTTTTAATTTGTTCATGGGTTCGGCCGCCTGATCAAACAAAGGGGGAGCCGGTGGGTGACCAACGGCTCCCCTGGAAAAGCGATACGTTACTTATTTGGGAATGCTTCCCACGACGTTGTCCACATAGTACATGATGCTCAGCAGATCGCCCTTGGAGGCGCGCTCGCCGGCCTTGATCTTGACCGCACCGGTATTGTCCTTGATCGGCCCGGTATAGGGGTCGAAGATCTCCACGCCCTGCTTCATCTGATCGTAGCGTTTGACCACCAGGTCGTAGACCGAGAGTTTGCCGAAATCCTTGCTGTCCGTCATGAGGGACTTGAGCTGCGCTTCGAACTTGGGGTTGACCATGCTGTCCATGCTGCCTCCCAGCAGGACGGCCTTCTCTTTGGCCAGCCACCAGTAGTCCTTGGGCGTCCAGCTGCCGTCGTAAAGGTCCTGGAGGATCTTCTCGTACATGACGCCCCAGTCGCAGAGCTGACCGGACACCACAGAGTCCTTGCCATAGGCTTCCATGGGACTGTAGTGGGCGTAGGTGTAAATCTGCTTGCCTTTTTCGGTGTGGGCTTGGCCCACCTCGATGACGGCCGGGGTGTCTTCGGTGAAGGCCAAGGTATCGCACCCTTCGGCAATGAGGGCCTCGGCAGCTTCCTTGGCCTTGTCCGGACCGTACCAGGCGTAGATCCACTTGACATGCACCCTGGCGTCCGGATTGGTCTCCTTGATGCCCAGAGCGAAGGCATTGATGTGGCGGATCAGCTCGGGGATGGGAAAGGCGGCCACGTAGCCGATCTTATTGGATTTCGTCATGGCGCCGGCCATGAGGCCGTTGAGATAGTACATCTGATACAGGTCGGCGAAATAGGTTCCCACGTTCTTGGACTGCTTGAAGCCGGAGCAGTGCATGAATTTCTTGTTGGGATACTTCATGCCAGCCTTGAGGGTGTCCTCCATGTAGCCGAAGCTGGTGGTGAAGACCACGTCACACTTCTCCTCTTGGATGAAGCGGTCGATGATGCGGGCCGAATCGGCCTCGGCGACAGACTCGATGAAGACCGTTTCCAGCCAAGGGTGCTGCTGTTCGGCAAACTTGCGCCCCAGATCATGGGCATGGGACCAGCCATAGTCGCCCACCGGCCCCACATAGATGAAGCCCGCTTTCAATTTTTTATCCGCAGCGGAGGCAACGCCGGCGACCAGGAACAGACTCAGACAAATCAGTAGTGCATATTTCGCAAACCGCATCTTCGACTCCTTCCAGAAATGATTCATCGGTCCCACGCACCGCCGCTCCGTGCGGAACAGCGTCTGGACCGACCGCAAAACTCCCTCCTAGACAGCTCATCGCCGTTATAGAAACTATGCGCTGCCCGGTCAAGCGCTAAGGGGATCACCCTTTCGCCCTTTCGCCGTTTTTGTAAGAGATTTTCTGAAAAATGACGCTTATGGCGTTTAATATTGACATTTCCCCCTAGGTGTGGTCGAAAAAACACCTTTTATATAAGAACGCCACCCGACTAAAAATTCACGAAAAAACATAATATTTACAATAATAACATAATGTTAGGGGGTAATTATGTACGGATTGGACGCCATCGATGCCCACAATGGTTGGGCAATGGCCTTTGCCGGCGCCTGCATCGTCCTCACAGGTCTTGCCGTGCTGTCATTCATCATTTCCCAATTTCCCAAGTTTGTCGGGCTATTTGAAAAGAAAGCGCAGCCGGCCCCTACGCCGCCGCCCGAACCGCAAGCACAACCGCCGGCCGACATCCAAGCACCGCTGGAGATATCGCGAGCCGCCGATGTCTACGGCCCCCTCATCCTGGCGCTGGGTGAGGAGTTCAAACTGGAAGCCCTGCATGCCCTCTTCCGGGAACAGAATCTGCCCCACCCCCACATCACCATTCGCAATTTCTGGAATGCGGGTTTATTGCAGCAAACGGAAACCGGCGCGTTCGTCTGGACAGCCAACCCATCATAAAGGAGCGAACGCTATGGAACTTCTGCTGCAGTTTTTACAGAACACTGGCTACTATCTTGCCGACTACCGACATGTCCTCATGATTCTGGTGGGGGCCACCTTCATCTACCTCTCCATCGCCAAGGAGTACGAGCCCCTTTTGCTCCTCCCCATCGGTTTCGGCATCCTCGTGGGCAACGTTCCCTTCTTCAAGGGCTTTGGCCTCGGTATCTATGAAGACAACAGTGTCTTGCACTACCTTTACTTCGGTGTTACCAGCGGTTGTTACCCTTCGATCGTCTTTCTCGGGCTGGGGGCGATGACCGATTTCTCCTCGCTGTTGGCCAGACCCAAGCTGATGCTGCTCGGTGCCGCGGCCCAAATGGGGATTTTCTTCACCCTTCTCAGTGCGTTGGCGTTGGGCTTCCTGCCCAAGGAAGCCGCCTCCATTGCCATCATTGGTGGCGCCGACGGCCCCACGTCGATCTTCTTGACGGCCAAACTGGCGCCCCATCTGATCGGGCCCATCGCCATCGCGGCCTACTCCTACATGGCGCTGATTCCCATCATCCAACCCCCCATCATGCGGCTGCTGACCACCCGCAGCGAACGGCGGATCCACATGCCCGATCCGCGGCCGGTCTCCCGCAAGGAGCTGCTCTTCTTCCCCATCGTGGGACTACTGCTGTGCTGCTTTCTGGCACCGGCCTCGATTCCGCTGCTGGGTACCTTTTTCTTCGGTAACTTGATGAAGGTCTCGGGGGTCGTCGATCGCCTGGCCAAAACCGCCAGCACCGCTATCGTGGATACGGCGACGATATTTCTGGGATTCACCGTTGGGGCCAGCACCCAGGCGGATGTCTTTCTGACGGGCAAATCGATCGGCATCTTCTTTTTGGGTGCCGTCGCCTTTAGCATCGCCACCGGCTCCGGCGTTCTCTTCGCAAAGATCTTAAATCTCTTTCTTAAGGAGAAGATCAATCCCCTGTTGGGCGCCGCCGGTGTCTCCGCCGTTCCCGGGTCTGCCCGGGAGGTTCACCTGGTCGGACAGAAGGAGGATCCCAACAATTTTCTTCTGATGCACGCCATGGCCTGCAACTCCTCAGGCGTCATTGGGTCCGCCATCTGCGCCGGTATCCTCTGGAGCTTCAACATGGGTTAGACGACCGCCCCGAAATACCCCAAAGGGCGTGCTGATCACGGATGTGATCGGTACGCCCTTTTTTATTGACCGGCTTTTTGCGCCTATGTCACAATGGAATATCTTCTCGCACACCGATCACTCCAGCGGGGCTTTCGTCCCGTCCTGCTCCAGCGGATGCGCCACTTCACCCCACAACCCCGGCCCGAGGAGGTCTTCATGATCGCGAAAATCATCATCAAACGGCGCTTTGTGGAAGGAAAAACCAAGCAGGTCCTGGCACTGCTCAACGAGATCCGCTCGCGCGCCATGCAGCAAAAGGGCTACATCTCCGGCGAAACGCTCATGCGGCCCGACTACCCGCAGAACATGGCCGTCATTGCGACCTGGCAAAATCTTGAGGATTGGCTGAGTTGGAAGGAGAATCCCGAACGCCACAAATTCGAGGAGATGCTGGCCATCTATCAGACGCGCCCCACCGAGTATGAAGAGTATCTCCTGGGATCCGCCATGAAATCGGAAGCCGGGGAGGCATAATCTCCCGCGACCATCCGTTGGTTCACGCCCGGTTAGCGGCGCATGTCGCAATCGCAGACAAGACCATCGTCATCAACGGGTACGAATTGCGCCAGCTTTCACATGCCGGTGCACACGGAGGGTGTTTTGAGCGACACTGGTCCCTCGATTGGTTCCCCATCCGGCGCCCATTGCGCCTCTCGGGCCGAGAGGGCGCCAAAGTGCGCTTCGGGCAACCCACCCTCTCCGCAAACCCGCAAATAGCAAGGGTTCGCGGGATGAACGCATGAGAGGGCCGTTATGGCCCGTTCTCACTGCCCCCCATACAACCACCACAATAAAGCCCTATTTTTCAATCTCGCCTCCCTGAACAGGGTTCCGTGCGAAACACGCCCCGGCCCACCTTTTTTCCACCGCCGACCAGCATTGGCGCAGACCGGCAGCCCTGAAGTGGGCCGCCACAGTGTGTGATTCTGTTCGGAGAAACCCCGACACGACGATACGACCCTCAGTCGCGAGATGTAAAGCGGCCCAGGAGAGAAGTCGGATGAGGGTCGGGGTACGCAAATTGGCCAGCATCAGGGTGAAGGTATTGGCAATGGTGTCATAGGACGCCCCTCCTACCTGAACCCGATGGCTGAGCTGATTGAGGGCGATATTGCTCACCGCCTCCGCCCGTGCGCACGCATCGATATCCAGGGCCGTTACCAGGGGGCTACCGCGCTTTGCGGCCGCAATGGCCAAAATACCGGTTCCAGTGCCGACATCGATGGCCGGGCCGCTGTAACACGGCCGGTGGGATTGCGTCTGAAAGAGATAGTCCAGTGCCAGGAGGCAGAGCCGGGTGGTGGCGTGGCCCTCGCCACCGAAAGCCGCCCCCGATTGCAATCGAAGGATGATGGCGTCTGGCGAGAGGGGTTCGGGTGGCGTGTGATCGGGGGGAGCGACCCAGATTTGGGGAGTCGCTCGCCATGGGCGAAGCGTATTCTCGACAAGAAAGGAGCACCCCAATTCATAGGAGTACATGAGGTCTTGCTGCTCAAGCAGATGCGAAATGGCCGCCCGCACAGAGCGGCGGGCGGCGCCGGTGGCGCGACAGACCGCGGTGATGACCATGGCCGTTGTCTGTCGACGCGCGGCGGTGCGGATGTGGTCCAGAACCGCTGCGCGGAGAGGATGCTCAGTGTCCGGAGTGGGGTTGCGATGGGCGGCGCCGAGGGGAGGCTTCATTCGATCGCTTGATCGTCAGCAGCATCGTCGTTGCTGTCCACCAGGCCCTCTTTGCGCAACAGGGCCTGATGCCAGATGGCAAATTCATACATGCCGATGAAGCGGTCGTCGTCATTGATAATACCGACGGCCATCTCAAGAACACCCCGGCCATAGCTGTTGGAGTAGCTCTCCAAGGGTCGCGATTGCAGGAACTCCCGCACCAACATTTGGGTCGTTCGTTTGGATCTGTCCCGACGGATGTCGATGGGATCCTTGGGGGCTTCGAAGGGGTCCCACTTGTCAAATCCCAGCTTCAATATCCGCCGCTGGGCCCTGGGCGACATGTTGTCGAAGATGGCCCGCTTGCGGGCCTCGATCTCCTCCGGCGTGAAGTTCATTTCTGCTCCCCCGCCCCGCCCTCTTCACTGGCATCCGGTTCCGTGGACACCCCGAGATAGGCGTCATCGTAGGCCGTTAAGAGCGCCATTGAGAGCGGCACGACCATATCCCCCATTCTCACATGGCGGGATCCCAGGGCCACGATAAGGTCCCGGGACAAGGCGAACAGACGGTCCTGGATGGCATCCAGGTTCACGGTGGGATAGGGCTTCCCAGGCTCAAACGCGCTGACCCCACAGGTATGGCCCTGGCCCCCGATGGCTGTCGGCACACCGTAGAGACGGCAGGTGATCGGCCGATAGTCGTACAGATCGCAGAGCTTGTTCTCGTTCAGCAGGGGACAGGGCACGCGGTATTCCGCCATCTTGGCCAGAATGTCCGCCTCATCCGCACCCGACTGGAGCGCCTTGGTGGCATCTCGTTTGAGCCGATGGACCGCCCGGTCCGACCGATTGGCCCGCTCCAGCAGCGCTTGGAGAGAGGCACCTTCGAATTCGGCGTTAAATTTATGGTTGATGTACAATGCCTCGATCAGGGTCACATCAAACAATGCATGGCAGCAATCGGAACACTCCTTGGCACATTTGACACATTCGGGATGATCCTTTTGGATCTTATCGAAAGCGGCCTCCGCCTGCTCCGCGAGCGCCTCGTAACGTTTAAAAAAGGGGGTAAAATCGAAGTCCATGGTAACTCCTCATTCGATGTTTCACGTGAAACACTATTTGCCGATGCAAAAGCGATCGAAGATGAGATCGAGCAGATCCGTCGGCGGCGCTTCACCGGTTATTGTGCCTAAGCCATTCAATGCACTTTGTAAATGAAAAACGATAAACTCCTCCGATTCGCCGTTTCGGCTCGATTGCAGGGCGTCAACAACGGCGGCAGCCGCCTGCTCGAGGGCGTTTTTCTGTCGGAGGTTGGGGACGATGCTGTCCGTTGGTGGGCCAATGTCGCCCTGGGTGATCAGCGCAACGACCTGCCGTTTCAGCGCCTCGATGTTGTGGCGGTGCTTTGCCGATACAATGACCTGTGGTGTGTCGGCGGTGACCCATTCCGGCGGGTGCATGGTGCCGGGATTGAGATCCGATTTGTTGGTCACCAAGAGCACCTGTTTGCCGGCCAGCTGCTGATATATGTCCCGGTCTCCTGGTTGATACCCCTCATGGGCATCCACAACGAGGAGAACAAGGTGAGCAGAGGCGATACTCTCCTCAGTTTTCTGGATGCCGATCTGTTCGATGACATCGGTACTGGCGCGCATGCCGGCCGTGTCGGTGATTTGAATCGGGATGCCGTCCACCTGAAAGGTATCGATGACCAGGTCGCGGGTCGTACCCGGCAGCGTGGTGACGATGGCGCGCTCTTTCTCCAGTAGCGCGTTCAGCAGACTGGATTTTCCCACATTGGGGCGCCCGACGACGCTGATCTGAATGCCGTCTCTGTAGATGTGGCTCTCCCGATAGGTTTTCAGCAGGTTGTGTATACCGGCCAAGGCATTCCCGGCAGTTCGCCTGAAAGGCGTTAACGCCTCCGCTTCGTCCGTCATCTCCTCGGGAAATTCGATCATGGCCTCCAGGTGACCGGCCGCCTGCTCCAGCTGTTGTTGGATCTCCTGGATCCGATGGCGCATGCCGCCCGTGAGCAGGCGCGTGGCCATATTGAGCGCCGCTTCAGTTTTGGCGCTGATGAGGTCGGCGACCGCCTCTGCTTGCGTGAGGTCGATGCGGCCATTCAGGAAGGCCCGGCGGGTGAACTCTCCGGCGTCGGCAAGCCGGGCGCCGGCGTCGATAACCAGCCCCAGAATGGTCTGCAAAACGGCGCTGCCGGCGTGACTCTGGATTTCAATGACATCTTCCCGCGTGTAGGAGTTGGGCGCCTGCATGAAGGCAACAAGCACCTCGTCAATGACCTGCCGACGGTGTGGGTCGATGATATATCCAAAGTGAAGCCGCCGATGTTGAAATAGGACAGCCGAAGGAGCGGCATCCGTCTCTGGGGCGCTACGGAAGGATTTCTTGGTTTGGAAGAGGGTTTGGGCGATCTCCAGGGCCGAAGGTCCCGATAACCGAACGATGCCGATACCGCCCTGTCCGGGTGCGGTGGCCACCGCTGCAATAGTATCGGCAATCTCGCTCATTTTTTAATAATTTCAATTACTTATTTATACTTACGGCCCCGTCGGCGTCGTTTGGGGAAGATCATCAGCTTGCGATAGTAGCCTTCTCCGATGCTTTGGGTGCGAACCTCGGTATTCTCCTTCAAGTGCAGATGAACGATTCGCCGATCGTGAGCGTTCATTTGACCGATGGTCATGGGTTTACCGACCCGGGCGGCTTTTTCAGCCAACCTTACGGCCAGTCTTTCGAGGTTCTCCTTGCGCGTATCCAGATACCCTTCGACATCTACCAATACCCGCACGCGTCCCCCGTTTTTCTTGTTGATGATCTTTTCGAGCAGATATTGGATCGCTTCGAGGGTTTGCCCGCGTTTACCGATAAGCACGGCCGCGTTGCCGCCGCTGACGTTGTATATGGTGCGCTCGTCATTTTGGTCGACACGGATGACGGCGTCTTCGGTGATGTAGTCGACGATGGTTTTCAGGATGTCATGCCCATAAGCGGTGAGGGTCTCGTCCATGGGCTGGGCGGCGTGGGTGGGCGCCGGCTGGGATGCCGCTTGCGGTGGCTCGGGTGCTTCTTCCTGACGGGTCTCTGTTTTGGTGGTACCTGCGTCACCGAAAGTGCTCGAGAGGATATCTTGTACTGCGGCGCTCGTGGCCGAGACGGCCGTTTCGGCATCCGCTCGTTCGCCTTCGTGGCCCTTGCCTTCCAAGCGGTGGCCTTTGGGGAGGGTGACGCGGATTTTTGCTTTTTTGACGCCAACCAGACCGAAAATTCCAGAGGAACCGAAAGAGATTACGTCGTGTTTGATTTTCTCTTTGGGGAGACCGAGCTCTGCGCTTGCTGCCTCGAGCGCCTTTTCAACATTCTTACCGACATATTCACGAATACTGGACATCGGATCCTCCTGTCTTAGGCGTATCTTTTTTGAATGTAATACTGTTGACCAATGGACAGGACATTGTTGGTCAACCAGTAGAGAACCAGCCCGGACGAGAAGTTAATGAAGATGAAGGTGAAGATAATGGGCATGAACATCATCATCTTGGCCTGGGTGGGATCGCCGGGCGGTGGGGACATCTTCTGCTGTAGGAGCATGGATGCGCCCATAATGATGGTCAGAACAGGAATTCCGTACGGCGGTTCCATGAAGGGGATGGAGAAGCCGAACTCGAGCAGTCGGTCGGGCGCGGAGAGGTCGTTGATCCAGAGCAGAAATGGCGCATGGCGAAGCTCAATGGCCTGATACAGCATGCGATAGAGCGCGAAAAAAACGGGTATCTGCACCACCATGGGCAGGCAACCGCCCATTGGATTGATTTTGTAGGTGCGATAGAGGGACATTAGTTCCTGGTTCATCATCTTCTTGTCGTCTTTATACTTCTCACGAATCTCCGTCATGAGGGGCTGGAGCTTGCGCATGTCGTTCATGGACTTGTAGCTCTTGGTTCCCAGTGGCCAGAGGATAAGCTTCACGAAAATCGTCAAAATGATGATGGCGATACCGAAGTTGGGGATGTAGCCATAGAGGAAATTGAGGAGCCAGAGGCAGGGTCGGGCGAGGATATCGAACCAGCCGAAATCGACCGCCAGATCTAGATTGTGTCCCATGGTCCGAAGAATATCGATTTTCTTGGGTCCAAAATAGAGATCGAAGGCGTAGGTTTTCTGCGAGAGTGGTGCAATCTCATCTACTGGCCAGAGGAGCCGGTTCTCGATGATGCCGTTCTTGAGGGAAAGCCCCATACTGCCATCGACGGTTTCGGCGGGCAGCACGCTATTGATGAAGTAGCGATCCTCTATGGCCACCCATTGGGTGTTACCCGGCATGGAGGGGGTGTCGTCGATTTTCTTGATTTTCACCTGCTCAAGCTGATCATTGATGTAGCCGCTGGGGCCTTCGAAGGCATAGGTGTTCTTGTTCGCAGGTTCATCTCCCCGCAAGGCCACATAAAAATTGTCCTTGATGGGGTTTGAACTGCGGTTCTGAAGAACCGCTGAGCTCTGCACAAGATAGCTCTCAGCAGAGAAGCGGTAGATACGTTCCAGCGTCACTCCCTGGTCGTTGGACCAGATGAACCGGAGCTCCGCCGTACCGTTTGCGACCGTGATTTCGTCGGTATCCGTCTGGGCCGTAAACCGCGCGTCTCGCAAGCCGACGATGGAGTTGTCGAGGGTTCCGACCACGATGGTACCGACGCCCTCCGGTGTGTGAATCAGCTCCTTGGCCGGACTGTCGGCCGCCACCGCCTCACTGTACTTGGTCAGCTTGAAGCTGTCGAAGCGGGCGCCCGCTTCGTTGACGACAACTTCGTAGAGCGGTGTGCTCACGCGGATCCGTCGCGGAGGAGCGGTGTCCGTTGTGGTTCCGGTTGGTATCTTGGGATCGGTGGCGGTTACCGCGGGGGCGGGGGTCAGGGCGGTTTCCGCTTGGGGGGCAGTCTGCTCGGTCTCACCGGATGCGGGCGGCTCCTCCTGGGTGGCGACGGGCGTCTGCTGCGGGGGGGGCTCCACGAAAAAATAGCTCCA
>JASJCL010000126.1 GCA_030066015.1 Desulfosarcinaceae bacterium | reverse complement strand
GCTTTACGGCCCAGCATGACCGCCTGCCCGACTATTTCCACACGGAGAAGCTGCCGCCCCACGACGTCACCTTCGCCGTGAAGGACACGGAACTGGACGAAGTCTTCAACTGGTAGCCGCAACACGCCAATGATATCTGAGAGGTCTGCCGTTCGAGACGGCAGGCCTCTTCGTGTTTTCGGCAAACCGCTCGCAGCGAACCGACGATCGTCGCCCTTGAGCTTTCCGCGTCGATTGGGTATCTTCTCCTCCGGTCGATGTCCGCCAGCAACACTGGGGGGCTGCCGGACAACCGTTCGATGATGCGAAAGGATGGCAACCAGATGACATCACCGCCGCACGAAGCGCTTTGGCTGACGATCCGAACTGCGACTCTGCAGGGGTTTCTGCATCTCTTGGAGGGTGGCGTGCGCCTCGACGTGAATCTGGGCGGCACGTTGGCCGACCTGCTCTGCGATCAGATCGGCATACCGCGGGACTATCTCGACGGCCGCATCCAAACGCTCTTTCTAAACGCCAAGGCGGTGGACAATGTCGATACGGCCCAAGTTACGGATGGGGCCGTCATCGCCCTGTCGGCGGCCATGCCCGGCCTGGTGGGAGCGACGCTGCGCAAGGGGGGCGCTTTCAGTGGGCTGCGGGCGGCGATCTCTGAAGATGGGGCGGATGCCTGTGCAGGGGTCGCCTGCGGCAGCATCACCCTCAAGCTGTTCAACCTGGTCGCGCGTGAATTGGGGCCCGATTTGCTGGAGCGGGGCATCAGCCTACCCGGCAGCCGGCTCTACGAATTTCTGGAAAGCGAAGCCCCCGATGATCTGCAGATCCGCATGGGCTCGCAGACACTCGATCCGGCTGAAGCGGCAACGTTGTGCCGGGAGAATCAATGGGTCGGTCTGCGACTCGCGGCCCAGTAAGACGCACCCTGGTCGGTGCCGTACCGCAAGCGGATGCCCAGACTTCACATCACAGCCTACACCGAGGCGCTCAGGGGGCGGCAGGTGGTCATCGCCTGCCGGGAGGGGATCCTGCGCGACCACTTGGCGGCCGTCCTCGCCGATCTAAAATTCTTGCAACGCCAGGGGATCGCCACGACCCTGGTCCACAATATGGCCAACCGCTTTGCCAATCAGCAGCATTTCAAACGCTTCGCGGAGCGCCTGCCGGCGACCGCCATTGAACGGGTCCCGGTGGACACCGACTTCTACGCCCACGTTCTCGATCATCACACCGCGGCCCACAAGCTGATCTTCCTGGAGCGCAAGGCGCTCTGTGATGCGACCGGGAGACGCATTAACACCCTTTCCACGGCCACCGCCCAGGCGGCTGTTTCGAGCTACGGCGATCTCATTACGAACGCCAATTTCAAGGGCATCATCCACCGGATCTGCCAGCGCATCGATGGCGGCGACTACGACCGCGTGCACATTCTGCCGGCGAGTAAGCACGCCATCAAACACGAACTGTTCACCATCGAAGGCTCCGGCACCCTCATCGCCAATAACTTCAAAGAGCGCTTCGATCCCGTCCACGGTCCGGCCGACATCGACATGGTCCTTGGCATCTTGGGACTCTACAAGCGCAAAGGCTATATCAAGGCGCGCAGTCGGAGTTATGTGGCGGCGAGAAAAGAGAACTTCTTCATCACCCGCATCGACGGTATCGTGGTGGGATGTGCCGAAGCCCTTGCGGTTGACACCGAAACTGTAGAGCTGGGGGCCCTGGCCATCTCCACCAAGTTCCGCAACCAGCGGGTGGGGGTTTTCACCGTGGAAGCCTTTGTGGCGGCCATGGAGGCGCGGGGCTATCGGCGCCTCATCTCCCTGACCAACAACCCCCGCCTGGCCGCACTCTACGACCGGATGGGCTTCACACCCACCCGCGATCCGGCCTTTGCCGACCGTCAGGCGCAGTCGCCCGGGGTGCAGATGTACCTTTACCGGCTGCGCTGATAGGGTACCACCCGTTTGCTATCCATCACCGCCACAACCAGAGAAAGCACCATGCAAACCGAAGAGCTCGCCGCCATTCTCACCTTTCTGCGCAACGCCGAATCCCTGAAGCACACCTACCGCAGCGCCTGGACCTCTGCCGGCGAGCCCGAAAGTGTGGCCGCCCACACATGGCGGCTGGCCCTCATGGCCATGCTGTTGGCCCCGCGACTGCCCCAGGTAGACCTCCTGCATCTTCTCAAGATCTGTCTCATTCATGACCTCGGGGAAGCCCTTAACGGCGATATCCCCGCCATCCATCAGACGGCGGATGACGACAAAAGCGCTCAGGAACGCGAGGACCTGCTGGCGCTGATCAGCGACCTGCCGGAAGCCCTGCGCGCCGAACTCCTGGAGCTTTGGGAGGAGTATGAAACCGCCGCTTCTCCCGAGGCGCGTCTGGCCAAAGGTCTGGACAAACTGGAGACCATCCTGCAGCACAACCAGGGCCGCAATCCGTCCGACTTCGATTACGCGTTTAACCTCGGCTATGGCCGCCGGTATACGGCCGCCAACGATCTGCTGGTCACCCTGCGGCGGATGCTCGACAACGACACCCGTGCACGGGCCGAGAGGCAAGGTCGGCGGATGCGATGAGCGACGTGGTCGACAGCGGGGCCCTTCCCAGTATTCGGTAGAGAGCGAGACACCGCCGGATACGGCCATTCACCTCTTCCGGCCGCCTCTTCGGCGTATGCCGATCAACCCCACGACCCCTGTGGCGATTAGCAAGGCTGTTTTAGACAGGGATACGCTCGCCGAGTCGCCGTAGACCCCCTGGTCCTCGGCCACCCTTGTCGCGCTGCGACCGGAATCGCCTTCGCTCTCCGGCAGGTCGGTCCTGGCCATCAGAATCTCGGCGACCCCGCGTCCACTGATCGTGCGGTGCTGGTCCAATGGACCTACCAAGCCGCCCGTCGGTATATCTCCAGCGAGCGGAGGGGCTGCAACCGACGCGGCGTACCTCGTGTCGAGGCTTGCCCAATTGATCATTGTCGGCGCAATGAGAAGGGCCACGAATATCAGAAGATCGCTGATAGTCTGTGCCATCTTATCCTTCCGAAAAGCGAATTCGATCGCCCCAAGCCTTTCATCCTCCAAACGCCAAAGGTCTACCGTCCGGTCGTTGACAATTGGTGCCTATGCCGCTTCATTCCTCAGCGGTCTGCAGGAAAGACGAGCGATAATTCTCGGGCGATTCCCATCGTGGGATCGAATTGACGTGCACGTGCATCAGGAGGTCCACACACCACTGGTCCTGGGATAATCAGTATCGACTGCCGGCATCAGGGGCAATACGCTACCGGTATGATTTATCTCCTAGATTGCTGGAGCGCTGCGTGATCCTGGTTAGCAGGGAGTGGGGGCAAGCTGTCTGGCCGTGCGTGAGCGACGGCCCCCTTTCAGAGAGCATCACAGATAGCGGGATACCCACAAGGTAGCCTGCATGCGGTTGGAGACACCTATCTTCTTATAACAATTGTAGATGTGGGTTTTTACCGTATGGGGGCTAATGTTGTAATGGTCGGCAATTTCCTGGTTGCTGGCCCCGCTGGCCAGACGGAGGAGGATGTCGCGCTCACGGACGGTGAGTAGATTGGGCATGGGATCTGGTGCCAACCCGCGTTTGGTGGCGCTGACGATATAGGCCGAGAGAACGCTTCTGGGGAACCACAATTCGCCCGCCAAGACCCTCTCCAGCCCCTTGCACAGATGCTCGATGGGCTCACTGGAGTAGAAGACCCCTCGGATCCCTTTGCGGATGGCTTCCTGCTCGATCTCCTGGTCGGCATCGACGTTGAAGAGAACGGGATGGCAGCGTTGGCTGAGAATCGCCTCCTTTAGACCACTGCCATTGCCCAATTGCGTGTCGATATCGATGACGCTGGCATCGATAATCAAAATGGTCTTCTCGTTGTTGATGACCGCGTCGATGAGATCTCCCCCCAGAGAGGTCATACAGGTACAAGTGAAATCCTTTAGAGATTCAATATACGACTGAAGCAGATCGTTCTGGAGTTGATTTCGGCCGACGATGAAGATGGGAATCGGTGAGTCCATAGTCCTTTAGGTATCCTCTCGTCTCCCCTTCCGATTCCGGTCAATAGATCCTGATCCAGGTGGCAACTGGGAAGTGAATATGAAGTGTGGGTATTAAATGAACTCATACACAATTGTCAAGCGACCGGCCTCTGTTAACCCATGAATTGGCAGGCGGGTGGAGAAAATCATTTTAATTCGAATATTTATGAGGACTTTGGATAACACTTAAGTGCGCTTATAGACAATCAACCCAGATACCCAAAAATGGCTTATTTTATTTTTATACACCTATCAATAATTGAGGCGATAACATCCAAATAAATAGTACAAAACTAAGAAAAAAGTATGATACCAGTTTTTACTTTATATCGTTAATCAAATATTCATAAGCAACTAATAAGAATATGGATACTTATAGATCTTCTTTGATCTTGCTCAGAAAAAAAATACGTATTTCATTTCCTGGGTCCCCGACCATTACGTCATATTTTTCATTTTTGTTAGAGTTGACTTTCCAAATAACGGCCATTAAAAACCATCCGAAAAAGATTGAATATTGGTTTAAATAAAACAACCAGTCTTGCATTTAGTGGCGATTCGAAATGCAAAATTTTGGTTTCAGTTCTTCGCTTAATTTATTTTAAATTGAGTGTCTTTGAAAACCGACCAGGCGGAGCTATGGCCATTTAGAATTAGCCGCTGAATTCATCCACACACCATTGCTGAATCATCGTTCGTGATCGACGAAACGCTGGGGAATCGGAACAATCCGGTACCGTTGACCGAAGGATTTTGCCATACTGTTCAAGCGATCATCAGAGATAAACCGAGCAAGTGATATTCGACATCTTTTATGTCGTTCATTCAAGATGGGTAAAACACCTAAACAATGGGTCAACACAGGGACGGCATACCAGAAATACAGGCACTCGTGGAAACGAGCGACAAACTGTTTCTGACGATCGAACAGGCCGAGATCCTCAGCATGGAATTGGCTGCCCGAATTCGCGACCTCTATCCGGACATCGACTGCGTCGTCGGGATTGCCAATGGCGGCCTCATGACCGCTAGCATCGTGGCCCGAGAGCTGGAACTCCCCTTACATGTGTTGGATATACGTCGCAATGGCAGTCGATTGAAACACAAGCTGTTCAAGGTCCGTTGCATCTCGACCCTTCTCTCCGCTTGCTATACATTGCCAGCCTTTCGAAATTGCATGTGTCGTCTGAGCAAACATATCACTCGGCCGGTTGTCCGCAGTTCGCCAGATCTGAAACAATACAAATGGATCGCCATTGTCGATGATGCAGTTGAATCTGGCAAAACCCTTGTGGCAGCGCGCGAAGAACTGGTCGGCGCTGACGACACCAAGTGGATCACGGCGGTGTTGTCATGGTCCGCTCTCTACGATAGCCCCATAGTGGGGCCCGATATTTTCATCAGCCGTAAGATTCATCACTATCCTTGGTCCGGCAACAACCCCGCTTACAAGGATACGTTGAAGTGGCTGGCGGATAGGGGCATCCAGTGTCTGGACTAAATCCTGCAGCCGCCATTCTGTTGTTTGATATCGACGGTGTGCTGGTTACCACCCTGAGGGGTGTTGGGGACGGTGATGCTATGGTGTTGCGTCTGCATGCCAATACCCGTGAATTCTTCAGCGAGGCCAGGCTCCCGATCGGGTTTTTAACCCACCGCACTAAAGCGGAGGCTGAGAGGATCCTGGTTGCCCTTGGTATCTTGCCGGAAGTGCCCAAATTCCTCATTTGTGCCAACGATCTGGTCTTGGAAGCCTTGCGACGCTTGAAGTGGGTCAGCCTACTTAAAGCGGGACTGGTGAAGAGCCTTGCGATGCCTATCGTCTGCCGACGATTCGCCTGCAGGCCGGAACAGGTCGTTGTGGTCGACGATCTGCCGGAGAATCTCATGCTTCTCATCCGGTCCGGTTGCGGTCTCGCCCTACAATCTCCCGCCAAGCCGCTGATCTCCTCCCGAACGGCTATCTCATTTGATCTGGCGTCGGTGCTGGCGCACGTTGAAACCTGGTCCGCCATCGGTGCGGAGAACCGTGTCATGCTTGATCCCCAACTGGAATTCCTGGGAGCATGGGCGCCCTTGAATCTTGGGCCGAATCTCGGCAACGTCACCCTATTTTCCATGCTGCGAACCATTGGCAAATGTCTCAGATCTCGCTGGCCCTAGCGCGTGTGCCGGAGGGGATGAACACCGGCCGTGGTTCGGTTCATACCGGCAGTGAATTGCAACTGACGTTGCTTTAATGACACGGCCGTCTCGTCGACGCTACCTCGTCGAACATAAGGTCGCCGCGACTGTGGCCGTGCTTCACTCCATTCAGACGATTTTACCCTACCCCATGCGACGAGAACGATTCATGAGAATACTCATTCAACCATCAGTTGTGGGAGTGCTTTGGTTCATTATCAGCCTTGCCTGGCCTGCCCATGCGCAGTTGGTCGACTTTCGCTACAATTTCGAAGAACAGCCCCATTTCGAACTCTGGAGTTCCAATGGCAGTTACAAGATCCACCGATTCACAACCGTCGATGCCACGGATCCAGCGCGTGGCAAGGTGTTGTCCATCGACCTGGAGTTGGTCACGGCGCGCTACGTGTATTTTGCGATTCCCACCCAGGTGCCATTGGACGGCAGTCTGATCTTAGAGGGAGATATTCGAGTCCTCAACACCAGAAATGCTGCCGTAGCATTGGGGGCCAATATCGCTCTGTCTCCCGTAAGGCGCACCGGCGTCTACAAGCTCTCCCCAATAAGTACCCCTACTGACTGGGTAACCCATAAGACCGATATCGGTCTGGCAAGCCGGGAGAAGGCGACCAAACTCGTCGATACCTATTTCTACGGTGCCCAGGTCGACGATGTTGGCGTCTGGCTTGACCGCATCGGGCTTTTCATTGAGGGTCAACCAGGTGCCCGTATCTCTTTGCAGGTGGATCGGGTGCTTCTTGATGGGCATACACCTGATCCGGTGGGCTATGAGCGCTTGAAACAAACCGCCTGGAGCAATGCCGGGAAGCGGATCCAAAAGCGGCTTTTAAAATACACGGTGCCTGTACTCAAGATTCGAGATGGAGATGATTCGCAGAATGAGGATCGCTTCAACTTCCTTCGTGCTGCCACCGACGAGATTCTAAAGCGCTTCCGCATTGACGGCTATATCTCCCCCCAAGACCAACGCCATCTACGCTATTACGCCAAATCGATCAAATACTTGAAGCCCACCTCGGACCGGATCATTGCTACCTATCCCTGGCCGCCCACCTCTGAATTTGCTCTCCTGCCGACAACCGATCCGATACCATCCGCTGAAGGTGACACCTTGCGGATTGCAGCCTGTCGTGGAGAGATCGAACCGGCTTCCTTTGTACTCAGGTCAACCCAGTCGCTGACCGGCATCACCATCGATCTCGATGATCTGTCCACTTTAGATGGCCACCGCATCTCCAGTGAGGTGGTCGATCTGCATCTGGTAAAGTGCTGGTTCCAGGCGGGTGCCGAGGATGTGCGCCAGCGCAAAGAAAAGACCTTGGTGCCTGAGCTCCTCGTGAAAGACAATGACTTGGTGCGAGTGGATCTGTTGTCCAAGACCAATCTGCTGCGCGTGCACCTGAACGGGATCGACCGCTACCTCGATATGACCAGCGGCGAGGCGCGTATTCCCGAAGGGGGTGTCATCAGGGATGCCGACAAACTTCGGCCATTTGACCTTAGGGCGGATTTCAACCAGCAGATGTGGCTCACAATCCGGGTCCCCGAGGATGCGACCCCCGGCGTGTACCGGGGCTACCTTCGTATCGCCGCCCAAAACCGCCCCCTGGCTCGCCTCAACCTGGAGTTGGAAATCCTTCCGTTCGTCCTGCCACCACCGCCGTTAGACTACGCGATTTACTACCGCGGGAAGGTAACCTCCGACGCAGTGGCCACTATCGGTTCAGAGTATAAATCTGCAGGCCAGTACGCCCTGGAGATGGCCGATTTGCGTGCCCATGGGATCTCGCACCCCACGCTCTATCAGCAGAATGATCGTTATCTCGAAACCGCTCTGAATATCCGATCCCAGGTCGGGTTTCATCACGGCCCGCTCTATGTACTGGCCCTGCAGACGCGGGTTGCCGATTTTATAGGGCACCTCGACGTTTTAACGAGTAAAGTGAAGCGATGGGTCTCCATCGCCAAGGCCCGCGGTTATAGCGATACGTATATTTACGGCGAAGATGAGGCACGCGACAATTTGATAGCCGACCAACTGCCGTTGTGGCAGGCGGTTCACCAAAGCGGGGCCAAAGTCTTTGTTGCCTGCCCAGCACATGCAGACTTGGTTTCGGGGAATGCCCTCGATCTCGGTATTCTAAACGGCCCCCTGAAACCGGCTGCCGCGCGCCGCTGGACCCTAAGTGGGGGTCGGGTTTTTTCTTACGGCAATCCGCAGATCGGTGTCGAGGATCCGGCAATCTACCGCTTAAACTATGGCTTCCGTCTCTGGCTCAGCGGCTATCATGGTGCGATGAATTACGCCTACCAGCACGCCATGGGAGAGATCTGGAACGATTTCGATCATCCCAAACATCGGGACCATGTCTTTAGCTATCCCCTGACCCAAGGCCTCGTGGGAACGGTGGCCTGGGAAGGCTTCAGAGAGGCGGTGGACGACACCCGATACCTATCCGCCAGTCTTGCGGGTGGGCGATTGACAGCGGTGGAACTTCGCCAGCGTCTTACCACCGCCATTGCGAATGAGACACCGGCTGCGGAGATCCGTACTGAACTGATCGAAGTGTTGCGGTCTCTCGAAGAGGGCTCACTTCGCTGAGATGGGTGTTCGCCGTCAGAACTGCCCCACGATGGCCGGCGAGGTCCCCCGCTTAAAAACCTTGCTTCGGATGGATTCCTCCATTAGGAGCCAGCTCGCGCGGGGGGCGGGCGGAACCTTTGCCGTTAAAATCGCCGCCATGGCGGCAGGATTGTCGCTTCAGGTGCTCTTGGCAAGGATTATGGACGTGGAGAATTTCGGCACCTATGCCTTTGTCATCACCTGGGTGAACTTCGGCGTCATCTTTGGAAAAATGGGGTTTGACACCGCAAGTCTGCGGTACGTGACCGCCTACAATAGTGCCCGCAATCCTTCGAAGCTGTCCGGATTCATCGCCTTCTCCAGCCGTTTTACGCTGGTCTCGGGCCTCCTTGCCGGGGCCGCCGCGATCGGGATCTTCCATTTGAGCCAGGAGTCCGGCCACCAGCTTCTGGTGGGCTCGATCTGGGCGGCCTGTCTTCTCCTGACCCCTCTCAACACCTTGATTTACACTTTCAACGCCCAGCTGCGGGGAGTCAAATGCATCGTTCCCTCTCAGGCGGCCAACGATATCCTGAGGCCAACCTGTATCCTAATCCTCCTCCTCAGCGTCCACTTCGGCCTGAACACCGAGGCCAACGCGCCTTTCGCCTTGGCAGTGCACGCCGTTTCAGCAGGCGCCGTTTTGGCCATCATTGTCTCGCTGCGCAGAAAACATATCGGGCCCTTAATTCATCAAGCACGCCCTCGCTTCGAGTCCCGTAACTGGTTGCAAACGGCACTCCCCTTGCTGGGGATCTCCCTGGCCAATCTGGTGATCGCCCAGGCGGATGTGCTGCTCATCGGGACCCTCACCAATGCCACTGAGGTTGGACGCTATGTCCCGGCACGGCGTATCGGTAATCTGATCACAGTGGTGCTGACCTCAGTCAACACAATTGCCGCGCCCCTATTTGCAGAACTATACACCCAGAATCGGCGAACAGCGCTACAGGAAACCGTTACCCGGGCAGCTCGGTGGATCTTTATGTTCTCTGTCCCCTGTTGCGTCCTGACCATCCTGTTCGCAAAGCCCCTTCTGATGGTGTTTGGTGACGATTTTGTCAGCAGTCATCAGGCCCTGCAGATCATTGCCGCAGCCCAGCTCGTAAATGCCCTGGCTGGATCCGTGGGCTTTTTAATGATCATGGCCGGTCAACAGAACAAGGCGGCCGCTGTGGTAGGCTGTAGTGCTGTCCTTAATCTGGTGCTCAACTATCTCTGGATTCCCCCCTTCGGTATCCTGGGGGCGGCCTGGGCCTCCTTCATCACCACCGTCTTGTGGAATCTATCGATGCTCATATTGACGGTCCGCTGCCTCGGCATCAATCCAACCCTATTGCCCCTGCCGCGACTCGGAAAGGCAGTTTGATTGATACCCAATCTGTTTATTGTCGGCGCCCCGAAATGCGGTACCACCGCACTGGCAACCTATTTAGATCAGCACCCGAACATCTACATGTCTTCCCCCAAGGAGCCCAACTTCTTCTGTCCGGAGTTCGCGCAAAAACAGCACACCAACGACATCGACGAATACCTCAACCTCTTCAGATTCCGTGGGCCGCACCACCGGATCCTCGGTGAGGCCTCGGTCTGGTACCTGTTATCGCCCTCTGCGGCCGACAGGATACACCGCTTCAATCCGGACGCTCGGATCATCATAATGCTGCGCAACCCCATCGACCTGGTCTATTCACTGCACTCTCAGTTGCTATGGACCCTGGATGAAGATGAGACTAGCTTTTTCACCGCTTGGGACTTACAGGGAGAACGGGCTCAGGGGAGACGGATTCCGCCGCAGTGCCGGGAACCTCATTTTCTGCAATACGAAACGGTTGGGCAGCTCGGTACCCAGGTCGCGCGTTACTATGCGGTTTTCCCTAAGGATCAGATTCTCACGATCTTCTTCGAAGACTTTGTCAGTAGCACCAGAGCCGTTTTCGAGGCGAGCCTCGCCTTTTTAGGACTGCCTCACAACGGGCGCGACCAATTCCCCCGGATCAATGCCAACAAGAGACACCGTAGCCCACTTCTGGCCCGTCTGAGTCAGCGCCCACCGCGCTTCACCGTGGCAGCGGTGGTCTGGCTCAAGGCCGTCTTGGGAATTCGGCGCTTCCATCTTCTCGAACGCATTAAGCACGTCAACAGCGTTCAAGCCAAAAGGCCGCCCCTGCCGGCGGGGATGCGGCAGCGACTGGGCGGGATATTCAAAGCAGATATTGAGGTGCTTGAACAGTGGACGCAGCGCAATCTGGACCATTGGAAATAAGACCTCGCAACGTGATGCAGACGGGGCGATCCGCAGTCGGCCTCAGACCGCGTTCAATCCGCCCTCGTCGGAGATCCTGGTTGACAAGCGAGCGCATTGGGCTTTTTAGCTTTGGTTTTGTCCTCTCTGATTCCCTCTTCACCTATTTTCTCAAAACCCTGGGCCATCCCATGCCGACCAATGCTCTGTTACCGATCCTGCTGCTGATGATCCTCTTCCGCTGGGGCGCTCGGCCTTTGCTGCCACCCCTCATCGTGGGTTCTGGACTTGTTCTATTTGCTTTCAGCTTTAGCCTGGGAATTCTCATCCTGCCGGAGTTCACTACCCAGCGCTTCTCCACTCTCACTTCGGCCCTGTGCGCCTTTTTGGTCGGTTATTTCACCATCCGTCACTGCCAAAATGAACGGCACTTCGCCTTTCTATTGACCGGGGTCGGTTTCTGTTATGCGCTGGTGTGCACCCTGGCCCTGCTGAAGCTGTTTCCATCGATTCTGCCCCTTATCGAAGCGATCTCTTTTGACAAAGGGCTGATGAAGATCCGGCCTGAGATCACCACTGATCAGAATTTTCAAATCTTCTACCTGCTACCCCTGCTCCTGCCCCTGGCTCTGCCGATGAATCGGTGGCGGTTCGCCGTGATTACCATCGGAGGGCTCCTGTGCCTTTTCG
>JASJCL010000125.1 GCA_030066015.1 Desulfosarcinaceae bacterium | reverse complement strand
TTTGAATGTTGGCCACCAGGCCATTGCGTTTAAGGGTAAAGTCCTGGGTATAGTTGCCCCGCTCGATGGTGTGGGAGACGCTCTGGACATAATACAGCCCTCCAATTGGTGGCCGTTCGCGGGGCCGGCGCCACCTTCAACGGGCTGTATTATGTCCAGAGCGTCTCCCACACCATCGAGCGGGGCAACTATACCCAGGACTTTACCCTTAAACGCAATGGCCTGGTGGCCAACATTCAAAAGGTGGCGGCATGAAACAACCCGTCTCTGGATACTACGGAAAATACCGCGCCACGGTGGCCAACAATCTCGACCCCCTCAAAGAGGGGCGCATCCAGGTGATCGTTCCAGACGTCAACAGCGTCGCCCTCTCCACCTGGGCCCTCCCCTGTCTGCCGGCGGCGGGTAAGGGATCCGGCCTGTTTACCGTACCGGAAATCGGCGCACGGGTCTGGGTCGAATTCGAACAGGGAGACCCCGATTATCCGATCTGGACGGGCTGTTTCTGGGGATCCACCGCAGAGCTACCGCCCATGGCCCATGCGGTGCCGCCGGGCGTGCCGGGACTGACCTTTCAAACCCTGGCCAAGAACGGGCTCCAAGTCAGCGATACCCCTGGCCCCACAGGCGGGATCCAGATCCGCAGCACCACCGGTGCCACCATCATGGTCAACGACACCGGTATCATCATCGACAACGGTAAAGGGGCCCGCATCACCATGATGGGCCCCACAGTGGATATCAACAGCGGCGCACTGACCATTACCTGAATAGATGAGAGAGACACCATGCCCGGACCCCTCAGCCATGTCGGCGCTTCAACCATCTGTCCCCACGCGGGACAGGTGACGGCCATCACCAGCAACACCCGGGTGATGGTCAGTGGTCAACCGGTGGCGCTGGTCAGCGACACCTATACCATCGCCGGTTGTGCCTTCACCCTGCCCAACGGGAAGCCCCAGCCCTGCGTCAAAGCCCTTTGGCTCCAGCCGGCCCTGCGGGTGAAAGTCAACGGCCAACCGGTCATCCTGCAAACCAGCAGCGGTCTTTGCCAGAGCGCTGAACAGATCCCCCAGGGGCCACCGACCATCGTGGCCACCCAGCCCCGGGTGATCGGCCAATGACAGTGACGAAGGTCGTCACCGGAAAGGGACGCCGCCCATGAACGCCATCGCTTTCCCATACACCATCGACAGCAGCGGGCGGACCGCCCGTTCGGATCAGATCGCCCATGTGCGCGAAATGATAACGCAGATTCTCTTCACTACGCCAGGAGAGCGGGTCAACCGTCCCGACTTCGGCAGCGGTCTCATGCAGGCGGTCTTCGCTGGCAACAGCGACCTGCTCGCCGGGACCATCGAGACCGCCACCCAGGCCGCCCTCCAGCGTTGGCTGGACCACGTCATCGATGTGGATACGGTGCGGGTGGCGTCCCAAGATGCCATTTTAAGGGTCCATGTCGCATACACCCTTAAACTGTATGGTGAACCCCGCAGCGACACCTTCGAGATACCCGTACCATGAGTGAACGCTACCACTGCCAACGGCCCCAGCGACGCGAAAAGGTGCGCACGACCCTGTCAGAGGGGGAGCCGGTACTGAATGGGATCGACTACCTGGAAATCGATCCCCAGGACCCGCTGTTGCTCGCGGTCCATTTTCTCCACCCCCTTCCCCCATCGCCACAGCTCACGCCCGCCCACTTCAGTATCGAAGGCGGGGTTCGCATCACCGACATAACCATTGCGCACGTCCAGATCGACGCGCAGCATCTGATGCTGAGGGTTTCCAAGAGTGGTGATTTCAGCAACTACCGATTGCGGCTGCACGCCGCAGGGGACTCGAAACGCCTCCCCGCGGGTTTTTCTCCCCCTTTCGACAGCCGCCTATCTTCGCTAACCTTCTCTTTTAAAGCTGCCTGCCCCAGCGACCTCGACTGTCGTCCAGCGTCGGCATGTCCGCCAACTGCAACGCCCTTACCGGCCATCGACTACTTGGCCAAAGACTACGACAGTTTCCGCAGCCTGATGCTCGATCGCATGCGCCTGCATATGCCCGACTGGAAAGAGGAGAGCCCCGCCGATCTGCTCATCGCCCTGACCGAGCTCTTCGCCCATGTGGGCGATCAGCTGAGCTACTTCCAGGACGCCGCCGCTGGAGAGGCCTACCTCCACACAGCCCGTCTGCGCGCCTCGGTGCGGCGCCATGCCCGCCTGCTGGATTATCAAATGCACGACGGCTGCAACGCACGTACCTGGGTCTGCTTCCAGGTGGACGGCCCGGTGACGCTGGCGCCTGGCACCCAGCTCATGGCCGTGGACCAAACACAACGCGGGGGAGATACGGCCGTGTTGCCCCCGGCGACCTTCGACCCCCTGGCCGATGGGGGCAAAGGCGTTGTCTTCGAAACCTGCCAATCCGATGACATCGATCTTCGCGTGGCCCACAACGCGCTGACCTTCCACACCTGGAGTGACGCCGACTGCTGCCTCTCCGTGGGCAGTACTTCCGCAACCCTGGTGCGGGCGCCCGGCCAGGTGCTGACCATTGGTCAGATATTGCTCTTCGAAGAGGTTCGCGATCCGGGCAAGGAAGGCGGACCGGCAGATCCGACTCACCGCCACGCGGTACGCCTTGTGGCGGTCAATACGGCCCACGACGCCCTCGAAGATCAGGATCTCTGGGAGATCGCCTGGCACCCCGAGGACGCCCTGCCCTTTGTCCTCTGCCTGCATCAGACCGAGACGGCCGAGGGGGCAACAGCGCCGGTGAGTGTCGCCCGCGCCAATGTCGTTCTGGCCGACCATGGGCGCAGGTTACAGCCGCCGGTGGCGGCGGTCATTCCCGATACGGCCGACGATGGCTACCGCCCTCAGGTACATCACCGCGGTCTGACCTTTGCCGCCCCGCTGGACTGGGGTACGGCGGAAAAGCCCACTGCGGCCAGCCGCCTGTTGCGCCAGGCCCCCAGCGAGGCCCGTCCCGACGGCTTCACCTTGACCTCCGGGGACACCACTTGGCGGGTGGTTGACAGTCTCCTGCATGCAGGTCCCCTAGACCCCAGCTTCGTGGTGGAGACGGATGACGACGGCGGCGCCCGCCTGCGTTTCGGCGACCCCGCGCATGGGGTCATGGGCCGTGTGCCAACCGATGGTGTGAAGATGTTGGCCCAGTATCGCATTGGCAACGGCCAGGCGGGCAATCTGGGAGCCGAAGCCCTCAACCGGGTCAGAAGCGGCACCAGCGGAATCACCCAGGTGCGCAACCCCCTGCCGGCCATAGGGGGCACCGAACCCGAAACCACATCAGCGGTCAAGGCCTATGCGCCGCACCAATTCCGGCGCCAGGAACGGGCCGTCACGGAAGCGGACTACGCCGCCATGGCCCAGCGCTTTCCCGGTGTACAGCGCGCTGCGGCCTACTTTCGCTGGACCGGCAGCTGGACCACGGTCTTCGTGACGGTCGATAGGCTAGGCGGGCAGGCCGTCACGCAGGTGTTTGCCGATGACCTGCGCGCCTTCCTGGAACCCTTTCGCATGGCCGGCTACGACCTGGAGGTCATCCCCCCCGCCTACGCCCCACTGGAGATCGCCGTGAGCGTCTGCCTGGCAGAGGGGTACACCGCCGCCCAGGTGAAGGCGGAGTTGCTGGCCGTCCTCGGTGCCGGGATGGGGGCCGACGGTACCACGGGACGCTTCCACCCCGACCGGTACACCTTCGGCCAGGCGGTCTATCTCAGCGAGATTGTCGCCGCCGCCATCGCGATCGACGGCGTGGCCGCGGCGGATGTTACCCGGTTGCATCGCCTGGGCGGACTGCCCGACGGCGAACTGGAGAAGGGCTATTTCAGCCCTGGGGATCTTGAAATCGTCCAGATGGACAATGACCCCAATTTTCCTGAGCGGGGCCAGCTGACCCTGGAATTCACGGGGGGCCTATGAACCCAACAACCACCCATCCGCCGGACTGCGGCTGCTGCGAGGGGCTGACCTACCGGACGCCGGTCGCCCCGGCCATTCGTCCAGGACTTTCGGCCATCTCCCATCGCGTCGGCACCCATGACCACTTTCTTTATAGCCTGCTCACTGGAATGGCCCAAAATGATAGCCTGTCCCGCTTGCGCACACGCGAGCGAAGCGACCCCACCATCGCCCTTTGCGACGCCGTGGCCACCTTGCTGGACGTGTTGAGCTTCTACCAGGAACGCTTCCTCAACGAAGCCTACCTGCGCACGGCCACGGAAACCTTCTCCCTTCACCAACTCGCCCGCCAGATCGCATACATCCCGGCCCCGGCCGTGGCCGCCGCCACCTATCTGGCCTTCACAGCGGAGGCGATCCCGGGCGGTGATGTCGACATCCACATCCCTGCTGGCACCCGCGTCCAGAGCGTTCCCGGCCAGGATGAGGTGCCCCAGATATTCGAAACGGACGAGGCGATCACGGCCCGGGTGGCCTGGAATGCCCTGCGTCCCCGCCAGACCATTCCATATCCGCCCGATGAAGGGGCCTCCGATATCTATGTGGCAGGCAGCGACACCGGCTTGAGGGAAGGCGACCGGCTGTTGTTCGTCAGCCCAGAGCGGCGCGACGACAAAACCAGCGACCAGTGGCTCCTGGCCACGGTGCGCAAAGTGGATCCCGACCATGGCCACTCGCGTTCCCACGTGAGCTTCGATCCCCCCTTGGCGGCGCCCCTGGCACAAGCCGGTTTTGAGCTGTACGGCATGCAGGCGAAAGCCGCCATCTATGGCCATAATGCCGCCGAGTGGCGCACCTTGCCGGAGACCACCATGAAGTCCTACCTGGCGTTGAACGAAAATGCAGATTTGCATGAGAGTGAGAAAGAAGAATGGCCCGATTATACGATTTTTGCGCCCCATCCCTCGCAGCACGCCGCTATTAACCTGCCGCCTATCGAAAGAAGAGCGACACTGGACGCTGTCCACCAGGTCACTTTGGAAACCATGGCCACATCATCAAAAGGGTCCATAAGACAGCTCACAGGAGCCGGGCCGACTGCCATCACCGAACAACTTGAGCTTTTCAATTCGCTTGCGAGTTTGGCGAAAGTAACGGTGGAGACGTCTGTACCGGCTTTGGGGGGGGCGCTAAAAGAGAGCATCACCAATGTTGGTAATAGCATAACAGGTGCACTGGAAGCATTTCAGACCATTGCGACGAATTTAGGTTCTCCCCCCTCTACAGAGGATGAGGAGGAGGATGATGATGCAGACGCCCCGCCACCGGTCATTCCAATTCCAGACTTTATTGGCGGACTAGTCACTGTATTTGCGGACGCCATCAAAGGTCCACTTGAAACATTAAAGACTGAACTGGAAGACTTGACAGAAAACAATCCGCTATCGGCATTGCTGGAGACTATTGTCACATCTGCCGGCGACGATGCACCCAACGACCTAGGGCCTGTATTCGACGCACTTAGCGAGTTGGGAACAGCTGCTGATGAAGCCGTAACTGCAGTGGCGGATCTTCCAAAGGCGTTTGAGGCTGCTGCGGCCACCCAGCTAATGGCCGCTGTTGTCACCGCGACGGTCTCTTTTCTCCGGAGTCAAGCCGAAGCCATTCAGCTAACACCAACCCATTTGGCCATGGCCGCCATGGCAGCCGCCAGACTGACCGAGTATTATTTGGAGTACAACGATCCTAATTTCAATAAGTGGATACCGGAGCCAATACCGGGGGAGGATGACGAGAACCCAATACTAGATCTTGTTTTAAAGGGCCCGGAAGGACTTCGCAGTAAAATCATAGAGGACCTAGACATACAGGAACCGGTGATTCTTCCGGACACCAACGAGGAGAATCCATTTGAGGCCCATTTTTTCAGACCTGTCCGTCAGATGTTCCAAGGCCTGGAGAGTTTTCAAGTCCTGCTGAAACCCCTCTTAGAGATTTGGGCTGGAATAGATGACGACGTAGATAGAGCAAAAAAATTCTTAGAGAGTGGCCTTAGTCGCGGTGCACGTGCCACCCGTCAAAACCTGGCCGCACATCTGGCCAAGACATTGAAACCATACAATGAGCCACAGCCCGAGAGACGCCCCTTTCCCGCACCGCTCAAGAACCAGATCGACCTGGAGCGGCCCTACCCGGAGATCTTCGCCGGCAGCGATGGTTGGACTGTCCTCAGCGCCGACGGCGACCGTCGCCTTTACCAGATCACGGCGGTGGCCGAAGCCGCCCGCAGCGACTATCTTCTCAACGCCAAAACCACCCGCCTTACCCTGGAAGGTCCAGACCTGGAAACGCTGTTCGAGGGCAAGGTCCGTCAGACACTGGTCCACGCCGGCAGCCGCCTGCTGACAGTGGTGGAGGGCCCCCTGACCACGCCGGTGGCCGGCGATCGCATCCAGATGGAAGCGATGGCACCCGAGAACAACTTCATCCCGCCCCGCAAGGTGGCTCTCTCCGGCGAAGCCACTGAGAGTGGCGCCATGCAGAGCGAGATCGCCGAAGTGATCGCAATGACGGACGCCAATCCGCCCACCTGGTATCTGGCCGCCGACCTGCGCCACAGCTACCGGCGCGACTCGGTGAACATCAACGCCAATGTGGCGGCCGCCTCCCATGGCGAGTCCCAGGTGGAGATCCTTGGCGATGGGGACGGCGGCAGTGCCTTTCAATCCTTCATCCTCAAGCAGCGCCCCCTCACCCACAAACCAGGCCAGGGGGACAAGCGGTTTGAATCCACCCTCTCTCTGCGGGTCAATGACATCGAATGGCTGGCGGTCCCCCATTTTCTGGAGAGCGGACCGGAAGACGAGGCGTACACCACCCATATTGATGAAGAGGAGACGGCCACCATCTCCTTCGGCGACGGTCGTACCGGGCGCCGCCTACCAACCGGCACCAACAATGTGGTGGCGCGCTACCGCAAGGGGGCCGGCCTGGGGGGGAACCTGCGGGCCCACCAACTCACCACTCTGGCCAGCCGTCCTCTTGGCGTCGGCGCCGTGGACAACCCCGCTCCGGCCAGCGGCGGGGCCGATGGAGAAACCCTGGCCGATCTGCGTCAGAACCTTCCCCAGGCCCTGTTGACCTTCGACCGCATCGTTTCCTTGGGAGATTTCGAGGCCTATGCCGCCGCCTATCCGGGCATCGGCAAAGCCCACGCGACCTGGGTGTGGGACGGCGTCCGACGGCGGGTCCACGTGTCGGTGGTGGCTGCTGACGGCACCGCCGTGGATGCCGCAAGCCCCCTGATGGAGAATCTAAAACGAATGATGGACCGGGTCCGCGACCCTCAGCAACCCCTCACCATCGCCTCCAGTGCGCCGGTAGACTTCTACTTGACGGCCAAACTGCTCATTGCACCGGGCCATGACTTCGAGGTGGTTGCCCCAGCCGTTGTGGATGCCCTGACGACGGCTTTCAACTTCAACGCGGCCCGCTACAACCAAGGCGTTCGCCGCTCGGTGGTGATCGCCGCAATTCAGGCCGTTAGCGGCATTGCGGCCGTTGATTTGGACCTGCTTGCCCGGGAAGACGGCCTCCAAACGGCGCGCGGAGACCTTCCCGTCCGCCCGGTGGCCCGCCGCGACGGCAGCCTTCAACCAGCGGAACTGCTGGTCATCAATCCCGAACGCATTGTTGTCAGCCGCATGACGGTGCAACAAGGCGGATGATCTGGACGCAATAGCGAGGAGACGCCTAAATGTTTACCTCAAAAGTCCTCTATAACCTCCTGCCCCGCTTCTACCATCTCAAAGAGACGGGCGCCAATTCTGAGCTGAAGGCCCTCTTCGATGTTCTGGCGCGTGAAATCGGCCTGGTCGAAAACGAGATACAGCAACTCTATGACAACGCCTTTATCGAGACCTGCGACACCTGGGCCATCCCCTATATCGGCGATCTTTTAGGGGTTGAAACCCAGCACGATCTGACCACGGCGACATTCAACGCACGGGCCCGGGTCGCCAACACCATCGCCCACCGACGCCGCAAGGGAACCCTATCGATGCTGGCCGGCTTCGCCGCGGACAGCAGCGGGTGGAAGGTGCATGCGGTGGAGTTCATGCAGCGCCTCGCCACGACCCAACACGTCAGCCATGTGCGCAAAGGGGCCATCTACACCGTCGATGTCGGCCGGATTCGACGAGATGCCGCCGTCGCCTTTGACACCTCGCCCCGCACGGTGGATGTCCGTGCCATCGATCGCCGCCAAGCCCCGGTGCCCAACATTATGAACGTGGGGCTTTTTGTCTGGCGCATCGAATCTTTTTTCCTCAACCGGGTGGCGGCGGCATCTGTCGGTAACGACGCGGGAGAAAAGCAATACTACCTGGATCCCCTGGCCAGGGAGACCCACCTTTTCAACCATCCATTCCCTAAAACAGCCATCCCACCCCCGGATCCGGAAACTCGCGTCCCGGCCCCCTTGCGCCGCTACCCATTGGCTGAAGAGGTCAAAAGGATTCAAACCGGCGATGGCGGCGGGACCTACTTTTCAGATCCCCAGGTGGTGACGGTCTATCTGGATGACCTGGCGGTTCCGGCGAGCCAGATGGCCATCTGCGATCTGAGCGAGTGGTCGCCGCCACCGGACCATACCCGTGTGGGCCTCGATCCCGTCCTAGGGCGCCTGACCCTGCACGCCGATGACGACGCCACCCGTGTGCACACCTCCCATGCCTATGGATTCAGCGATAGCATCGGCGCCTGTCCCACCGGTCGCCAGGCGGCGGCCGAGGCATTTGTCAACATTGGCGGCACGGTGGACTGGCTCATGGAAGTCAACCAGACGCGCTCCCCGGTGATCGATCAGCGGGTACCGCACCTCAAGGCGGCCGTCGAGGCCTGGAACCGCATGCCCGCGGGCACCCACGGCGTCCTTCTCATCACCGACAGCGAGCGTTACGATGAGGCCTTACCCGCTGTAAAACTGCCGCCGGGCAGCCGCCTGCTGGTGACCGCCGCCGACACGGCGGCGGAGATCGATCCGGACCTGGCGGCGACGGAACGTCCGTGGACCGCGACGCTGACCCGCCCCTGTATTCTGGGTGGCTTGACGGTTGCGGGTGCTCCTGGGGAAGCGGTTGGGAACAGCATCGGCCTCAACGGCCTACTGGTCAGCGGTGAGGTGGCCCTCGTTACCGACCGATTGGACACCTGGCAGATCGACCACTGCAGCTTTGCGGGACAAGCCTCCGGACGGCTTAGCATCGGCGCTGGCGCCGATTGTCGTGCCATCGACATCCGCGCATCGCGCCTGGGCGCCCTAGTGCTGGGCAACAGCAGCACAGAAGTCTCTATCGCCGACAGCGTGCTAGAGGCAGCAGGTGCCTGCATTACGGCATCCCAGGGAGCGCTGGACCTCACCCACTGCACCCTCATGGGAACCGCCCAATGCCGGACGATCAATGCTGACGGCTGTATCTTCCTGCAGCCCCTCACTGCTAAGCGGACCCAGACCGGCTGTGTGCGCTACTCTTATCTAGCCCCGGGCTCCCGCAGCCCGCGTCCCCATCGCTGCCAGCCCCATCTGGCCTTGAGAGATACCCCCGCAAGTGAGCGACGACGCACCCAGCTCCGGCTTCGGCCGAGCTTCACCAGTCTAGATCCAAACCACTATGCATACGCCCAACTCGCCACTACCTGCGCTCCGGAGATCCGCACCGGGGCGGAAAACGGGGCCGAGATAGGGGCTTTCAACCGCTTGATGCAGCCCCAGCGTGAGGCCAATATCCGGACCGGACTTAACAACTACCTGCGCTGGGGGTTGAACGCAGGACTGATCCCGGCCACCTGACAGTTTCGGTCGGGGCCATAAGGAGTGTCGCCATGAAAGCAGATACATCCCGAACCACCTTCGATCCCCGCAAACATTACCAGGGCGTTTATCTCCAGCAGGGCCGTGTCCAGATAGACGCCGACTGGAATGAACAGGTGGCGTTAACGGCCCATCGTCTGCGACGGGTGGCCAGAGATATCGTCGGCCCGGCAGGCGTGCCGCGGGTAGCGGCCGGATTCGCCTGCGCCCCCACCGCTGATGGTTTGGATTTGACCATCACGCCAGGCCGCCTGCATGTAGCTGGACAGGTGTGTGAGAATGAGACGCCGGTCACGCTGAAAAGCCAGCCGCATTGGCCGCCGGAAGGCCCCCTGGTGATCACCGAGGCCGAATCCCTGCCCCTCGCTGACATCCCAAACGGCCTGTATCTGGTCGAGCTGGATGTGTGGTCGCGAACCGTCACCGCCTTGGAGGACCCGGCCCTGCTTGAGCCCGCCCTGGGCGGCGCCGACACCACCTTCCGATCCCAATTGATCTGGCAAGCGCGCCTGGTGGCGGTGGCCCCGCAGTCGGGCGGCTATCAATGCGGGGATCCCCTGCCCGCCTGGCTGCGGGCCCGGCGTGCATCGACGGGAACCCTCACAGCCGATACGACCAAGGCCCCAGAGACCCTGGACGATTGTGAATTGTCAGCGACCGCCGGCTATCGTCGGCTTGAGAACCAGCACTACCGGGTCGAAATTCACACCGCGGGCGCTGATGGTACGGCGACTTTCAAGTGGTCGCGCGAAAACGGCAGTATTGTGGTGCCCTGGAAGGACCGCAACGGACAACGCCTCTCCATGGGCTCGGCGGCGGGGGATCTGCACCGGCGCTTTGCCAGCGGAGACACCATCGAACTGCTCAGCGACACCCACATCCTACAGGGCATGCCGGGTGTCATCCTCACGGTGGAGGGTGTGGCCGACGATCAATTGACCGTGGCCGAAGCGCCGGCACAGATCCCAGACCCGGGGAGTTTCGGCCCCCACCCGCGGATCCGCCGCTGGGAAGGCGGCCCGCCACAACCAGTGGTTGCCGGCAGCCCCATGCCCCTGGAAGCCGGCATTCAGATAACCTTCGGCGCCGGCAACTTTCGCAGCGGGGACTATTGGAGCATCCCCGCCCGTACAGGGGGCGCCGGCTTGTTGTGGCCTAAAAACGCGGTCGACGAGCAGATGGAACTGCCCCCCGCCGGCATCGCCCACGCCTATGCTCCACTGGCGTTGGTGGTGGCGTCGGGTGGCAAACTAACCATGGCGGGGGATTGCCGCACTGTTTTCCCCCCTTTGACCGACATCCGGGCCGATGATGTCAGCTTTGACAACAACAACTGCGGCAACGATATGCAGAAAGCCGACACTGTCCAGGAGGCCATCGAAGTCCTCTGCCAGCGGCCGACAGGGGGCGGCGGTGCGGCGCAAACCTGCGATATCCACGTGAACCCGCGGGAGGCCATCCCCCTGGAGGAGCGCATCAAGAAGCTGGTGGATGCCGGTCACCAACAGCTCTGCCTCTGCCTGGCACCGGGTGAACATATAACGAAAAGCCCGCTGCATATTTCAACCGAGAATGATGGGCTACACACCCTACACCTGCGGGGCTGCGGACCGGCTTCGCGGCTCTCGATCCAGAAACCGCTGGCACTGGATCTGAAATCACTCCGCATAGAGGGGCTGGCGCTGCGGCCGACTGCCGAAGCGGGCCCGATCATTCTCGCCGGAGAGGGAACGATCCAGCTGGTGGAAAACAGTGTCAGCGGCACGCTCGAAAAAGCGGCGCCATTGGTCATTATAGAGGCCTCCGGGGATATCCTCCTCAGTGGCAACCGACTGCGGCCGACCTCCACCGACCGGAACCGCATGCTCAAGGAGCTGTTTCCCCAGAGCATCCTCGAGGTAAATATGGACACGGCCGCCTTTCGGAACCGACGCCGTTTCCGCAGGGCCGCAGCCCTTGCGGCCGCCAGGCTGACGTCGCGGACACG
>JASJCL010000040.1 GCA_030066015.1 Desulfosarcinaceae bacterium | reverse complement strand
CCGTGTACCGGCTCTTCAGGGGCAATGCTTTGGGTGGGATAAGCGCAGCGTTCAGCGCTTCAGGCGAACGCGGACGGTGACGGTGAGGGACTTGCAGCGATATGGGCAAATGCCGCCCGGAATGGAAAACCGGGCGGCATCACTGAGATGGCTTTAGTTGGTATAGATCAGACCTGGCTGTAGTTGGGCCCCTCGCCCCCTTCGGGGCAGGTCCAGGTGATGTTGGCGAAGGGGTCCTTGATGTCGCAGGTCTTGCAGTGGAAGCAGTTGGAGGGGTTGAGCTTGAGGGAGCGATCGAGGGTCTTGGGATCCTGGACGATCTCGTAGACCTTGCCCGGGCAGAAACGCGTGCAGGGGCTGCGATAGGTCTCCCAGCAGCGGGTGACGCACAGATCGGTGTCGTGGACCACCAGGTGGGAGGGCTGGTCCTCGCGGTGCATCACCTTGCCCAGGTAGACGCCGGTGAGCTTGTCCACCATAAGCTCCCCGTCGTAACTCTCCTTGGCCACGGGCTGAAAGGGAAAGGCGATCTCCTGGTGGTGGCGCAGGGTGTCCTTGTCCGCCTCCAGGGGGAGCCGTTCGCGGAGCCCCTTGCCGCCGGTGAAGTACTGGGCCCCCAGGTGGAGAAACTTGATGGGCGACGGCTTGGCCAGGGCGGCGGCCGTGTTGCGCCCCTCCTCCAGTTCGCACTGGATCCAGCTTTGCTTCACCAGCTCGGCATAGCGGGCCAGACTGGCGGCGTCGCTGCGCTCCCCGGAGAGAGCTTCGATGATGGCGTCGGCGGCCAGCATGCCGGACTTCATGGCCAGGTGGACCCCCTTGAGGGCCGGGGTGTTGTGGATGCCGGCACAGCCGCCCACGAAGAGGCCCCCGTCCACGGCCAGCTTGGGCATGGTGTAGAGGCCACCGGTGGTGACGGTGCGGGCGCCCTGTTCGATCACCTTGCCCCCGGCAATGAGCTGGTGGATGAAGGGGTGCTGCTTGAACTGGATGAAAGCGTCGTAGGGATCCACCTGGGGATCGTCGTAGCACAGCCCGGTGAGGTAGCCGATGGCCACTTTGCCGCTGCCCATCTCGTAAAGGAAGCCGCCGCCGGGGGTGTCCAGAGGCAGGGGGTAGCCCATGAAGTGCATGTCGTTGGCCGGCTGCTGGGCGAAGGCATTGTCTTCCGGTAGTAGGAGCACCTCTTTGATGCCGGTTTCAAAGACAGCGGGCAGTTTGCCGGCGTAGAGGCGCAGCTTCTTGGCGACCGTCTCGGTCAGGCTGCCCCGGGCGCCTTCGGCGAAGACCGTCACCTTGGCGAGAATGTCGATGCCCGCCTCGAAATTGGCCTTGGGCTGGCCGTCATGCCCCAGGCCCTTGTCGCCGGTGGTCACCCCCGTGACGCGCCGGCCGCTCTCGTCGTACAGCACGTCGGTGCCGGCGAAACCCGGGAAGATGTTGACCCCCAGCGCCTCGGCCCGATCCCCCAGCCAGCGGGTGAAGCGCGCCAGACTGATCACGTGCATGCCCTCGTTGCGCATCGGTCTGGGGGTCAGCGGCAGGCGAAAGGCCTTGTCGGCGGTGAGGAAGTAGAAGCCGTCGGCCCGCACCGTGGCCTCGATGGGGCACTCCTGCTGGGCGTAGTCGGGAATCAGCTCGGCCAGGGCGATGGGGTTGAGGATGGCGCCGCTGACCTCGTGGGCGCCGATCTCGGCACCCTTGTCGATAAGGGCCACCTCCAGCTCCATATTGGCCGCCTGGGCGGCCTGGGCCAGTTGGATGGCGGTGGCCAGCCCGGCCGGTCCGCCGCCGACGATCAGGACGTCAAACTCGATGCTTTCGCGTTCAGTGGTCATCTGCTTCCTCACGTGCAATTGTTGGTCTTTCAGGTGGGTTGGTGCATGGCCTTAACACAGCACCGACCGATTGTAAACGCGGGCGGACGGGTCTCCCCGCGCACCACCGGGCGACGGCCGGTCACGCCGGCGGCGCGACGGGTTTGACCCGCGAGATCCCCGGAATGAGGGTCTGCGTGGAGCGCACACCGTTGATGCGGCGGACCTTGTCGCTGATGAAATGGCCGATCACCTCGGCATCCGAAGTGAGCAGATCGCGGGTCAATTGGATCTTGACCAACATATCCACGGCGCCGTGGACGGCATGCACTTCGGTCACTTCGGGAAGGGCGTAGAGTTTCTCGATGAGGCGTTCCTCGTGGCGGGCCTCTACGTGCATGAGGATGAAGGCCACGATACCCCGCAGCATCTCCGGATAATCGGATCGTTTTTTGCCAGCCATTTTGGTGCGAAACGCCTCCATGCTTTTGGGAATCAGTTCGTCGATGCCGAGCCCGTAGCGCCGTCGGCGACCCAGCTCCCATTGGTGAAAGGCCATGTAGGTGTAAAGATCGGCCATGGTCCGCTCGGGAAAGGAGGTCAGAAGGTTGCCCTTTTCGATGAGGGCCGCCATGGGTGTGTAGATGGTGTCGTACCAGTCCCGCGCTGCCTCTGCCAGGGTCCATTGGGCGTCGCTCTCGCGCCGGAGATAGCGCTGGTGGTCGCGGATCTGTCGGATCAGATAGGGGTAGTGGCCCAGTTCGGTGAGGATGATCTTTTCTGCCAGTCCGGTGACCTCGGCAAAGGCCGCCCGCTCGCAGTAGAGCGCATTTTCGAGCGTGTCCGCCGAGGGCATGAACTCGATCACCCGACCGGCGATCTCTGTCAGCCCCAATTCCCGCGCGACGGCGACCCGATGGTGGCCGTCGACGACGTAGTATTCATCCTTGATCTGGTAGAGTTTGACGGGCGGCATCCGCTTACCGCGCTTCATGGCGGCGCGGATCTGCTCCAGCCGGTCCGAAGGCATGTGGGATTTGGGCCGAAATTGGCGGTCAAAATCCTGGTAGCGGCCGACGCTGCCGGTGATCTCCTCCAGGGGCACCCTGCGCGTGCCCCGGTCCTTGGCGTCAAAGGCCGCCTCGCTGCGCTGGCGGTCGTCGAAGCACTTGGCCTGGCCCGCTTCGCGGGAGTTGCGCCGATAGGTGCTGTAGCGCTCAATCAGTTTGTCGACCATCGATCTCAATGCAGACGTGTCCATAGGCGTTGATCACTTTCGTCGTGTCCACCAGCGTCGTGCGCGCTTCCATGGTCTCGAAATGGGCGTGGATGTGTCCGTGGATAAAGTAGCGCGGCCGCAGTTGCTCGATCAGTCGGTTGTAGCTCCGGAAGCCCCGGTGGCACAGATCCTCGCGGTCACCCACGCCCCGCGGCGGCGCGTGGGTGAAGATGATGTCCACCGGTTTGCGGAACCAGAGGCGGGGCCAGAGCTTGCGGATCATCCCGCGCATCTGCCCGTCGGAGTACTGCATGGGCCCCCCGTTGTACCAGCGCGAGCCCTCCAGGCCCAGGATGCGGATCCCCTGGTAATCGACGATCCGCCCATGGAGGTCCATCGCCCCCATCGGCGGTTTGGCGTCGTACCGGATATCGTGGTTGCCGCGGACGTAGTAGACGGGTCCCCCGGTGGCGGATACCAGAAAGGAGACATACTCCGGCGGCAGATCCCCGCAGGAGAGGACCAGGTCCACATCGCCGAAGCGCGCCGCATCGAAGGCGGCGTACAAGCAGGTCTCGACGGTATCGGCCACGCAGAGGATTTTCACGGGGCGTCCGGGCTCCTGTTCCAGAGGCTTGCATTGCGAACTTTTTTCACCGTAGGATGATGCTGCCGGCCGCTTGCCGCCGCTGCCCGTGCACCGGGACGCGTCATGGCCGGCGGCGCCACTGGATCTGCATCTCGGACACTATAGGAAACCCGCCCCATGTTTGTCATCAAAAAGCTGATCGCCCCCTTCCTGCTGCCGCCGGGCATCTTCGTGCTGATCCTCTTCTACCTGGCCTTTCGCGGCTGGGTACGCAAACGCGGCGCGGCCGCCGGCACGGCCTTTTTGCTGGGCCTGGTCCTGTGGCTCAGCGCCACCAGCCCAGCAGCCGTTTTTCTGTCCCGCGGACTGGAGAACCGCCACCCCCTGCCCGACGATATCGCCGGAGACGTCATCATCCTCCTGGGCGGCGGCTATTTCGACCGTGCCGAAGATCTCACCGGCATCGGCTTTCCCGCCGGTGACATGGCCGGCCGCCTGATCACCGCCGCCCGGCTGCAGCGGCGGCTGAATCTACCGCTGATTCTCGCATCGGGACAGGTCTCGCGCCACACCCAGGCCGGCGCCCTGATCGACCAGCGCATCTTGGTCGACCTGGGCGTGCCCGCCGGTCGACTGCACCCCGAAACCATGAGTCGGGACACCGCCGAAAACGCCTTCTACAGCCGCAAGATCTGCGACCGCGAGGGCTACCGGCGCCCCATCCTGGTCACCTCGGCCCTCCATCTGCCCCGGGCCGTTCGGCTGTTCGAGGCGGTCGGCCTCGAGGTGCTGCCCGTGCCGGCCTACCGGCGCACCTGGGCGACGCAGCGCTTCGACTGGCGCAGCTGGCTGCCCTCGGCCGCGGCCCTGAGCGTCACCAGCGCCGCCCTGCACGAGCGCCTGGGGCTGCTCTACTACCGCTTGCGGCCCATCGGCGCCGAATCCTGAGCCACCGTGCCGCCCCGCACGGGACGGGGCTCCCCGTTCCGCTAGCCCCCCTATTTCGATGGGGTCCCATCTTGTGATGGATCCCCACCTTTACGACGGGGGGCCATTCCCAGGTAGATCCCCACCAGGGTCACCCCCACGCCCAGCCAATTGAGGCCCGAGGTGGGACGCCGGAAGATCAGCACATCCCACACGAAGGCCAGGGTCGGCTGGAGGAGCAGCAACAGCCCCGCCATCGTGGGGGAGAGCTGCGGCAGGGCGTTGGTGATCAGGATCCAGCCAATGCCTTGGCTGCAGACCCCCAAGCCCAACAGGGCCAGGACCCCTCGCAGGTCGGGGATGGCGAAGGAGTGGCCTCGGAGCGCGATCTCCAGACCGAGCAGCAGTGCCGACAGGAAAGAGACCTGCATGAGGGCACGAAAGACCCCGGTGCCCGCCTGGTCGGCCTGTACCCGCCTGAGCAGGAGCAGGTAGGCGGCATAAAAGAGGGCGGCCGCAAGTCCCGCCGCGAGCCCCAGCCCCTGCCCGGCGGCGGACGGGCCGGCGTCCAGGCCGACGATCAGCCACAGACCGCCCACCGCCACGGGCAAGGCGGCCGCCGTCATCCACCGCAGCGGCTCGGCGAAAAAGAGGACGCCGGCGGCGGCCAGAATAAAGACCTGGAAATTGGGGAGAATGGTCCCGAGACCCGGTCCCAGAAGGAGGATGGCCACGTGGTAGCAGTAAAGGTCGAGCGTGTACATCAGGCTGCAGAGCAGCAGGCGGCCACTGAGCCGAATTCGTCGCGGGCGAAGATCGACCTCCCTGCGCCAGAGGGCGGCTGCCAACAGAAACAGCCCGCCGAAGAGCACCCGGTAGAAGGCGGACACCTCGGGCGCCACCCCCGACCAGGTTACCCAGACCCCTGAAAAACTGATCAGCACCGCGCCGGCGATCGTGGTCGGTATGGCCAGGTGGTTCTGCATGGCACCATCCCTCACCGCTTCGCAATGTGGTTGCAGGCAGTCCCCGCTCCCGTTCCGCAGTCGGTTGGCCGGCATCGCGTGCGTGGGGCGGACCGCCGCCGGGTGCGCCCGCCAATTAAGTGACGCTTTCCCACCGCTATGGGCCTACCGCGCTCATCAGCCGCCCGGATAAGTCCCATAGCATACTGAAATCGATAAGAAAATTCTCTAATGGCACATAAGCTGCTTAATCTGGTACAGGCGCGCCGGGTATCGCGCGCAGAACGTGTATCCGCATGTGGGAGGCCGCATCATGTTACCCTCAAGCACCGCCAGTCAACTGCGGGAGATCGATCCCCAACCAACCGCCGAGCGCAGTGCCGGCAGTTGGACGCCACCGTTGAAGGCCCACCGTCACCGGCACCTCGCCGCCGGCGATCGTCCATGGGATGATGGACAGGCCGACACCGAGCATGGCGCCAATTTCATCAAAGGGCTGGGCATCGCCCTGCCGCTCTCCGTCAGCTTGTGGGCGATGATGATTTGGGGGCTCAAGGCGATCTTTTAGGGGCGCTAGTGTTCGCCGCACCACCCCTAACCCATTTCCCATTACGGTGTTGGCCCATCCAACCGCCGCGGCCGGGTGCGCCCGGCGGCCGGCCGCCCCCATACAGCCGAATCCCAAACCGTATCCGCACGCTTCGATTCGCCCGCCGTTGGGCGACCACGCCGGATCGCTGACCCGCAAAGCGCCGTGTCTGGTCAGTCCGTTGAACCGCATGCGCTCGCCGCCTCCCCCTCCCTGAAGAGCCCTCAACAACAGCTTCAGCGGCACCTGTCGCCGCCGCGACCACTGCACTCCACGGTCGGGGCGCCACCGCCACATTAAATGAGGATTGGCACTTTCGCCAATAAGGCTTATTATGGTCCATCGATGGCTTGCCCCTGAGACCCATGGTTTGCGCCGAACCGTCCCAACCCGCGGCGCCGAGCACAGGGCCCAGTCCGAACCTTTGTCGGAAGGAGTCATGCGTTTTGTCCACGAACGATGCCACCGCCACCTCCAAGATACGGGTGACGGTTCAACTGCTGCTGATCGTCGCCGTCATTGGCGCGGGCGTGGCCGCCGCCGCCTACTTCAAGCGGACGGCGCCCAAAACCCAACGCCGCCCGCCGGCCCCGCTGGCACCGCTGGTGGAGACCCAGACGCTCACCCGCAGTCCCTACACAGTGGCCATCACCGCCATGGGCTTAGTGATTCCGGCCGAGGAGATGGTCCTTAAATCCCGCGTGGGGGGGCAGGTGGTGCGCCTGCATCCGGAATTTACCGTGGGGGGACTGCTCAAGCAAGGGCAGGCGCTCCTGCAAGTGGACGACAGCGACTATCGTCTCGCCGTCAACCAGGCAGAGAGCCGGGTAGTGGACAGCGATTTCGCCCTCAGCCTGGAAAAGGGCCGCCAGGCGGTGGCGCGACGGGAGTGGTCGCTTCTCAACGGCAAGAACAGCGGCGTGGATGCCGACCTGGCCCTGCGCAAACCGCACCTGCAGAAAGCCGAGGCGGATGTGGCCGCCTCGCAGGCCGCGCTGGAGCAGGCTCGCCTGGATCTGGCGCGCACCCGGGTGACGGCACCCTTCAACGCCATGGTGCGGTCGCGCCACGTGGCGATCGGGTCTCAAATCGGCACCCAGGAAGCGCTGGCCGAGTTGGTGGGCACCGATCGGTTCTGGGTGGAGGTGTCGGTCCCCATCGACCGCCTGGATTGGATCCGAATCCCGCGGGCCAGTTCGGAGAAGGGGGCCGCTGCGCAGGTGTTCTATGCGGCCGGCCACCAGGTGACGGCAACCGTGGTGCGCTTGCGGGGCGACCTCACCGCGGAGGGTCGCATGGCCCGTGTCCTCCTCGAGGTGCGCGACCCGCTGGGCCTCGAACCGGCCCATCGCAACCAAGCGCCGCTCTTGATCGGCGAATTCGTACGGGTCCAGATTCAGGGTCGGCAGTTGCAGGACGTGGTCACCCTGCCCCGCACCGCCCTGCATGACGGCAACACGGTCTGGCTGGCCACTCCCGAGGACACCCTCTCGATCCGCACGGTCACACCGGTCTGGCGGGATGCCGACCAGGTGGTGGTGCAGGAGGGACTGGCCGACGGCGACCGCTTGATCACAACCGCCTTGCCGGCGCCGGTGGAGGGTATGCCGTTGCAGACCGACACGGTAAAACCCCGTCCCCCGGACAATGCGCCCCGGAACGCTAAACCGCAAGAGGAACCCGCGTCATGAACGCTCCAGAGGCAGAGATCCGGAAAGGCCCCCTGGCCTGGATGGCCGGCCACAGCGTGGCCGCCAACCTCCTCATGCTGATCCTGCTGGTGGGCGGTCTTTTTACGGCCAGAAAGGTTCAGCAGGAGGTTTTCCCCTACTTCGAGCTGGACCGGGTCAACATCCGCGTCCCCTACCCCGGCGCCAGCCCGGCGGAGGTGGAACGGGGCATCGTGCTGGCCATCGAGGAGGCCATTGAGGGCCTCAGCGACATCAAGGAGATCACCGCGACGGCCGGCGAAGGCAGGGCCACGGTCACGGTGGAGATGATCGAGGGGGGCGACATCCAGCGCCTGGCCCAGGATATCGACGCCGAGGTGGGCCGGATCACCAGTTTCCCCGACGAGGCCGAAGATCCCAAGATCACCATTGCCACCCGCCAGCGCTACGTGGTCAGCCTGGCCCTGTACGGCAACCAGCGCGAACAGGTGCTGCGGGAGTATGCCGAGTACATCCGCGACAAGCTGGTGCAGCATCCCGCCATCACCCAGGCGGATCTCACCGGAGTGCGCGACTACGAGATCAGCGTTGAGATCTCCCAGGGGCAGCTGCGGACCTACGGGCTCAGCCTCGACGAGGTGGCCGCCCGGATCCGCAGCGCCGCGGTGGAACTGCCCGGCGGGGCCATCAAGACCGCCGGCGGTGATATCCTCGTACGGGTCAAGGAGCGGCGGGACTACGCCCGCGAGTTCGGCCGCCTGCCCATCATCACCGACACCGCGGGCACCCCCGTGCGGCTCGAGGATATCGCCACCATCACCGACGGCTTCGAGGAGACCGACCGCCGCTCCACCTACAACGGGCAGCCTGCCGTGCTGCTCGAGGTATACCGGGTGGGCGAGCAGACCCCCATCGAGGTCGCCGATGCGGTGCGTACGGTCGTGGCCGACCTCAACCGCGAGCTGCCGCCGGGGCTGGCCGTGGAGCTGCGCAACGACCGTTCGGAGATCTACCGCCAGCGCCTCCAACTGATGCTCAAGAACGGCTATTTGGGGCTGGGGCTGGTCTTCCTGCTGTTGGCGATCTTCCTGGAGGCGCGCCTGGCCTTCTGGGTCAGTCTGGGAATCCCCATCTCCTTTCTGGGCTCCCTGCTCCTGCTGCCCGGATTGGGGGTCAGCATCAATATGGTGTCCATGTTTGCCTTCATCGTCACCCTGGGCATCGTGGTGGATGACGCCATCGTGGTGGGGGAGAATATCTACTACCATCGCCAGCAGGGCCTGCCCTGGTTCACGGCGGCGGTCACCGGTGTCCGCGACATTTACGTTCCCATCGTCTTCAGCGTCCTCACCAACATGATCGCCTTTCTGCCCATGCTCTTCATTCCCGGTTTCATGGGCAAGGTCTTCCGCGTCATCCCCATGGTCGTCATCTGCGTCTTCGCCATCTCCCTGGTGGAGAGTCTGCTGATCCTGCCGGCCCATCTCGGCCACAAGCGCCCCCGCCGCGAGTGGGGTCCCCTGGGCTGGCTGCACTGCCAGCAGCAGCGCTTCAGCGGACGTTTTCTGCATTTCGTCCACCACGGCTACGGTCCCTTCCTTAAGGGTGTCATCCGCTGGCGCTATCTCTCCGTGGCCATCGGCATCGCCATCCTGATCGTGACCATCGGCTACATGCGCAGCGGCCGCCTGGGATTCGAGCTCTTTCCCAGGGTGGAGTCGGACTTCGCGCGGGCCTCGGCCACCCTGCCCTTCGGTGCCGCCTTCAGCCGCACGGCGGCGGTTGAACAGCGCCTGGTGACCGCCGCCCAGGCGGTGGCGGCGGAGAACGGGGCCGAGGATCTGGTGGAGGGCATCTATGCCAGCGCCAACGCCAACCAGGCGCAGGTACGGGTTTATCTCACGCCGCCCGACCGGCGGCCCATCAGCACGGCCGAATTCACCCAGCTGTGGCGGCAGCGGGTGGGCATCCTCGCTGGACTGGAGAGCCTGCGCTTCGAGAGCGATTCCGGCGGCCCCGGCCGCGGCTTTGCGCTGTCGGTCCAGCTGAGCCATCAACGCATGGAGATCCTGGAGAAAGCCAGCGCCGAGCTGGCCGAGGACCTGGCGTACTACCCCAACGTCAGCGACGTGAACGATGGGTTCTCTCCGGGCAAGCCCCAACTTGACTTTCAACTCAAGCCGGCGGCCCAGAACGCGGGTCTGACGGCCCGCGAAATCGCCCGCCAGCTGCGGGCCGCCTACTACGGCGCCGAAGCCCTCAGCCAACAGCGCGGCCGCAACGAGATCCAGGTCATGGTACGCCTGCCGCGGTGGGAAAGGGAGTCGGAGTTCCACCTCGAAGAGATGGTTCTGCAGACCCCCTCCGGCGGTGAAATCCCCCTACGGGACGCCGTGGAGATCAACCGCGGCCGGGCCTACACCGATATCCGGCGCAAGGACGGCCGCCGGATAGTGACCGTGGAAGCCGACGTGAAGCCGCGCAGCCGGGCCGGTGAGATCCTGGCCGACCTGAAGCGGGAGGCCCTGCCGCAACTCGGCGCCCGCTACCCCGGCCTGGTCTATAGTTTCGAGGGCCGCAGGGCCGATCAACGCGAAAGCATGCAGGCCCTCATACGCGGTCTCCTCCTGGCCCTGGGGGTTATTTTCATCATGCTGGCCGTGCCCCTGAACAGCTATGTCCAACCGGCCATCATCATGTCGGCCATCCCCTTCGGTCTGGTGGGGGCCGCGGTGGGTCACCTGATCATGGGCTACAGCCTGAGCGTCATCAGCATGTTCGGCGTGGTGGCGCTCTCCGGCGTGGTGATCAACGGCAGTCTGGTGCTCGTCGACCTGGCCAACCGCAAGCGCCGTGCCGGCCAGCGGCCGGGTGAAGCGATCCAGGCGGCGGCCATCCAACGTTTCCGGCCCATCGTTCTCACGACCCTGACCACCTTCGGCGGACTGGCGCCCATGATTTTCGAAACCTCGCGCCAGGCCCGGTTCCTCATTCCCATGGCCATCAGCTTGGGATACGGGATCCTGTTCGCCACCGTCATCACCCTGTTTCTGGTGCCGTGCTTCTATATGATTCTGGAGGATGTGCGTCCGCTCTTCCAACCCAGTCGGCCGGCGGACGATCATCTCGTCACCACCGACGACGCCTACACCTGCCAGGCCACCATTCCGGATGAAAAGGGGTGAGGGCGGCGCGGCGGCAGACACCGCCGGCCGGCAGCGGCGGTGCAGGGGGACGCAGCGGGAAGCAATCCTCGAGGGAGAGCGCATGAATACAACACAAGCTTCACCGGCAACCCGAACCGTCAAAGCACTGGGCCTTTGCTCCGGCGGGCTGGACAGCATTCTCTCCGCCCTGGTTCTTCGCGACCAGGGGATCGCGGTGACCTGGGTCAGCTTCGAAACGCCCTTCTTCTCCGCCGATAAGGCGCGCGCAGCCGCAGCGGCGCACGACATCCCCCTACTCGTGCGCGATATCACCCCCCGCTACCTGGAGATGATGAAGGCACCGCCGGCGGGCTTCGGCAAGAACATGAACCCCTGCATGGACTGCCACAGCCTGATGTTCCACGTGGCCGGCGAGATGATGGAATCGGAGGGTTACGACTTCCTCTTCAGCGGGGAGGTGATGGGTCAGCGTCCCATGTCCCAAAACCGATCCGCCCTGCGGTATGTGGAGAAGCATTCGCAGCACGACGGCCGCATCCTGCGGCCCCTGAGCGCCAAATGCCTGCCCCCCACCCCGATGGAGGAGAGTGGTCTGGTTGACCGCGAGCGGCTCCTCGATCTCAGCGGCCGCACCCGCAAGCCCCAGATGGCCCTGGCCGAAAAATACGGGGTCAAGGACTACCCGTCGCCGGCGGGCGGCTGCCTGCTCACCGACAAGGGTTACAGCCAGCGCCTGTGCGACCTCTTCGATCACCAGGAGACCTATACCCCCAGAGAACTGCACCTGCTGAAGCATGGCCGGCACCTGCGGCTGACGCCCGCGGTCAAAATCGCCGTGGGCAGAACCCAGGCGGAGAACACCGAGCTTGCGACGCTGGTGGACGCGGACCGTGATCTGGTCCTCAAGGTCATGGGCGTACCCGGCCCCACGGTCGTCATCCCCAACGGCGGCGACGAGGCGGCCGTCCTTCTGGCGGCATCCATCTGCGCCGGCTACAGCAAGGCCTCCAACGAGGAACCCGCCCAGGTGCAGGTAGCGAGCGGCAGTGATCACCGTCTCGTCACGGTGCTGCCCCTTCCACCCGCCAAGGCCAAGCGGTATCTCATCTAATCCACTTGGTGAGATCTCATTTGCGAAGACACCTGATTGGGTGTGCGGGATCAATTCCAGTAAAACCGCATTTTCCGAAAGGTCCCTGCAGTGCTGCGGCTGCGGGGGTTTGCCCCATAGAGACGATCCGTGGTAACAGGTTGGGGGCGACAACGGTCCTCAGAATGATTCCGCGTTGGAGAAAACCTTGGAAGAGAAGCGTCTGACCACCGGCATTGCAGCTCTGGACGATCACCTTGGAAGTCTTTTTGTCGGCGACAACGTCATCTGGTACGACGTTGCCGGCAGTCTGGCGCAGCCCTTCGCCTACCAGCTGGCCACCGCCTGCCGGGATCAAAACCACCCCCTCATCTACGTCAGCTTCGACCGCTCGCCCAAGACCTTGATGGCCGATCTGGGACCACTGGCCGACGCCGACAACTTCACCATCGTGGATTGCTTCACGAATGGCAAGGGCGAAGGCTCGACGATCTTCCGCGATTTTTATGATGCAAGCGGCGAAGGACGCCGCTGTCAGCTGGTTAAAATCGGCGCTCCGGAGAAACCCCAGCAGGTGATGGACGCCGTGAACAACCTCCATAAAGCCCTCGGGGGACACGTTCACCTGATCTTCGAAAGTCTCACCGGTATGCAAGACCTCTGGGGGGATGAGGAAAGTGTCCTGCACTTCTACGCAAGGGCCTGCCCCCGCCTGTTCGCGATGGAAACCATCGCCTACTGGCTAATCGAGCGGGAGGCCCACAGCGCCCGTCTGCGGGCCCGCATCAATCAGATTGCCCAAGTGGTGATGGAACTCTCCATGAAGCGCGGCAAGTCCGGGTTGACCATCATCAAGGCCAAGGGGCGCAAACCGGCCCGGCTCAACAAACTGGTGACCTATTGGAGTGAAGACAATGCGGTGAGCTTCGAAAAGACGCCGCCCCTGCTGGGGAAGCTCAACCTCGGCGGACGGCTCAAAATCCTGCGCAACGCCAAGGGTATGAACCAGAAGGAGTTGGCCCGCCACGTGGGAGTGACCCCCTCCACCATCTCTCAAATCGAGGGCAACCTCATCTACCCTTCCCTTCCCGCTCTGGTAAGGATGGCCGAGATCCTTGCGGTGGATGTGAGCGGCTTCTTCGGAGAAAAAGGGCAGCCCGCAGCGCCGGCGGTCCACACCGGTGACGGCGAACCGATACCCCTCCCCCACCTCTCAAGAGCCTGTGTCAAGGCATGGCGTCTGTTGCCCGCCCAGGAGGACCATCCGACAGAACTCTTCCGCCTGGAGATGCCCCGCGGGCAGCGCTGTGAAGGCCACTTCTTTCATCACAAGGGCGAGGAGATCGGCCATCTCATCAGCGGCGAGATGGAGATGACCCTCGGCGACCGCGTCCACCGGCTCCAGACCGGCAGCGTCATCCACCTCACCCGGGAGATTCCCGCGAGTTGGAAGAACACGGGGGAGACGGCGGCCGTGCTGCTCTGGGTCAAACTATGACCCGCGGCTCACCATCCGTAAACCATCGGCGGCGATCTCTGAGGAGGGTGCTGCTTCAGGGCGTTATGGGGTCTCGTCGGGTCACCCGGAAAGCGGATCAGAGCTGCCCATATCGGGAAAGTGAATCGTCGCCAACATCTCGATCAGCACCCGAAGGGTCGTGGACAGAAATTTATCCTTGTGGCGTGCGAAATAGAGGGAACGAAAAGGACGGATGCCGCTCAGCTTGGGACTTTTGAGCGCGCCCGAGCCGATCTCCCCCATCACTGCCAGCTTGGACAACAAGGACACGCCCATTCCGGCCGCGACCGCTTTCTTGACGGCTTCGATATTGCCGAACTCAATTGTATTCGCCAGCCGTATGCCTGCCTGCTCTAAATGCGCTTCGATGGTGCTTCGCGTACCGGAACCCGGACCCGGCAATAGAAAGGGTTGTCGGCGTAATTCATCGGCGTTTACGCTTTCTCGCCGGTTCCAGGGGTGTTCGCGAGCGACAACGAGGGTCAACTCATCCGTCATCATCTTCTGCAGAACCAACCGATCATCTCCGGCGGGCGCGCCCAGAAAGCCGATGTCCAAATCGTTGGAAACCACCTTCTGCGCAATATGCCGGCTCATGGCGATCTCCAGTGTGATCTCTACTTCGGGGTACAGCTGGTGAAACCGGCTTAAGATTTCCGGAATCAAATAGGTCCCGATAGTGAAGCTGGCGCCGACGTTTAACTTGCCCCCGGTGACACCTTTGATATCGTCAATCTTCGCCTTGGCAGCCTCCAATGACCGAAAGATGGATGTCGTTGCTGCAGATAAGGTCTCGCCGGCGGGCGTAAGCGCCACGGTTTTCCCAAGCCTGTCAAACAGCCGAATCCCATAATGGGATTCAAGCGCTTGGATATGTTTGCTGACCCCCGGTTGGGTGATGCACAGCTCCGTCGAAGCGCGCGTGAAACTCTGCAAACGGGCGACGGCATGGAAAACTCGCAATTGATTCAGGTTCATGCTTGCATAACTCATATTTATCCTTTTTATAAAAACAAATCATTTGAGTTATATGTATTCCGAACATATCGTTCAATCAAGCCATATCAACGCATCCAACAGGAAAATATCGCGATGAACAGAGAAGAGATCGTTCAAACAGCTGTCGCCTATCATAGCGCTGGTTTTCATTGTGCGGAGGCAGTTTCCAGGGCCATCGTCGACGCCTACGGAAAGCGACCGTCCAGGGAGATCCCACGGGTCGCGAGCGCCTTCGGTGGCGGTGCGGTGAAGACCTTTGACGGAACCTGCGGTGCGCTTACCGGCGGTCTGGTGGCGATTGGGTACCTCTATGGAAGAATGGAACCGGACAGGGAGGCGGCCAAAAAGGAAGTCTTCCAACTCGCCCGGGCGTTGGGTGAACGGTTCAGGAGCGCTTATGGCGCTTCCAATTGCAGCTCTGTATTGGATCGACTCGGCCCGCAGCACAACATGGATAAATGTAAGCAGCTTTCGGGAGCTGTGGCAGGGATGCTGTCCGACATTCTGACGGCCAAAAATGGATGAGGGGGGACTACACCAGAATTACTGGGACCGAAAGTACGCACGCCCACGCCATGATGGCCCCATTGGCGAGAGTGACCCCTGGCTCGCAACCTGGATTCACAGGGTGCCGCCTGGGCGCGACCGACGAAGGGCCCTCGATGTGGGATGTGGTCCCGGTCATAACACTCGCCTGCTCATGGAACTTGGTTTTGCGGTCAGTGCCATCGACATATCTGAAAGGGCGCTGGCGCTTTGCAAACTGCTGGTTCCGGGTGCGAAAATTGTCAGGGCCGATATCCGGGAGGGACTTCCGTTTGCAGCAGAACTATTCGACCTCATCGTGGCGGATCAATCCCTGCATTATTTTCCATTCGACATTACCACCGCCATTGTCAGGCGGTTGGCGGACAGGCTGGTGGCCGGAGGACTCTTCCTTGGAAGATTCAATTCAGCCAGCGACACCCGGTGCAGGACCGCTGAAATCGAAAAGCGCTTCTTCACGTGCGAATGCATGCGCAGACTGTTTGGACCGCCGTGGAACCGGGTGATGGTTACTGAAAGGAGAATTCGTAGGGCCGGGCATCACAAGCGCATCTGGGAAGTGTGCGCCAACACGCGGTCTGGGAACCGCTGACGCGGTGCATTGAACGCGTGCGCGTGGACCGTAAAAGTGCATGCTGCGGATCACCTCGTCGGTACGGCGGCGGAAACGGTTTAAATCCGGCCAGAAATAGACCGACCTCTTTTCAGGCCGAGCCCCGTATCGACCTAACATGAAGTTCGACGAGATGATCCATGGTGACCCAGAATCCCGATTCATCAAGCTTCGAGACCTCTTTCTGTCAGGTCTAGCCAGCACCACTTCTACCAAACAGCGGCCGGGTGCCCATCGGAGGACCTCGAAACGAGATCCAAGGCGGGCGACCCGTCTTCTAACCGGCGGGTCAACGCTGCTGTTTACCGCTGGGCGCTTCCGGCCTTGCCGTTCCTGAAAAAGGCGGCATCAACCGCATTTTTTCTTCATGCATATAACGCTTTTATCTGATCTTTTTGCTGCTCCAGCACGACCCGCCGCTTCAACTTCATCGTCTGGGTAAGCGTACCGTTCTCAAGCGTGAAATTTTCACTCAGATACGTGTATCTTCTGGGTATTTCATATCCCCCGAACTTCCCCTTCAAGGATTCGGTGATCTCACCCGAAATCATCTCCTGGATCTTATTTTCCTGAATCAGCGCTTGCGGATCGGTCGGCAAATCATGGTCCGCGGCATATTTTTCAAGCACGATGAAATCCGGCACAACGAGGCAGACATTATATGCCTTGCCCTCTCCGTAAATCATGGCATTCTCCACGAGCGGACACAGTTTGATCTCTTCCTCAATGGCGGCAGGGAAAACGTATTTCCCATTTTCGAGCTTATATTGCTCCTTGATTCTACCGGTGATGAAGAGGTATCCGTCTTCATCCAGTCGTCCGCGGTCGCCGGTTCTAAAACCACCGTCCTCGGTCATAACTTTTTTGGTGGCTTCGGGATTGTTATGATATCCCTGCATCACATTGGGGCCGTATATAATGATTTCGCCATCCTCATCTCCATCGGCAAACATCTTATCAATTTTCACACTGACATGATCAATGGGTCTCCCCACACTTCCAGGCTTATGGGCCAATGGGCCGTTCATGGTCGCCGCCGGGGAGGTTTCCGTTAGTCCGTAGCAGTCATACACAGGGATTCCCAGGTCCGAAAAAAAATGCCCAATTTCAACGTTCATGGTCGCGCTTCCGCTCAGAGCCGCTGTTAATCGGCCTCCGAACCTGGCCCGAATTTTATTGAACACGATCGCATCTGCAATCTTGAATTTTAGATTCGTGAAAAAATCCGACTGGCCACTTTCTGACAGCTCGCGCTTACGCTTTGCAGACGCAATTCCCATTTCAAACAGCTTCTTGGCCAGTCCCCCTTTTTCGTTCATTTTCGCCCAAAGGCCTGCGTAGATCTTGTTAAATACCCGCGGTACGGCAATTAAGAAGGTCGGCTTGACTTTGCCCATATCATCTCCCAGGGTGGTAACATCTCCCATAAATCCGATGGAGCCGCCGACAAGGGAGTAAAAATACAGCTCACCCGTCTGGCCGAAAGAATGCGCCCAGGGTAGAATGGACAACCCCCGGTCGTGTTCATTCAAATCGGGAAAGACTTTTTTACCGGCCAGGACATTACTGGTAAAATTGCCATGGGAAAGAAGCACCCCTTTGGGATTACCCGTGGTCCCCGAAGTATAGATCAGTACGGCGATATCTTCGGGTTTAGGACGTATGGAGGGGACCGGGCTGGCGGCACCTATTTTTTCCAGGCCGGACATGGTATTTTCCCCATCGCCCTCTATCAGATAGACCTTTTCAAGTCCCGGCAGCTCATCACGCATTGCTTCTATCTGTTCATATATTTCAGGGGTGGCCACCAGCAGCAGGTTGACACCGCCATCATTGATAATATGTTTCCAAATTTTGACCAGTTCTTTTTCGTACATCGGGATGTACCGCCCACCGAGGCCGAATGTGGCATATGCGGTGATCGCCCATTCCACGCGGTTGTTTGCAATGATACCGACGGCATCGCCCGCTTTTATACCTGCCTGGCTTAGACCGCCGCGAAGGTTGTCAATACGTTCGCCGACTTCTCTGTAGGTCACCCACTCGTATTCCCCCTCTTTGTTCTTGGTTCCGAACATGGCATTGTCAGGATACTTCTCAAGGCTGTTTTCGATCAATTCAACTAAATTGTCTGGTTTTTCAAACCGATGCATGCTTCCCTCCTCCAAGCCAGTTCAGCGGTCGCGGAGTTATCTTCTCCACCAACCAATTGAAACACTGAACGAATTAAGAACCAAACCACCTCGCCCGATAGCCAGATGCACCTATACGAAAACGACGACGGCGCCTTATCTACAACGGCGCGAAAAAACCCAAGAACATGGACGTGATGCGCGAATTGGGCATGCCCATACCAGATGTACGGGGCCAACCAACCGCCAGCCACCGCCCGACTGTGTCGGAGGGCATTGAATCCCTTTTTGAGAAACCCCGCTGCCAATCACAGACCGGTGTTCGTTCCGACGCGCAAATTGCTTCGTGATGTTGCCGAGCTCGGCAACGCGCCGGCGGCTGAGCATTCATCCAAGATGGCGAATAGGTACCAGACGTCCCCGCATATCTCTCCACCGTCGGAACAGCTTTCTCGCTTATCCTGTTTCATCCAGTACCTTGACCGATCCAATATTTCCATGGATGTGTTATCCAACTTCACGATCAAATAAGTGCGTTCAGAAGATTAGACCTTTTAAACCGACCGCTCGCCGTCAGCGATCTGATGGCATATGGAAGAGCAGCGCTGATGACGACGCTGGCACGGCGGCCGTCGAAAGGGCGTTTCGAAGTGCGGCCCAATGATCCGGAAAGGGTACTGCAGCGTCGCTGACCCTATTTAAAACGGGAGACCGCTTTATTGAAGCTCTCGTTCAGCTCTTTCCAGGAAGCCTCTGATTTGGCCTTAACATCTTCCCAGGCATTCTCACTGGCCACCTCGAGATCGATGATTTTCTCCTTCATTTGCCTGCGCAACTGACGGAACTCTTCGCACTCTTTTTCCACCTTTTTCAAGACCTCCGCAGTGGCGTGTTGGGCCATCTCCTCAAATTTCTGGCGCTCGCTGCGCCACTTGGCATTGAGGTCGTCGAGTTGTTGCTTCATTTTCCTCTGGAACTCATCCTTGCTCATCGTCATGGCAATTCTCCTTAAGGGTATGAATCGTCAGTTAAAATACCATGCCGTGGACAGCTCCCGAGCGGGGGCATCGTTTCGAGACCCACATCTCTCAATTCAATCCAATCGTCCCGACGCATCCCGCCTGGCTGCAGCGGCGGGGGCTAAAATCGAACTATTGTGGTGGATACAAGAGGTCTGCCAGGGTGCTCAGGCCGAGCGCTTTCAAGATCGCTTCCCGTGGGACCCCATTTTCATCAAGACCGCGGAGTTGATAGAACTCTGCCAACATCAACTCCATGTCCGGGACACTGTCCTTGGTCGGGCCTTGCGCCAGCGGTGTCAGGAGTCGTTTAGGGAGTTGGTCATCTTTGGCTCTCGCGCCAAAAAGGTTGGTCAAGGCGCGTTTTCGATACCAGATTCGCCGGCCGATGCCCATGATCTCTTCCAAGCTGTAGTCAAAACCCGTCACGAGGTTCAACATCGCCACGGCCTGGGTCGCATTCAGCGGCGCACCGCCGAGATTGCAGAATATGGCGCAATTCGAAAAAAACATGCCGTAATCCTGGCAGGCCACATTGAGTTTCGCACGGCCTTGGCTGCCCTCGGGCAAATCCTCCGCCAGGTCCGCCAACTCCGGTATGTAGATCGCGCCGCCCTCGACTTCATAGGTGAGGCTCGCTTCGTGACAGGCGCCCCGTGGCGAGACGCCGTAGGCGAGCCCGTAACCATGGGCGCTTCTCGGGTCGTGCATGGGCGCTTCCAGCCCCTTGACCGTTGTCAAAAGCGCCGCCGCGCCTTGACCGATTGCGGCTGCAGCGCGGGCGCTGCCTTCCGCCAGTATCGCACCGAAGCCCTCTTTTTTGCCAATCTTATCCACCATGGCGACGATGGCGGCCGCATTTCCCCAAGAGAGCTCGAGACCGTCGGTTTCTTGTGTGCTGATGAGTCCGTTTTCATAGCAGTCTATGGCAAAGGCGATGGTCGCGCCACAGGAAATCGTATCCATTCCATGGCGATTACACAGCTCGTTGGCTTTGGCAACGGACTCAATGTCGGGGTTCAGGCAGAGGGTACCGAAAGCGGCCACGGTTTCATATTCGGGGCCGGGACCCTTCGCCATCTTAAATGGGCCCTCTTTTACTTCAGCGTTTTTTTTACATGCCACACGGCATCCATAACAGGTGCGATTCCCGGCGTGTATCTTCTCTTCGATGGATGCCGGCCCCAGTTCGTCGATATCCTCCCAATCTGACAGCTGCCAATTTTTAATGGGGATATCTCCGCCGATGATCCCTACATCCATGTGGGCAGGCGTTCCAGCCGATTGAATGGAGCTGATGTAGATGCTCTCCTTGTATACCGCTTTGAGTTCCTTGCGCAGCGCCTTTAATTGCTCAGGCCGGGCGATTGGAATTTTCCCCGTTCCGGCCACATAGATCGCCTTGAGGTTCTTGGCCCCCCAGACGGCCCCCATGCCCGTCCGGCCGGCAGCGTGCCCCTTCTTATGGATCAGGTTGGCGAAGCGGACCCGCTTCTCGCCAGCCGGTCCGATGGCCAGCACCTCTCCCTTTGCTGCGGATTGGGTTTTCAATTCTTGGGACAACAGGTCGGTCAGTGAATAGACATCTTTGCCCCAATATGCGGTGGCATCGCGAAGCTCGACCTGCTGGTCGTTGATGTAAAGATATACCGGATGATGGGCTGCCCCGGTGATCACGATACCGTCGTATCCCGCGCATTTAAGACGAGCACCGAAGTAGCCGCCCACATTGGCATCGCCCCAGAATCCTGTCAGTGGTGACTTTGAGCACACCGCCCATCTTGCCGTGGCGTCCAGACCGCAGCCGGTCAAGGGGCCCGTCATCAGGATAAAGGGATTATCGGGCGATAGAGCGTCAAAAGATGGTTTGTCTTTGATCAAATCGACGAAAATACTGGTTCCGAATCCAAGACCGCCGATATTCGCTCTGGCAAAATCGGTCGCAAAGGGCGTTTTCTGGATCTGACCGGATGTCAGATCGACATATAGAAGTTTACCAGCATATCCCCCCATTACGCGCCCCTCCTGGCAGGTGTTTCAATGAATATTGTATTGGGAAAAACCGTTTTCCTCCAAATACTGGGGATACATGGCATAGGACGGTTTGATGGCCGGCAACAATTTCAAAATCTTGGGAACCGGCCCCTTGGCCACCATCTGTCGGCGTGTCAGGGCCATCGTTAGGTTGACTTTCCCAAACCAAAACTTGTGGGCGATGTCGGCCTTCATCATCATTTCGACGATGGCGTCGGTATCGTGGTCGCCCGCACGGACATCAACGGCGTCTCCGGAACAATCGACAACCACGACCAGATCGGGGTCTGAATAGATGAAGCGGATAACGAGTTTGGAGGCCAACAACTTGTCCGCCACTACCGGCGTATCCGCGAGTAGCCGAAAGAAATTCACCAGGACTTCCTCGAATTTTGCGGAACTTTCGAAAACACCCATGCTTCGCTGCCTTTCTTTACGTTAATATGCGTTTTCCAAGTGCTTCAAGATCTCTTCAGCTATCACCTCACGCGGGTTGTAGACGATTGTTCCGTCTTCAACGGCAGCGTCTGCGACTTCCGGGAGGATCTCCTGCGACACGCCTACATCTCTGAGTCTGGTGGGCAGCGCACCCAGGGCGGACAGTCGGTCCAGCAAACGTCCGACCGCCTGGATGGCCTTCTGGGCGGCTTCTTCCACAGACAACCCGGACACCGCCGCACCCATCAAAGGCGCCAGGCGGGCATACTTCTGCTTGCACACTTCGAAATTATACGCCATGCCATGGGGTAAGAGGATCGCATTGGCAATGCCATGGGGGACGCGGCAGAGACCGCCGACGGCATGTGCCATGGAGTGGACGCACCCCACCATGGAATGTGAGAAGGAGATACCGGCGAGGTTGGCCGCGATAAGCATGCCGCCGCGGGCTTCCAAATCGTTGCCGTCTTCGGTCGCCCGTAAAAGGTACTTGAATATGTACTGGATGGCGGCGGCGGCCAGCGCTTCGGAATGCGGTGATGAATCCACGCCCACATAGGACTCCACCGCATGGGTGAGGGCATCCATCCCGGTGGATGCGGTCAATCCTGGTGGAAGCGATTGGGTCATCAACGGATCGAGCACTGCCAGGTCGGGTAGCAGAAACTTATCGGAAAAGGCCAGCTTGGTTTTGTTCTCCACATCATTGATGACCGCCACCAAGGTGCACTCACTGCCGGTGCCCGCCGTGGTGGGGATAACGACAAAAGGCTTCAACGGACGGGTCAGTGTCGCCGCGCCTGAATAGTCATCGATGAGGTCCCCGCCCTCTGAAAAGACAAAATTGGCCGCTTTGGTCGCATCGATAACGCTACCGCCGCCGATGGCGATCAGCCCCTGCGCACCGCTGTCAGCGGCCAGGCGACTGATGGCTTCAACCGCCTGTATCGAGGCGTCTTGCGGAACCTCATAAAATTCGCCGCTGATGCTAAAGCCAGCCGCCTGCAGGCCTGCGGCTACCTGTTTGACCAGGCCTAAATCCTTTATCACCTGATCCGATACGATGAAAAAATTGCGCACGTTCAGCTCTTCCAATTCGTGCGCGAAATCGCCAACAAGCCCCTCACCGTAGATAACTTTTGTGGGGTGATGAAACTGATAAAATTCGGGTAGCATGGGGTTCTCCTAAATCCGGTCAAAAAAGGCCCAACTCTCCGGGACGATATCCACCTGGAATACAAGCCGCCAAGCGGTGCTGTGAGCAGTCAAGCATCATTTCTATCCTCGCGCCTGTGAGGTCCCGCATTCGGGATGATAGGACCAATCGCCCCATACATTCTCAATGATCTGCATGAGCAGCGGTTTGACGATGTCGTCCGCCGCTTTGCCATAGAGCAGGTCCAGGTGATTGGCGCCCTCCACCACAAAATCGATGAGTTGACTCTTCTCTGAAGTGATGGAGATGTGTTTCATGTCTCTGGGAGAGCTGATGTGGAATATTTTTTTGACGCGATGGGGATATTGGGTACGATAGCGCAAATTGTCGAGGGGCACCAACTTATCCCGCGCCCCCCAAAAATGGAAGACAGGGATCTCCTCCGGAAACATGTGCAGCCAATCGGAGTAGTTTAAACGGCTGCCATCCATTCGTTTGAAGCCTTGCCCATTATAGACGGCCTTCAGACACTGGAATCCCAGTCCCAGGGGAATCGATTCCATGGCCACTCTGAGATAGCGCTCAACGAAGTATTTGTCCTTTTTATGATTATTCGGTGAGATCAAAAAATTCAGGTCGCCCAAATTGCGGTTCGCCACGAATCGCGTCATCTGTTTGAGCAGGGGCAGTTCGGTAAGTACTTTTGAAATCTCCTTGACCGGAACGTTCTTGAGCCGAAATATCCGGGTCAGGTGATTGAGCCACAGTGAAGTGGGAAAAAAGACGTGGTCTTTTTTTGAGAAAAATTTCGGTGACGCCAGCGAGACAATGCCTTTGACCATTTTTTGGTAACGCGCGGCAGCCTGCGGCGGCGGCAGCACCTGGGCCAGCAGATCTTTTTGTGCTGGCGCAAGGCCTTCGAGGTCGTTGAGCCGCTGCGCCAAAGACCAGTTGAGCAGCATGTTTTCGGCGACGAGACCGCCCATGCTGTGGCCCACCAACACCGAAGGTTTGCCGGCGCTGCGGGCATAGATGAACCGAATCAGCGTCGCCAAGTCGTAGTCGATCATCGTGTCCACGGTATACAGTGGATCGAAGCGTCCCTGGTTCACACCGACGCCGCGAGGGTCGAAGAGGTAAACCCAGGCGCCATCGTCCGCCATGTCCTTGGCCAGCGAATAGCGGTTGTTGATGTTAAAGCAATTACTATTGTTGGCGAAACCCGGGACCAACACCACCGCCGGACGTTTGTCTCCAGCGGTAACGCCCTCCATACTGACCAGACGGCGAAAACCGATCTCTTTGCCTTCATCGGTAAAACTGCGATAATAAACCGTCTCATAGTCGCCGCGCCCATTTTGCGCTTTTTCTTCGATATCGCTTTCGAAATAGGAGGGTATCGGGTCCACTCGCAACGCTTCACTCAGAATTCGCCGCCGGCCAGCCGTTTCTAAAATCGAATCCAGATCGTTGCGCGGAATCTTGAAACGCTGAAGGGCCAGGTGGGTGATTTGCTCTATCGTAAGCAGAATGACATTTTCGGTCAGCCGAATACGACCGGTTTTCAGTTCATCGTGGATAATCTTTCCGATGGCGTCTCTGGTGATCTTTACGGTGGTCGCATTCAGACAGATATGGTACAGCACCAGGGCCAATTTGCGGACCGCCTGGCTTCTGATCTCCGCCTGGCTGGTAATTAATTCCTTTGAAACGGGAAGCCCCAGGCTAATCTGGCCGCGATAAAGCCTGCTGTAGGCGTCGTATGAGCTGTTGATGATCTGAGCAGGTCCATCGTTTACGAGATAGCGCGTGCACGTGTGGCTGAGTTTCTGCACCAGTTTGAAGATCATGCTCGATTGGCCTCCTTGACGGCATACTCCCTGACTCTCGCGATATCCTCATCTGAATAGATCCCGTTAACCCCTGAAATGGCAGCCAGCTGCATGCCATGCTTCAAGCCCATGCGGTAGATCTCTCTCACCTTATCCCACTGGGGCGAGGCGCCCACCGTAAATACCTCAAAACGCCCTTCCAGGGCCAGAATGATGGTTTCGGCCAGTCCCGCATAGGCGACCCCGGGGGGAAGGCCGATGTCTTCCATCTCAACATTTTCTCCTGGCAGCAGTATCTCACCGCCGCGGATGACCAGAACGTCGGGCCGCTTGGCGCACTGCTTCTGGGTGAAAATCATGGGCATATTGATATCCGTGATCACACAGCCCGGCTTGACGCGCATGATATCAAGCACGTGTCGTGCACCGGAACTTGTGGCCACGATTATGTCCATGGCATCCAAGTTGGTGTCCGCCCGGGTCGACACGTGCAGCTTTACTTTGGGTGCCTCCTTTTGAATGGCTTCCTGCAGGGCCAGCAGTTTGGCGATGTTGCGGCCCACCAGATGGACTTCTTCAAAGGCGGTGGCCAGCAAATGGGAGCAGATGATTCCCACGGCGCCGGTCGCTCCGATCACCATGGCTTTGGCGCGAAGGATCTTATTTCTCTTCAGTTTGACCAAGCCCAAGCGCCTTACCGCCTCGGCAGCCGCCCAGAGGGTGGCCGAGGCAAAATAGCTGTTGCCGGTGGTGATCGGTAGAACGGCGTGCTTGGCCACCTCCACACTGGTATCCTTGAGGGCTTTGGGAAGCATTCCGACTCCGACGATTTGGGCACCCAGCTTTTTGGCGATTTTGGTGGCCTCAAGGATTCGCTTGGTGGTGAATTCCGGTCCATGGGACTGCATCTGCTCCGGCGTCTCACCAAGGGCGATGAGCCAGCCCTCCGCTTCCACCCCCGTCACGGACTGGACGCCGCTCACGGTCGAATAGACAAAGGGAGGGGAATAGGCCATCACCTTCTCCACGGTGTCCATCAGGCCGGGGGCCATATCCGCTATCACTTCGATGGGTTTGAGCTTTTTCAGGTCATCCTGCGTGGGCGGGTGCACGATATAGGCGAATCGATTGACCCGTGTCGGCTTGCCCGATGGATAAATAACGCGAGGCTCCATCTTCATATTGCTGATCACTTCCAGCAGGTCATCATCCCGGTCCGCGCCCTGCTCAATCTCCAGCGCCACCATGAGTAAGGCTTCGAGCACGCTCACGCCCACAACGTTTTTCAATAGTTTGGGGGTCGTATCGATGATGGTGCTGACCCCTTTGTCCTTTAAATAATCAATGCGGTCATCATACGCCGTAGCGGTGATGACCGTTTTCTTATTGAGATCTTCAATGGTGTATGGATCCAAATATTTTGTAAAATCGGAGTGGGGGACAACCAGGATATGCGCCTTCTGAATGGCCTGTCGCATGAGATAGGCGACCATCGAGCGGACCGGTTCGCTGGACGCCACAACGCCTTTGCCGGGGATCCAGTTCAGTGCACTGCGAAGGGTGCCCCTATATAGCTCCAGGTCCTTCAGAGAGGTGATAAACTTCGGGACGCCATTTTCAAGCAGGGGATCGGCAAAGGTAAGGTTCGCGGTGTACTCGGCCATTACCCGTGCGATGGAGCGGCTCGTCACGCCGGAGTAGAAGAACACCCTGGCGTTGTTGAAATAGTTGTTGCCGAACTTGAACTGGATATGCCGAAGCGACCACTCATGCCCGACCTTGCGCAATGTGCTGCCGGAAGTAACCGGGGTCTCAAGCTTGGTGCCCAGCTTCAGCAGGGCGGCCAGGTTCTTGTTCGCCGTTTTTCTGAGGCCCGGGGAGCCGCCCAAGGGGACGCTGCCCAGGGCGATGGCGTCTGCCTTTTTATTCCACTTGAGCATCAGGTCAGAGGCCTGTTCTATATCGCCATCCGTCCCAAAACGCTGGATGATATAGGACTGCTTTAAAAATCGCGTTTCAAATTCATGGTCGTCGAGGCTGGCGCCGAGACTGATCTGGATGATGCGTTTCACTGCGACCTCCGCTAAGCTGACTGCTTCATTTTCCTGGCTTCCAGTGCGAGCGTTTTCACTTGGGCGATATCCTCATCGCTGAAGACGCCGTTTACCCCAGAAATGGCGGCCAATTTCATGCCGTGTTTCAGGCCGAGCTTATAGATGGTTTTTACTTTCTCCCACTCAATATCCCGGCCGATCGTGAATACTTCAAACCGCCCTTCCAGTGCCAGCACGATCGTCTCCGCCAAGCAGGCATAAACCACCTTGTCGGGAAGACCAATATTCTTCATTTCAGGATTGCCCGGCAGCTCGATTTCCCCGGACTCTATCACCAGCACATCCGGCCGTTTGGCCACGTCTTCAGGAGAAAGATCCAGGGGGCGGGCCACATCCGTGATGACGCATCCCGGCTTCACCTGAGTGATATCGAGCACCTTCTTGCCCGCGCCGGAAGTGGCCGTAACGATCACATCCATGTCGGCTAAAAATTTATCGGGTTTCGTGGTCACCGTAATTTTGGTCTTGGGGTCTTCTTTGAGGATCGATTCTTTGAGGGCAAGCAGTTTGGCGGTGTTACGGCCCACCAGATAGATCTCGGGAAAGGCTTTGGCCAGAAGGCGACAGCAGACCGAACCGATGGCGCCCGTGGCGCCCAGCACCATGGTTTTCGCCTGGATTCGCCGACCTTTCTCGATCTTGATCAGCCCCATCCGGCGAACGGCATCGGCGGCCGCCCAGAGTGCACCGGAAGCGCTGTAGCTGTTACCGGTGGTGATGGGGATCTCCGCCTTTTTCGCCACGGTGACGCCGGCATCGCCGACCACCTTGGTGAATGCACCCAGTCCCATAATCTGGGCGCCCATGCGTTTTGCCATTCGGGCGGCTTGCAGCAAGCGGGCATAGGTAAATTCCGGACTGTGGGCCAGCATCTGTTTGGGCGTCCCTCCCACCGTGAGCAGCCAACCTTCGGTTTCAACACCCTGGGGAGACTTTATCCCGGTGACCCGCGAATACACCCACGGCGGTGCATAGGCGATCACTTTTTCAACGGCATCCAGAAATGCAGGCGGGGTGAAATTGGCAAGCATATCGACCGCTTTATCTTTTTTCAGGAACTCCTGGGATAGGGGGTGGATCACGAATGCAAAGCGGTTGACGCGTCTCGGGCTTCCCGACGGATACACAACACGCGGGTCCATCTTTTGAGCGCTGATGATCTCCAGGAGGTCATCCGCATGGACGGTGTCGTTATTACGCCCTAAGGCGGCAAGGATCAGGGCTTCGAGCACATTGGGCGCCACGACCCGCTCAAGGATTTTCGGGGTCGTATCGATGATGACATCTACGCCGCGCTCTTTGAGGAAGGCCACCCGCTCCTCACTGGCAGTGGAGGTGATGATCGTCTTACCGCCCAATTCCTCCAGAGTGAAGTCTTTCAAATAGGCATCAAAACCGAAACTGGGAACCACGAGAACCGTGGCTTTCTGAACAGCCTTGCGAAGGATGTATCCGTTCCATGCCTTGATCGGCACCACCGAATCGGCCAGCCGTTTACTGGGCACCCATTGAAATACTTCATGGGCGGAATGGGCATATGATTCAAGACCATCGAGCGAGTTTAAGAACTTGGGGATGCTGTTCTCAAGGATGGGATCGGCGAAGGTGAGATTATCCGTGAATTCCGACATCACTTTGGCAATCCGGTAGCTGCTCATACCGGAAAAAAACAGCACTCTGGCATTGTCAAAATAGTGACCGAATTTGTATTCGATGTATCTCAAGGCCCACTCGAAGGATACATCTCGCAGAGCACTGCCCAAGGTGACGGGGGTTTGAATTTGGGCGCCCAGTTCCTTTAGGTGATTGTCTTGTTTTTTGGTCAGGTATCTGGGGCCGACGCCATAGGGCAACTTGACCTGCCCGAGCCCGATTGCATCAGCGTGTTTATCCCAGGAGAGCAGGAGTTCCGCCGCCTTGTCCAGATTCCCGTCCGTTCCGATACGGGTGACTGTGAAATCTTGGCCAAGGAACTCAGTGTTAAATTCATAATCATTCGCGCTCGCGCCCAGACTGATGCTGACGACCTGTTTCACGGCTTCCTCCTGCGATGCCCTCAAATTTATCGTTTATGCCGGCCCGAAATTACCTCCCGTACCGTTGTCGCCAATGGCGCTGACCGGACAGATATCCACGACCTCGGCGCAACGGCTTGCCTCCGAATCGTTGCCGGGCTGCCTGTAGACATAGGCATACCCCTCTGCATGATCAAAACAGAGGTTATGGGGCGCAATTTCGGCACAGATGGCGCAGCCGATACACCGCTCATCCACATGGTACTTTCCGGGAATATTTGCTTGCAGGATACCCACTATGAGGCCTTGATTTCGGTCCATGCCACTCCCAGTCATACCAGAAAGATGGAGCGGGCTGTATGGAGCGCCGGCCGCAAACCGATGGCAAGAAGACCATGGCGGCTGCCTGTTCAGAATAACTGATGCACCTGAAAAGGCAACCGCCATTTCGCGTTTAGCACGCTTCGGGGGTGTTCCTCCCAACGGGTCTCAGCACGGCATCGTTTTAGGCCGCCTGCGCTTTGCTCAGCTTGTTGACCTTGGCATTGAGGGTTTTGACCTGGCGGGCAAGCCGCTCAACATCCTTCTTGCTGGGCAGATTGAGGGTGGCCGGTATCGCTTCCACGCGGCTCGCCAACTCTTTTTCAATGCGCCGCTTGCCGGGTATCCGGTCAAGTGCTTGCTTACCGCCGTCCAAGATATCGCTCACCACCATGCGCGCATCCTTTGCGACGCCCTCCTTGACGATCTTCAGATCCACCACGAGATCGTCAAGTTTTTCGCGGGTGCTGCCGCGAACATCATCGACCAGCGCTTTGCCGTCATCCATCAGCCCGTCGAGAGTTTTGCGAGGGCTTTTACCGGCCTTGGTCAAAAAAGCGCCGCCATCTTTTCGTATCCCATCGATACGGGTGCGCGCATCCTTGTTCAGATCGGTGATTCGCGCCTTGCCCTCATCCATCAGCTTGGTGACGGTTTTACGCGGGTCGGCTTTCAGATCAGTCACAAAGGCTTTGCCGTTCTCGATAGGCTGGGCGACGAATTTGCGGTTATAGGTTTTAAGTTTGCGGGCCAGGCCGGTGCGGGCTTCCGCTGCGGTCTTAAGGACATAGTAGCGCGGATTGGCCTTGCGGGTGGCGGTTTTCTTTACATCACGCTTGGTTTTTGATGCTGGCATTGGTGTTCTCCTTTTTCATGTTTGTCCCTGTCGTCCTGCATATGAATGCGGCTTGACTTTTATAACGCATTGCGTTATGGTCGCAATATGATGCAACGCGTTATATTTGTCAAGCAGCTTTTTTGAAATCGGAAAAATTTTTACCGCCGGCAGACGGGCCCCTGATAAAGATGGAGAATAAGATGCACCTGATTAAAAAATACGCCAATCGGAAAATGTACGATACCACTGACAAGCGTTACATCTCCCGGAATCAGCTCGCCGAGCTGATCAAAAAAGGAGAGGAGGTGGCGATCATCGACAACCGGACCGGTGAGGATTTAACCACCGCGATTGTGTCGCAGCTCATCGGGATGGAGAGCCAGGACGAGGAGAACGATGCGGCCGTATCCTCAAGATTTCTGATGCAATTGCTGCGTAAAGGCGGCGGGACGCTGACCGACTACGCCAAAAAATATGTATCCCTGTGGCAGGGTGCGTTCAACATGGCGGAAGATGAAATCGACAAACTGGTCAACAAGTTGGTCAAGAATAAAGAGCTGTCGCTTTCAGAGGGCAGCCGGTTAAAAACGGAGATCATTGGGCACACCAATGCCCTGAAAGGCTGGATCGGCGAACGGATCGACAAACGGGTGGGTGAAGTCTTCGATGCCATGAATCTGGCGACCAATGATCACCTGCAGACCTTGACCGCCAAGGTGGAAGCCCTGGACAAAAAAGTCAAGCAATTGGAGAAAGCGCAGGCAACTGCTGAGAAAAAACCCCGCAAAAAGTCCCCTGCAACCAGAAAAAAACCCGCAGCAACCAAAACAAAATCACCGAAAAGATCAGAATGAGGTGTCGGTCTCCTGATGGCCCACCGGGTTGCGGAAAAAAGCGCAGATCCGATCTGTATGGCCGAATGGTACGGCCTCTTTTTCTAAGGGGGTGGCAGGTCCATGCACAAGGTCGGCGAATTTAGATCTCCGCTCAGCAGGTGGATCCAGGATGGCGCATCACCAGATCTATAGACAGGTTCGTTCAGTCTCAGACGCGCACCGTCGAATCGGAAAGGAGGCCCGCAGATGACGGATCAGGAGGAAAAAAACCACTTCATCGCCTTGAAGCGAGCCCTGCAGGCATTTCAGGCGGCCCGTATCAACACCACCTATGCCGACATTAAAAATACCGCCGAATACGCTCAAATCGGCCGCTTCTTCTTCGAAAAACTCTATGCGCCCGAGGACTTCACTTTTCGGGACACCAGCATCAAAAAGCTGCATAAGATCCTTAAAGGGAAAATATATACCGGCATCATCTCGGCCGTACAAAAGGTCATCGAATTACATGAACTCACGGACTCGCAGGATGATCGCATGGTCGAGCAGATGATGGCCATGGGTGTGGGAGTCGATATGAATATGGACCAGTACCAGAAGGTCTATCGCAGCCTGGACAATTACGACCAGCGCATCGCCCAAATCGAGTTGGGGGCGGAGGTCACGCGCACCTTTCACCGGCTGAGCAAAAAATGGGTCGTGGCGGTATCGCTCAATACTGTCCGTACGGCAGCCCACCTCATCGGTATGGGCAAAATCCTCGATTTTATCCATGAGGGCTATACCGGCTTCCGAGTAATTGAGAATATTGACTACTTCGTGGAAACCATCGACCGGCGTGAGCGGGCCTGGCATGACGAGATTTGGTTTGAAGGACGCGGCAGCAGCGAAGGCCGAAGGTGACGGTATGAAAAAAGCGCTGGTTCTCACAGGGGGCGGGGCTCGCGGTGCCTTCCACGTCGGGGTCTGGAAATACTTGCAGGAGCAACAGTGGACGCCCGATCTGATCTGCGGCACCTCCATAGGGGCCATCAGTGCAGCGGCCATCGGATCCGGCTTGACGGTAGAAGGGCTGAGACGGATTTGGACGACCGGCCATCGCTCCAGAATCTATCGCAGCAAACTGATAAAGTCTCTGGGGTCTGCCCTTTTCCGCAAACCGCTGAAGCCCCTGTTGGACACGGCCCCCCTGCGTGCGTTGATCACGCAGCACCTGGATCTGACCGCCCTGCGGCAGAGCCCCATCGACATCATCATCACTGCCGTGAACGTGGTGAACGGGCGGCTGTATCTATTTAATCAGCATGAAATCGAGGTCGATCATTTGATGGCATCCAGCGCCATGCCCATCCTTTTTCCCTGGCAGTATATTGGCGGAGAGCCCTACTGGGACGGCGGCGTGATGGCCAACACGCCCCTGTTCACCGCCCTGCAGAGAGAGATGGATGAGATCATCGTGGTGCTGCTGTCGCCGGTGGGGCACCTAGAGATGCCGTTTCCAGGGACACTGATCAATGGGCTTGAGCTTGTCTTTGAACACTTATTGAGCGGCTCCTACCAGTCAACCTGCCCGGTAAGCGCGGGGCGCCGGCAGCCGTTTACCTGGGTGCATCCAGGCTGCCTGCCCGCCATGGATAGGGGGGCGCCATCCGGCAGGCGGCCGAGGATCCGCGTGGTGGCGCCTTCCCGTATGCTCGGGTTTCGATCCCTGCTCAATTTCTCAAGCCGCCAGGCGCGGCGCTTGGTGCAAGAGGGATATCACAATGCCCGCCAACTGGGCCCCCTGGACTGATTCCGCCGAGGAAGACCCTTCGCATCGTCTGGCGGATGGCGTCGTTCAGGTCATCACCAGATGGCGCAGCCCCTTTTTGACCAGAAACTTCGGATAGAGCGCATAGCTTGGTTTCAGAATGGGCAGCAGTTTTATGGTTTTGGGCACGTCGCCCTTGGCGGCCACCTGGCGGCGCGTCAGGGCCGTCACCAGGTTGGCCTTGCCATGCCAGAACTTATGCGCAAAGTCCGCCTTCATGGTCAAGGTAACCTCCGGGCGGCCATCAAAGGCGCCTTTTAGAATCTCGATATCCTCTCCAGTGGCGTCGATAGTGATGATGGCCGAAGGATTCTTATATCTAAATTGTACACATAGGTCGCTCTGCGCGAGCTTCGGGCCGATTTCGGGATTCGCCTTTAACAGCTCATAGAATTCAACCAGCACCTCGTAAAGCATGTCGGCATTCTGAAAGACATTGGTGAACTGCTCATTTGACCGACCGGCCGCCATCGGTCTCAGATCTGATCTCGATACCGGCAGGGGCTTTGTCTTGGCGTTATAGAGCCGTTTGACGATCTCCACAACCGCCTCGTGTTCCGGCTCGACTGGATTGTAGAGCATGGACCCGTCTTGCATGGCGGTGGTAGCGACCTGCTCAATCTTATCCAAGTCGTCAGAAATGCCGGCGTCTTTCAGGTTGAGCGGCATTTTGGTCAAGTAGGCCAATTGCCGATTCAGCGTGTGGATTTTCTCGACGGCGGCCAGGGCCGCCTGCTTGCGTACCCATCTGTCGATGAATCCGAAACTGCCGATGGCTTGGGACAGCATGCTGCGCGCCCGGTATGAACCCGTATTGACCAGTTCCTTGAGGGAATCGACATCGGAATAGCTCGCCAGCTTGGATGGCAGGTCCAGGCGGTCCGACCCCAGCAGGCTCTTGCTTTGGTCGATCACCTGGGGGAAGGAGATGCCCATGGCCAAGGCGATATCCGCATAGCGGTCCACCTGCGCCTCGAGATTGTAGGCCATGACCTCGGGGAGCACCAAGGCGTTGGCCAGGCCATGCGGGATGTGGTACACCCCGCCCAGGGCATGCGAGATGCCGTGTACCATCCCCACCATAGAATGGGAAAAGGCTACCCCGGCAAGAAAGCTGCCCACCTGCATGGCACTGCGCGCCTGCAGATCCTCCGGCTTGGCGCAGGCCTGCAGAATATTGTGGGAGATGAGCTTGATGGCGTGCAGGGCCAGGGCATCCGACGCCGGTGACCACTCCTTGTCGACGTAGGCTTCAATGGCATGCGTCAGCGCATCCATCCCTGTGGCGGCGGTCAGCTTGCCAGGCAGAGAAACGGTCATCTCCGGATCGAGGATGGCCAACTGGGGAAGAAATTGCTCTTCGGCAAAGGGCAGCTTGACGTCGTTGGCCGGATCGGCGATGACCGCCACCTTAGTGACTTCCGATCCAGTCCCGGCGGTGGTCGGGATTACGATGGACGGCAAGAGGTGCTCGCTGCTGTCAAGCAGATAGGCCCCCATGTGGTCCTGCAGGCTGCCGCCTTTCACCACCAGGAGATTGGCGACCTTTGCCGTGTCGATGACGCTGCCGCCGCCCACTGCGATGAAAAGGTCGCATTTTTTTTCGGTCGCCATAGCAGCACATGCTTCAACGGTATCGATGGTCGAGTTGGGCGGCACCTTGTCAAAGGTGCAGGCGATCTTGATTTGGCTCCCCGCAAATCCCGCCGTTACTTTCTCTACCAGGCCGGTGTTTACCAGGACCTCATCGGTAACCACAATGGCGCTGCGTTTTCCGAAAGCTTTTACCGAATCAGCGATGTTCCCTAAAATGCCGATGCCGTATATCAACTTGGTAGGGAGGGTAAATTCGAAATACTCGGGTAACATGTGGATTCCTTTCCATGGGCACCCCCGCTAACGGGGAGATGGCCAAATCCCGCGGCAGCACTAGCGCGTCAATTCTTTCATTATCTGGGCAACATCCCTCAGCTGGGTATCCTGCTCCGCCAGGTCTTGATGGACGCTACAATACTCGGCCCCGCGCAACGCTTTTTTCTTGCAGGGGTTGCCCTTTCGTGTCGTCGCCTGGCAGAGGCTCGGGGTAGCACTCGCCACGTCTGCATCCGCCCCAACTGCACGGCTGTCTGTCTGCGCCTCTTCGTAGCGGTCATGCAACACCAGCGGCTCCTCATAAATCTTACCGGATTTCACCAAATCAAGAAGGGCATTGAATTCATCCTCGAACCCCTCCAGGAGAACCTCAGGATCCGGCATCAACCCCTCATCGGAGGCGATACCCACGGTGACCTTCCCATTGTAGCTGAGGATGCTGATTCCCAGACCGATCTTACCGGAGCGGGGCACCCAGAACATGAAGTTCTTGACCTCCTGGCCGGCATAGTAAAGCGGCTGCCGCGGGCCGGGCACGTTTGTCAGGACGCCCGAGGCCTTGTTGCCGAATATGGCCGCCGCCTTCTTGGCGAGAAATGGCGGTAAATAGCCCATGGTGCTGAGCAGGGCGAAGTTGATATAGGGATCCGGCGAGGTTTTGAGCCTGTCCATGCGACGCTTGACTTCCTTGAGCCGCAGGACCGGATCTTCCAGATGCACCGGTAGAGGCAGGAATACCAGGCTGAACTTGTTGCCCAGCTCAAACTCGGTTCCGGGTTTGCGGACGTTCACCGGTACGGCGACCCGCAGATCGAGTTCATTGACCCTTGTGTTCCTGGTCTTCAGATAGTGGCGCATGGCGCCGGTAACCGTCGCGACAAGCACATCATTGAGGGTGGCGGTGCTGATCGCCTTGCCGACCTTCTTGATTTTGTCCAGCGCGATCGGTTCGGTCCAGGCGATCCGTTTGCGCACACCCAATTTTCCCTTGAAAGCAGTGTCCGGATCCGAACTCATGAGCATGTACTTGGAAAGTACGGAAGCGAAGTCAGTGGGCACACAACTGGATGCTTTGGCGAGTCGTTTAAGGTGGGCGGGATCGGCAAGGGCTGCTTCGATCTCCCGTCGTACCTGTCGACCTAGGTCCTGGGTGACGGAGAAGGTCTTTTTGGCGCTATCGACCATGGTCTGGAATGGCAACACAGCGCCGAATGAAAACGCGTCCGGTTTTTTTCTCGGTTTGGGCTTCGGCCAGGGGGCATCCGGTTCCGTGTCAGCGGTGGAGAGCAGAACATATATCCCGGCGATCCCGTCCGTAATGCAATGGTGAATTCTGAAAAAAAGAACACAGCCTTTGCCGTAGTTTTCGATCAGGTGCACTTTCCAGAGCGGCTTGTTGGGGTCCAGGGGCGTGACCGTCAAATTGGCGATCATCTCCTGGAGTTCGGTCTTATCCCCCGGTGCCGGCAGCGCCACCCGCTGAAGATGAGACCGGAGGTCATAGTGCTTGTCCGTCTCCCACTTCGGGACGCCGACACCCGTCCTCGGCAGGACGACTTTCTTCTGGAAGCGGGGGAAAGAGGCCAGGCGGCTCTCAATCGTCACGCAGAGTCGATTAAAATCGACGGGCCTATCAAACTCCATGAATCCGGTGATCACCATCAGGTTTGAGGGCTCATCCATACAAAGCCAAAAATTGTCGGCATTGGACATACGCTGCGCCATCGCCGTTCTCCTTATTTATGGTAACCTAGTTATTCCGATAGTGGCCAAGGCCGAACGATCACGCTGCCAATTCGCTCGTGACGGTCCAAAAGAGATTCAGCCGATTCGGGTTTGCTTTCTTATGGGCATTTCCGTCGGCGCGCAATTGTCGTCACCAAGCCGAGAAATCTGGTGCCGCCACCGGTGCCCTCGCACCGGAAAATAAAAAAGGGGATACACGCGCCGCTGGCCTCGCCGGGTTAGTCAAACGCCGCACAAAAACACCCCATCGTGGCCGCCGACCCGGTAACCGCCCAATTAC
>JASJCL010000041.1 GCA_030066015.1 Desulfosarcinaceae bacterium | reverse complement strand
GATGCCATCCCGGTTTTTTACGAAGAAGAGATTGATCTGCTGTTCGTTGTTGCGGTACTCCGGTTCGGCCTGGATATAGGCTTTGTAGAGCCGCCCGAAGCGGTTGAAGTCGTTGACGTAAGAACCGCCCAGGAAAGCGCCCACCGTGGTATAAATATCGTTCAGGGCCACGCCGGACGATAGCACTTTGTCGCGGTTGATCTCCATGTAACGCTGGGGGACGCTGGCCCGGAAAGTGGTAAAGATCGACCCGATCTCCGGCCGGTTCTGGGCCGCCTGGATGAAACGGCTGGTCTGCTCCGCCAGGTAGGCCGGCGTGTTGCCGGCGCGGTCCTGGATCATCATGGTGAAGCCCGAACCGCTGCCCAGCCCCGGGATTGCCGGCGGGCCGAAGGCGAAGACCTGGGCTTCATTGACGCCGAAGAAAAACTCCCGGTTCAGGTCCGCTACGATCTCGAGCGCCGTCTTCTCCCGCGCTTTCCAATCCTTGAGCGCCACAAAGATGAAGCCGGCATTGGTGGACATACTGCCGGAGAGCAAGCTGAAACCGGTGGCCGCCGTGATGAACTCCACCTCCTCGTGGGCCGCGATCATCTTCTCCACCTTTTTGGCGACCACGTCGGAGCGCTGCAGCGAGGCGGCGTCGGGCAATTGGATGTTGACCATTAAGTAGCCCATGTCCTCGTTGGGCATGAACCCGGCGGGCAGCAGCTTTCCCAGGACGCCGAGGCCGCCCACCAGAACGAGGATGAAGACGATACCGACGGCGATCTTGCGGGCGACGACGCGGGTGGCACCCGTGTAGACGGCGGTGGTTTTGTCGAAAACAGTGTTGAAGAGCTTGAAGAAGGTGCCCAGTGGACCGCCCATGGGCTTTTGTTTGCGCAGCAGCAGGCCGCAAAGGGCGGGGCTGAGGGACAGGGCGTTGACCGAGGAGAAGAGGACTGACACGGCGACGGTGATGGCGAACTGCTGATAGAGCCGTCCGGTGATACCGCCCATCACGGCCACCGGCACGAAGACCGCCACCATCACCAGGGTGGTGGCGATGACGGGTGCGGAGACTTCGCGCATGGCGGCGTTGGTGGCCTCCTTGGGCGACATGCCGTTCTCGATGTTCACCTGGACCGCTTCCACCACCACAATGGCATCGTCCACCACGATGCCGATGGCCAGCACCAGGCCCAGCAGGGAAAGCACGTTGATGGTGAAGCCGATCAGGGGAAAAACGATGAAGGCGCCGATGAGGGAGACGGGGATGGCAATCGTGGGGATCAGGGCCGCGCGCCAGTCCTGGATGAAGAGGTACACCACCAGAATCACCAGGACCAGGGCGATAATGAGGGTCACGACAATCTCGTCGATGCCGGCGGTGATGGCCTTGGTGGTATCCAGGGAGACGTCATAGCGCATGCTTTTGGGAAAGGATCTGGAGAGCGCTTCCATGGTGGCCGTCACCGCCTCAGCCAGTTCCACGGCGTTGGAGCCGGGTGCCTGGTAGAGGGCAATCATGGCACAGGGCTTGCCGTTGAGCCGCGTAAAGGCGTTGTAGGTCTCCACCCCCAATTCCACCCGGGCAATGTGCTTGATGCGCACCTGGGAGCCGTCCGGATTGGTGCGCACCACGATTTCGCCGAACTCGCGCTCATTCTGCAGCCGTTCGGGCAGGCGGACCGTGTAGGTGAATTCGGTGCCCGGGGGCGCCGGCTCCGCGCCGAATTTACCGCCCGGCACGATCACGCTCTGCTCCCGGATGGCGGTGGTGATCTCCGGTACGCTGATGCCCAGATGGGCCAGCCGGTCCGGCTTGATCCAGATGCGCATGGCGTAGTCGCTGGCGCCGATCACATTGACGCGGCCGATCCCCTTGATGCGGGCCAAGGTGTCCTGGATGTTGATGAGGGCGTAGTTGCCCAGAAACTGCTGGTCGAAGCGGGGATCCTCGGCCGTCAGGGCAATGAGCATGAGGATGTTGGGCAGTGATTTCTGGGTGGTCACCCCCAGCCGTTTCACCTCTTCGGGCAGTTTGGCCGTGGCCGCCGCCACCCGGTTCTGGGCAAAGACGGTGTTCATATCGGGATCGGTGCCGATATCGAAGGAGACCTGGATGGTCATGGTGCCGTCATTGGCGTTGGTGGACTTCATGTAGATCATGTTGTCCACGCCGTTGATCTGCTGCTCCAGGGGGGTGGCCACCGACTGCTCCACGCTTACCGCGTTGGCGCCGGTGTAGTTGGCGCGGACCTCGACGATGGGCGGGGTAATGTTGGGATACTGCTCGATGGGCAGGCCGGAGAGAAACACCAGGCCGACGATGACCATGAAGATGGCGATCACCATGGCCACGATGGGCCGTCTGACAAAGAAATTACCCATAAGCGATCACTTCACCTGTGGTGGTTCGGACGTGGGTTGGACGCTGGCGCCATCGGAGACTTTCTGGAGGCCTTCATAGATCACCGCTTCGCCGGCCGCGAGCCCTTCGGTGACCAGCCAGAACGCGCCCACCTTCGGGCCCACCCTTATCTCGCGCGTCTCGACCTTGTTTTCCGCCGTGACCACGTAGACGTTGTACAGCCCCTGCAGTTCCATGACACAACGCTGGGGGATGAGGATGGCGTCTTTGACTTCCTGACCTTGCGCCCGCACGCGGACAAACTGGCCAGGGCGCAGCAGCTTTCTGGGATTGGGAAAAGAGGCCTGGACCAGCATGGCGCCGGTGGTGGAATCCACCTCCCGGTCCACGAAGTCCGCTCGTCCCTTGTGTCCGTAAACCGAACCGTCCGCCAGGATCAGCTCGAGATCCTCCGGCCTGTCTTCCACAGCGTCCATGTCGGCAAGGGGCAGGGAGCGGGCCAGCTCCAGATACTGGGTCTCGGTGATGAAAAAGGTCGCCAGGATGGTGTCGACCTGGGAGACGGTGTTGAGGATCACCGGATTGGGGTCGCGGCCCACGAAATCGCCCACCTTGGCCTCGGTCTTGCCGATGATGCCGTCGATGGGGGATTTGATCTTGGTGTAACCCAATTCGATCTCTGCCGCCCGCAGGTTGGCTTCGGCGGCTTCCTTTGAGTAGCGGGCCGCTTCGTGGGCGGCGACGGCCTCGTCCAGGTCGCTCTTGCTCACGGCGTTGATCTCGGCCAGCGGGCGGATCCGTTCCAGGTCGGCTTTGGCTTTTACCAGCATGGTTTCCGCCTCGGCGACAGCGCTCGTGCGGGCGGCGACCTTCTCTTCGAAGGGCTGGCTTTCCAGGGTGTAGAGCAAGTCACCCTTTTTCACCTGGGCGCCCTCCTGAAAATGGAGCCCCTCCAGAAATCCCTCCACACGAGCGCGGATGGCGATGTCCTTCGCCCCGGCCGTCTGTCCCACGAACTCCAGGAAAAGGGGGACGTCTTGCGACGCGGTCTTGACGACGCTGACCGCCGTCGGCGGGAGCGCCTTTTTTTCAGCGCTCTTTTCGGCACAGGCGCCCAAGAGCAACGGCAGACACAGGTACACGAGCGGGCGGATCCATTTCCGGTTCATAGGCTCTTCTTTGGGTATGAATTGAGACTTGTTATTCGGACGTCGGCGGAGGGAGCGCATGAGCTGGTGTTACACGTGCGGATGCAGTGGGCAACAGGGCATCAGCGGGCAAGATTCGGGGGATGTGGGTCGCCGACCAAACCCTATGAAAATAACGGCTTCCCAAAGTATTGTCAATACAGCGCTACAGGTAAACATCTGTAAATGCGTTATATCTGCCGATCGTGCTTCCCAGTCGGGGCACTTTCAGATCGAATGGGCGACCGATAGACTCGGATCCAGCGGCAGGGGCGATCATTCGCCGCATCGGCGTGTCGTCAACTTTCCATATCCGCTTCACGAGCGATGCCCCGACAGGTTGTCGAACCAATGGCAGGCGCTATCTCAGAACTGGAAGCCCACCGAGGCCAGCCCGATAAGGGTCCCACTGTCGAAGAAGTCGATGTTGCTGTCCGACCGGATGTAGCCGGCACCCGCGCTGGCGAAGAGCCGCGGAAAACCGAATAGGTTGAGGCGCATCACCTGGGCAAACGTCGTCAACAGGCCCTCTTGGCGGGTCTCGTCAAAGAGGGGGTGGGTCTCCTGATATTGGTGAAAAGCGCCCGAGATCACACCGATGAGGATCCAGGGCGGACGGGCACGCTGCAGGAGGACCCCCGCCTCGACCCCGTGATAGGTGTTGCTGCGGCCCGCTTTGTCGGCGAAAGTGTAGCTGAGCCGTGGTTCGAGGCTCAGCCCCGGCGTCAATGACAGCGTGTAGCTGAGGCCGAGTTCGTGGGTCCAACCGTCGCGCTCCAGGTCCGCCTCGAGATCGCCGATGACATCATCCGCCACATCGAATCGATCGATCCGGTAGCTAATTTCCCAGGGGCTGCCGCCGATTTCCTGCCATTCAAGCTTCACCCCATAGGCATCCACCTCGGTTTCGTCGCGAGCGCTGCCCGTCTGGTAAGGATTCTCCCAGACCTCCTCGATGGGAGACCAGATGATGGAGAGATCGAGAAGGCTATTGCCGATGGGCTGACTCACCCCCGCCGACACGGCAATTCCCTCGCCCGCCTCCAGAGGGTTGCCGGCGTAGAGGGCTGTGCCGCTCTCGAATTGGTATTTGAGGTAGATGGCCGCCAGGCCGGAGAGCGTATCGTGGGTGTCGGCCGGTCCATTCAGGTCGTCCGTGCGCCGGTTGCTCCCATTGGTGGAGAGCTGGCTGTCGGTCTGCAGATAAAAGGCGCCGCCCTGCAGCCGTCCAGAGAGACCGGCGTCCGAGGCACCGGGCTCCTGGGCGAGGGCGGTTTGGGAAATCGTCGGTGCGAGCGCGGCGAGGAGGAGGATCCACAATACAGCGAGGGGGTAGCGTGTCATGATGTCGGTGTCCTTTGTGGCTGGAGATCGTCGCCCGGCCAGATCTCGGTCACGGGCATTCGAACAGACTTCGGCGTGGGATCGGATTCTGAGAGCCCCTTAAGACATCCTGCAACGAATAATTCAACCATTTTATTCAGAAAGCGTCTCCCAGCGCTTGCATGACGGCCGCCTGGCGGATGCATGCCGGTCGATGGCGTGCGGTCGCCCTCTCGCCTGCGCCGGCGGCGGCCTGCGACGCGAACGGGTCAGAAGAAGTAGGTCAACTCAGCCAGAAGGCGGTCGTTGTCCCCCACACCGCGCAGCTGCCCCTGTTTGCCCGATTGATAGGCCACAAAGCCCAGGCGCAGTTCCAGCGCATCGGTGAATTCGTAGGTGGCCGTGTAGCGCTGGAGGCCGCCGTTTTCCGCGTTTCGGCCCCACCAGCTGGCCAGCACGCTGAGATTGAGGGTGTCGTGGAAGAGATCCCGCGAGAGGCGCACCACCAGCTGGGGTTCATGGGCTTTAACGGCGTCGGGGGCCGCTTCGAGTCGCGCATCGTGGTCGAGCAGATAGCGGTCGGCGAGCTCGACGCTGACGACACTCTCCCGCCAGCCGGCATACTCGATCCCCACCAGCAGATCCAGCCGGCCGAAACTTCGGCCGGGGGCGTTGAAATAGCGCAGGCCCTCGATGCGGGCCGCTTCGGCTTTTAGGAGCCAATTGCCCAGGGCCCAGTTGGCCGCCAGGCCGAACTGCTGCAGGCGTTCATGCTTGCGCACCACCTGGCCCGGCTGGGCGGGATCCGGTTCCAGATGGCCCAGGTCGCTAAAGGTGTCGGCCCAGGAGAGGGCCAGGTCCCAGCCCCGGAACATTCCCGCCAGGGCCAGGCCGTATTCGGTGCGGGCGAGGCTGCTCTCGGGAATCTCTTCGGCGGGTGGCGGGCGGTCAAACGGGTAGAAATCGCTGCCGAAGCTGGGCCGCTTGTTGAAGCGGATCTCGTGGATGGCGACCCCGGTGAGGGTCCAGGGGCCGCCGTGAAGGTCGAGACGCGTGGCCGCCACCGGCAGCCGCAGATCGGCCACGTCGGTGAGACCGGGCGTCCGCAGGTCCAGGGGGTTGAGCACGTCGGTGATGCGAATGTTGTCCGATTTGCCCCAGACGATGATCTGGCGGCCGGCTTTGAGGTCCAGGTGGCGGCTGAGACCGCCTTCGAGGTAACTCTCGCCGAGTTCGGTCTCCGCTTCGTAGTCGGCGAGGAGCTCCTGGGAGTAGTCGTCGCGGCCATTGATGGCATAGGCCAGGTCGTAGAACCCGGTGCCGCTGAGATAAAATCGCCAGGATTGCGGCAGGCGCGCGTCGGCGGCCAGCAGGGCCTCGCCCCGCAGCCGCGAAAGGCCGCGCCAGTCGGTCTGGCCGGGGGGCGGGGCCTGGTGGGCGGTATTGACCGTCGTGGCCAGACGGAGGTGCCCGTCCAGCGCGAGCCAAGGCCAACGACGGGCAGCGGAGGCCGATGGTGCTGGCGACGGCGCGGCCTCGAACCCCTCGAGCACCGCATCCGGATCGGTGCCGGCGTCGTCCCTCTCCGGGCGGTCGCCGAAGCCTTCGAGGACCGCCTCATCGTCCTCTCCCACCGCCGGTTGCGACTCTCCTGGCGGCACCGCTGAGTCCTCGTCCCCATCCTCGAACCCCTCAAGGACCCCATCGAGATCGCTCGTCGCCAGCGCTGTCGCCGGACCCAGCGCCAGGCAAGTGAGGAGCAGCGCCAGGGCGATCCGAAAACCCCTCTCGCGGCGGCGACGGTGGTCAAGCCTGGGCGCGGGGGCCACCTCAGAGCCCCTTCTCCAAGCGGCGCGTGGAGAACATTGCGGGGTCGAGGTTCTGGTTGAAGCGCACGTTCTCCAGGTTGAGCACCGTGCGGTGAACGGTCTGTTTGCCCTTTTTCAGCGCCACCTTGAGCTCCGTCGCCACCCAGATCCCGTCGATCTCCTCCAGCCGCGTGGCGTCCACGTACTTCAGGTAGCCGCCGTCTTTCACCCAGTGGACCGCGCGCACCACCATATCGATATCCTTGCGTACGATGAGGAGGGACTTGGTATAGCCGGTCTCCGCGATCACGGTCTTCTCCCGGGGCAGGGCTTCGATGAGCCAGGCATCGTGACCCCGCACCGTGAGCTCCTTCTTCAGGGTGTAGTCGTAGTCTTCCAGGTCGCGGGAGGTCATGTCGGCATAGGTCAGGTCGGATCCCATGAAGCTGCCGCTTTTGTCGCTGGTGGCGATCCGCTTGGTCTTGCGCAGGGCCGGCAGATAGAGCCACTGGTCGTCGTCGGCGTCGGGATCGTCATAGTCGTAGGTGAGGAAGCCGGTGTCCTTGACGTCCGCCGGGTGGAGGAAAAACATCAGCCGATGGGTGTCCTCGCCCTTGTCCATGGCGAAGGTGCGGATCTGGCGCAGGCGCTCGTTGCCGTGGCGGTCGATGAGGCGCATCTGCATCTCGCCGGTCTGATGGTCACCGTCGTCGCGGTCCTCCACCTGCTGCATGATGGCGCGCGCCTTGGGATCGTCGGCCTGGACAGCCAAGGGCAGCACCGGCCCGAGGACCATGATCAGGGGTATCCAAAACCATCTTCTCATCAGGTCACCTCCTGTGCCGCCGGCGGCGGTTTCTGGTGGTTCGGCTGGGGATGGGGGATTTTCTTGCGGTTGACCACCACCATGAGGGCGGGGGCGATGAGATAGTCGGCCAACAGGGCCATGATGACGGTGAAGCTGGTCAAGAGACCGAAGTTGATGATGTTGGCCATGGTGGCGAAGCTGTAGATGAAAAAGCCGATGGCCAGCACCACGGTGGTCACCAGCATGGCCCGGCCGGCGGTGTGCAGGGTATCGTGAACCGCCTGCACAGGATCCCCACTGGCCTCGTAGTAGCGACGGAAGTTGTGCATGAAGTGGATGGTGTCGTCCACGGCCAGACCGATGGCGATGCTGGCCACCATCATGGTGAACAGGTCCAGATCCAGCGGGGTGGCCCCGATGAGGGCCAGCATGAGGAGGATGGGCGTGAGGTTGGGAATCATGCTCAGCAACCCGATGCGCACCTTGCCGATGAGGAGAATCATCAGCGCGGAGATCACCACCAGGGCGGTGATATAGGAGCGTGCCAGGGTGTGGATGGCGTTGGTGATGGTGGTGCAGAGCAGATACATCATGCCGGTGAAACGGATGTCGGCGTCGGGAAAATGGGCCTGAAAATAGTCCTGGGCCACGGAGAGGAGCCCTGAGTAGCCCACCGCATCGAGAAAGGGCACCTTGAGGGTGAGGCGCGCCTTGCGAAAGGGGGTGTCGACCACATCTTCGAGATCGTCGGAGCCGCTGTTCTCGAAGAGCAGGAATTCCTGGGCGACAAGGTCGCGATCCTGGGGGATGGCGTAGTAATCGCTGCGGTTTTCATTGAGGGCCTGGTGGATCTCCTTGAGAATCGTGGTCACCGACCAGGCCTTGCCCACGAAAAGCGCGCCGTCGGTGGTCTGCTCCATCTGCTCCCCGGCCGCCGCCAGCCGCTCCAGCAACTCGGGGGCGTATAGTCCGTTCTCCTTTCCAGTGTCGATGACCACCTCCATGCTGAGACTGCCGCGCAGATGGTGATCGATGGCTTCGGTGTCCATGCGGATCTGGTTCCCCGGCGGGAACCAGCCCAGCGGGTGGTGGGAGAAGCGGACCTGGACGACAAAGCTGATGGCAACCGCCACCAGGACGGCGGTGACCCCCAGAATCTGCCGGGGAAAGCGGCAGGCGAAGCGGGCCACCGCGCTCAACATCCAATCGAGAACGCTCTCACCCGGTTCAAGGTCGGGTCGACGGCGGGGGCGGATCGGGATCAGGGCGAGCAGGGCCGGCAGCAGCATGAGGGTGTAGAAAAAGGCCAGCAGCACCCCCACGCCGGCAAAGATGCCCACATCGGCGATGGGCGCCACCTCGGCGGTGGCGAAACTCAGAAGACCAGCGGCGGTGGTGGTGTTGGTCATGATCACCGCCAGACCACTGTGACCCAGCGCGTATCCAATGGCGTCGCGCTTATCGCCAGAGCGTTCCAGCCGCTGATAGAAAATGGCCAGGATGTGCACCGAGGTCCCCACCCCCACGGCCAGCAGGAAGGAGGGCAGGATCTGGGTCGGCACCTTGATGGGCGTCCCGGTGATGGCCATGATGCCCACAGTGGAGAGGAGGCTGAGGATGACGATGATGAGGGGCAGCACCACGCCGGAGATCCGTCGGAACATGAGAAACAGAATCACCGCCACCGTGCCGATGGCCAACAGCATGAACTTGCGCATGTCCCGCATCATGTATTGTTTGAGAAAATGGGTCACCACCGGCGAGCCGGCGATGGTAATCCGGAAGCCGGGCGCATCGTAGGGGCGGGCGATGGCCTCGACGGCGGCCACCACGGCGCTGTTCTCGGCGTCGCTGAGATAGCGGCCGCTGGCCCGCTGCGGGGTCGGCGCCGCTGCCGGTGGGTCTTCGCCGTCGTCGAAGCCTTCGAGGATATCCGCCTCGTCATCCGTTTCGGCGCTGCTGTGGCTGCGGATGACGATGGTGGTGAATTGGCCATCCGCACTGAGGAGCAGGTTGCGATACATGGGGTTGGCCAGGGCGCGCTCCCGCACCGCTGCCAGCTGCGCGGCGGTGTCGGGCCAAGTCTCCAGCAGATCCTCCACGATGAGGGTGTCCCCCTCGCCGCGGGTGTTGCGCGCGTTAACCAGGCTGGTGATGTCGTCCAGGTGGGGCACGCCGTCGGCCAGCGCGTGATGGAGTGCGCGGAGCCTCTCCAGGGTCTCCAGGGTGAAGAGCGCCTCCGTCTCCACGGCCACAATCACCACCTCATCGCGACCGAATTGGTCGCGAAAGGCATTGTAGGTGGTCATGGCGGGATCTGTCTCGTGCAGAAAGCCCTCCATGGAGGTGTCGATGGTGATCCGCGGAATCTGCGCCACCAGACCCGTGATCAGCATCAGCATGAGGAGCAGTACCTTGAGGCGGTGACGGTAGATCCAGCGGGCCGATTGTTCCAGCCACCTCTCCAGACGCTGCCGGATGGCCGTGGTGGTCATGATCGATCTCCCTTCTCGGCGGGGATGGGGCGGGCGATCGCCGTCACTGGCACGGCGCGCACGGTGTTGACCACCAAATCCTCGATCTCCTTTGCCGAGGCCTCAAATGAAGCCGCAGGGGGGTGGTCGACGGCCGCCTCCCGGACGAAGCGCTGAATAACGCTCTCCATCTGGGCGTAGTAACCCAGGGCACCCACGATCATGAAATGGATCAGCACCGGCGTCGCCGCCACAAATACTCCCGCCCGCCGGCCTTCGGCCAGGGTCTGCGTCAAGACCCCGATGATGCGGCCGAGATCCGTGGCGGTCTGCGGTGGCAGATGGGCGCCCAGGGAGGCCGCTTCGCGCATGAAGATGCGCGGCAGGGACGGATAGCGCATGATGTTCTCCACGATGCAGCGCACGTAGCGGCGCAGTTTCTCCTCTGGTGTTCGCCCCCGCCCGACGGTTTCGATGAAGAGGTCGGCCCGCTGCCCCAGGGTTTCGTGGAGCACGGCGGAGTAAAGGGCCGCCTTGTTGCCGATGTGGTAGTAGATGGTAGCCTTGTTGACCTTGGCGCGTTTGGCGATCTCATCCATGCGCGCCCCGGCAAAGCCTTTTTCGGCGAAGGCCTCCACGGCGGTTTCGAGAATCCGCCGGATGGTGGCCTGGGCGGCGGGTGTGGCGGGGGTTGGGTGCATCGGGTTGCCTCTGGTGTTTACTAACCGTTTAGTTTAACTAATTGGTTAGTACTTTGGTCCCCATCCACTTGTCAACCGCTTTTTATCCTCATCGCCACAGCGTGACCGTCTTACCGCCTGACAACACCCGCTCCGCCTGTCCAACCACCCGTCGTTGATGCCAATCACATGCCGGGCAAAGGCTTCCCCAGCGGTTGTGGTGGGCGGCGGTTCGCCCCTTGCACACGACCCGGTGATCATGTCGATGTCGGCCGGAAGGTGGCGCGGATATTTTTGTGCAGTGCAGCATTTTTTCTGGAGATCGATGGACGGCGCCCGAAAAGCGTATTATGATGCGTCCATTGCATGCCGTTCCCACACAACCGAATCGGAGTTGATTTCATGAAACAGACGTCAGCGGCGCCTGGTAAACGGCCGACGCGCATGCCGCTCATCACCGATGCCATCGATTATTGGATAGACCGCAGTCAACGCCATATCCTTTTTTGGGATGTGCTCCGTCGGCGTGGCAATGCCTATGCCGACCATCTCAAAGCGGGGCAACCGCCCGTGCTGGTCTTCGACTATGAAATGGTGATGGACGGGCGAACCTTCGCGGAACCGGTCAACTACTCACTGCTGCGCATCCTGGATCGCCGCCAACATCGGAGCAAAGCGGAGGCGGGGCGGGCCCAGGAACGCCGCGCCACCCGCCACGGCAAGGCGGTGGACGCCAACGGTCGGCCGTCGCGCCCCATCGTGGTGATCGACCCTCGGGCGGGTCACGGCCCGGGCATCGGCGGGTTCAAACTCAACAGCCAGATTGGGGAGGCCCTCGCCTATGGCCATCCCGTTTACTTCATCGTCTTCTACACCGATCCGGAGCCGGGCCAGACCATCGCCCGCATCCAGGCGGCGGAGGTTCGCTTTCTCGAAACGGTGGCCGAACGGCACCCCGAGGCTCCCAAACCGGCCATCATCGGCAATTGTCAGGCCGGCTGGGCCACCGCCCTGATCGGCGCCGATCGACCCGACGTGACGGGGCCCATGGTGCTCAACGGATCGCCGCTCTCCTACTGGGGCGGCGTAGCAGGCGCCAACCCCATGCGCTATAAAGGCGGCCTGCTGGGCGGTGTCTGGCTCGCCTCATTGTGGAGCGATCTGGGCGCCGGCCATTTCGACGGCGCCCACCTGGTGGCGGGTTTTGAAGACCTCAACCCGGCCAACACCTATTGGAAGAAATACCACCACCTCTTTGCCAACGTCGACACGGAGGCGGATCGATTTCTGGATTTTGAGAAGTGGTGGGGCGGCTTCTTCAAGATGACGACCGAAGAGATCCACTTTATCGTGGACAGCCTCTTCATCGGCAATGAGCTGGAACAGGGCCGGCTGCGATTGGGCGACGACAAGTCGGTCAATCTGAAAAATTTCCGCGACCCCATCCTGGTGTTCGCCTCCGGTGGCGACAACATCACGCCCCCGCCCCAGGCACTCAACTGGATCTACAAGGTATACGGCAGCGTGGATGAGATCAAACGCTGTGGTCAAGTGATCATCTACATGGTGCACGAAACGATTGGCCATCTGGGGATCTTCGTTTCGGGCAAGGTGGCGCAAAAAGAACATCACCAGATTCTGGGCAACCTCGGTTGGTTGGAGTACCTGACCCCCGGCCTCTATGAGATGGTGATCGAAAAGCCGGCCACGGCCGCCGGCCGGGACGATGTGGTGGTACGCTTTGAAGCGCGTGACATGGGCGATCTGCTCACACTGGACGACGGTCTGGCGGACGAGGACGCCTTTCTGCCGGTGAGCAGCGTTTCGCGCTTCAACGACTACTGCTACCGGCACTTGGTCAGTCCCTGGATCCAGTTGGCCGTCACCCCGGCCATGGCCGCCGTTTTGCGCTCCCTGCACCCCCTGCGCATGCAGCGCTATCTGATCTCAGATGCCAATCCCGTGTGCTGGCCGCTGGGGTGGGCCGCCAAGGTCGTTGAAAATCACCGGCGCCCGCTGCCCGCCGACAATCCCTGGACGACTTGGGAAGGGCTCTATTCGCAGGCCGTCACCAGCGGTTGGGATCTATGCCGCGACCTGCGCGATCTGGGCCAGGAGATCCTCTTCAACACAGTCTATGACAATCCCTGGCTGAAACTGATCTTTGGCAGCGCAGGTGCCAACAGCGCCGGCGCAGCGGTCCCGGATGCGGCGGTGACCGCCGAGGCCAACCGGTTGCCGGCCCGCCGACGTGCCGACAAAGGCGGCTATGCAGAAGCCTGCGTACGGGCGATGTTGGCGGTGGTCAACGCCGATCTCAGCACCGATACCCGGGAGCTGAAGATCGCCGAGCGCCTGATTCAGAAGGATCCCCGTCTGCGCGCGATCCCCCCCGACCGGGTCAAAGTTTTCATTAAACAAGAGGCGCGTCTGTTGGAGGCGGATACGCGACGGGCCATCGCCGGCCTGGCGCGAATGGTGACCGGGCCCGCGGAGCGGCAGCAGGTATGGGCCTTGGCACACGCCGTGGCCACGGCGGTCGGCACACCCAACGCGGCGGAACGGACCATCCTGACGGCCATCGCAAAGGTATTGGACATCGCGCCGGCGGCCGACGGGGATTCCGTAAACGCGCCGGAGCCCTCTTCGCTACCCGAGGGCGGGGCATCATGATGCGGTACATCCACTTCGACCGGCACGGGGGACCGGAGGTGCTGACCCTCCGCACGCAGCCGGCACCGACCCCCGACGAAGGCGAGGTGCTCATCCAGGTACACGCGGCCGGTGTCAATCGGCCCGATATTCTGCAGCGTCGGGGATTGTATGCGCCGCCGCCCGACGCTTCACCGATACTGGGTCTGGAAGTGGCCGGTGAGGTGATGGCCGTCGGCAAAGGTGTCTCCCAGTGGTCGCCGGGGGACGCGGTCTGCGCCCTTACCAACGGCGGGGGCTATGCGGAGATGGTAACGGTGCCCGGCGGTCAGGTGCTGCCAGTACCTGGCGGATTGCCCCTTACGGCAGCGGCGGCCCTACCGGAGACCTTTTTCACCGTCTGGATCAACGTATTCGAACGGGCAGGGCTCCAACCGGGTGAGACCTTATTGGTGCATGGCGGCAGCAGCGGCATCGGCACCGCCGCCATCCAGATGGCCCGTGTATGGGGTGCGCGGGTATTCATCACCGCGGGGACTGCGGCCAAATGTGCCGCCTGCCGAGAGCTTGGCGCCGATCTGGCGGTCAATTACCGCCGGGAAGACTTTGTCGATGCCGTGATGACGGCCACCGACGGCAAGGGGGTGGATGTGATCCTGGATATGGTGGGCGGTACCTACGTCGACCGCAACCTCCAGGCCGCCGCCCGTGACGGGCGTATCGCCGCCATCGCCTTCCTCGAAGGTTCGCGGGTGACGGTCGATCTGATGCCCATTCTGCTGAAACGGGTGAGCCTCACCGGCTCGACCCTCAGACCGCGCTCCGCCGCGACCAAGGCCCGCATCGCCGACATGCTGCGCAAATACTTTTGGCCCCACATCGCATCCGGTGAGATTCAGCCCCGCATCGCCGCCCGATTCCCACTGGCCGAAGCGGCCGAGGCACACCAGTTCATGGAGAGCGGTACCCACATCGGCAAGATCCTCCTCGCCCTCTCGGAAGCGGACTGATCCTCCTGGTACCCAATCGCCGGGCAGCATCTCCGCCATGTATGACTCATTCGGACGACCACCATGAACACTGACAACAGCCTGATCTCGAAACCGATTCCCGGTTTGCTCGCCCAACTGGCGGTGCCCGCCAGCATCGGGATGTTCTTCAACACCATGTTCAACGTGGTGGACACCTACTTCAGCGGCCTCATCTCCACCGAGGCAATCGCCGCCCTATCGCTGTCGTTTCCCGTCTTTTTCGTCATCCTGGCAGTGGGCTTTGGGGTAAGCACCGGTGCGACAGCCCTGATCGCCAATGCATTGGGCGCCGCTGACGAGGAGAAGGCACGGCTTTACGCCATGCAATCGATCTCCTTTTCCATCCTCCTGTCGATCCTGCTGACGCTAACCGGTCTGCTGGCCGCCCCCACCCTGTTCCGCATCCTGGGGGCAAGCGGCAGCTATCTGGCCATCGCCCTCGCCTACATCAACATCATTTTCTACGGCATGACCCTCTTCTCGTTGAACTTCGTGCTCAACGCCATCCTCACCGCCCAGGGAGACACCAAGTCCTTTCGCAACGTCCTGATCATCGGCTTTTTCCTCAACCTCATCTTCGACCCTTGGTTTATCTACGGCGGGCTGGGACTGCCGGCCTTGGGGCTGGCCGGGGTGGCCTGGGCCACGGTGGTGATTCAGCTGTTCAGCGTGCTCTTCATGACCCTGCGAGCCATCCGTTCGCCCCTCATCTGTCAGGAGTGCTGGCAATTGTTTCGGCCCCGCTGGACCACCTTCAAGGAGATCGCTCAGCAAGGTTTCCCCGCCAGCCTCAACACCATGAGCATCGCCCTGGGCATCTTTATCATCACCTGGTTTCTCAGCCAATATGGCCAGACGGCGGTTGCCGCCTACGGCATCGCCACGCGGGTGGATCAGATCGCCCTCCTGCCCATCATGGGACTCACCACCGCCACCCTGACCCTCATCGGTCAAAACAACGGCGCCCGGCGCTATGACCGCTGCCGAGAGGTCTACGCAACGGCCCTGCGCTACGGCATCCTGATCACGACGGTGAGCGGGGTAATCGTCTTCAGCCTGCCGGCCAAGATCATGGCGATTTTCACCACGGATGCGGTGGTGGTGGAGATCGGGGCCTACTACCTGCGAATCTCGGCCTTCATCTATTGGGCATACATCATCCTTTTCGTGGCGGTGGCTGCCCTCCAGGGACTCAAACGGCCCAACTACGCCATCTGGATCGGCCTGTATCGTCAAGTGATCGCTCCCGCGGCGGTTTTCTACACGCTGGCAACCGTTTTGGGGATGGGGCTGCACGGCATCTGGTGGGGCATCTTTTTGGTGACTTGGTCGGCCACCCTGTTCACGTTGTGGTATGTGCACTTCACCATGCGCCGGTTGTTCGGCAGCGTATCCGCCCCCCCCATTACGGCCCGCCCGTAATGCCGATCTCCTCAAACCAGCGACCCTAAAATAGCGAAAGGCGATGGTCGGCACCATCGCCTTTCGCTTTCGGTGTAAGGACCAGCCGAGTTCACCGGCGGTCGGAAGCGGGCCGCATTTCAGAAAACGCCAAGCTTAGAAATCGATCTGAAAGCGTGCCTGCACAATGGAAGCGTCATTGTCTTCCACTTCGTCACGATCCTCGAGGTCGGCGTAGACATAGTTGAGCATCAGGCGGGTATGGGCGTCCATGTACCAGTTCAACCCGCCGGTGATATTGGTCTGCTCACCGCCCTCGATCGCTTCGTCGCTCAAGTCGACGGTAGAATAGCGGGCCGCCAGCTCCCAGGCGCCCCAGCCAGATCCGTCCATGACGAAATCGTTGTTGGGCTTCACCCGGTCGAAGCTTGCCGAGGATTGTTTGTAGCTTCGGCTTTCGCCGGTGATGAACCAGCTGCCGAAAGCGTACCAGCCCTGGAAGGTGGGATCGTCGACGTCGCTGGCATCCGTCAGCGTCAGGAAGTATTCGCCCTGGATGGAGAATGGCCCGTAGACCAACGCCACCTCGGGATTGAGCTTATCGGCATTATCCGCCAGAAAACGCCCTGTATTGGCCAGGCGCACATCGGTGATGTGGGCCTCCGGCCGTGCCCGGAACCGCAGGCGGGCGTCGGCCTCATCTTCGTCGCGGAATAGATGACTATATCCCAGGCCGACGTGCAGGAAATGGCGCTTGTCCTGGTACCAAGGCTGGCCGGCCGCTCTTGCCGTAACCTGAAAGTTGTTATAGTCGGCGAAGAAATCACCGTCATCGCCCACATCGTAGAAGACGCCGAGATCCCACCGCAACCGCTTGTCGGCGGCTGTATGGCCAACCCCGAGACCGGTGTTGCGGCCCGGCGCGAAGGCGGCCACCGGCAGGGAGCGCTCCATGAAAGTGATGTATTTGCTGCTGGTCTGCTCCTCCAATGAGAAGGCCTCTTTGAAATGGCCGACACGAATTCTGCCCAGCAGCGGCACATTGACCCTCTGTAGATAGATATCTTTCAGATCCACGTCCTGGCCGACGAAATCGACCTGCACCTTGTAGCCGACGGCATCGTCGATCAACCCGTCGGTGAACAGACGGATGCGCCTGAATTCTACCCCGTTGCCCTTTAAGGGAGCGCTTTCACCCGCAGCCTCGAGCTGCTCTTCGAAATCGCTCTCACTGTCAATGGCGGCCCAATCCAGCATGACCCGGCCGCCCCAGCGGGATTTAAACCGGCCGTCTGTGCGCTCCACGCGTAAACCGCTCTTCCAATAGGCCTTCCAATCGGTGGATGCTTCTCTCTCCGCGGCGGCCTTCTTCTTCAGCGCTTCATAGTCATCGGTGTTGATGTCGCCGCGATCCTTCATGATATCGAGAATCTCTTCGGATACGCTCTTTTCCACAGCCCAGGTGGTCGTCGCCAGACCGATGATGACCATCATGCCGATCCAGGCACAGAGAAAGGCGGACCATCCGCGAAAAGCGGACCAACTGCGCAACGCGGACCATTTGCGGCGATGGGACGATGCCGCACCATACCATTCTATTTTCATCTTTTTGCTCCTCTTCTATTGGTTGGACGTTGTCTGCGCTTTTACGCTTGCTTCGTGGCATATGGCCATGATCGCTTCAGACACGACGACCCCGCTCAGGGGCGGCCGCAAGCGGAAGGATTCAGTGGTCCTGTCATCGTCAACGGTACGGGGGCAGGCTTAACCCAGCGGCTGAAAAAGCGCGCTATGATGCCGTTATGCGCACACCGCAATTGGACGATATGCCAACACTTCGGTGGACGATGCCGGAAGTGGCAGGAAGGGTTCTGCCCTTGGGAAGGTCGGGCTGGCGGCGGATGGCCATGGCTGGCAGCCGTGGCCGCAGAAGGATTTAGGTATCCCGAACTCTATTTATACCCGGCACAAACAATGCGATGACGCCTTCTACGCACGACATCATTCATTTCCGGGATAGCCTAAGGGCGTACGATTAGGCTGATATGAGGAGACGATTAGATGGCTGTTAGTGGCCCCGGCAGATGCCGGGCAAATCCCCAGATTTGGCGCCGTTATGGTCCCGAATGCTGTTCGGCACGGGTACACAGACGATACCGATCGTTGGCGCCCCACCCAATGACAGCGATTACACTTGTCGCCCGGCGGCATGCCCCTGGTGAACGGCATCAAAGGCCTGGCCAACTTCGCCGGCGTCGCCGACCACATGGTAGGGCAACCCCAGCTCATTGAGAATCGCTGCCAGGGGATTATGGGGCGCTGCGCCGGCCGCCAGAACGATGGTGTCGGCGGGCAGCAGCCGCTCCGACGCATCCACGGCGATACGCACGCCTTGTGCCGTGATCGCCAGCGCCTTGGCCCCGGTATGGGTCGCGATACCATGACGTTCCATCTCCTGGAGCATACCCCAGCGAGTGGACTTCCCAATATCGCGCCCCAGCTTGTCGATCATCTCGACGAGGGTGACCGCCTTTGTCCCCCGGGTGGCCATCTCGTAGAGGGTTTCTGGTGATTCGGCCATGTTGACCAGGAGGAATTTGACCGCCTCGGCGTCCAGGGTTCCCTTATTGGCCAGAAAAAGGGCGGTCTCCACCCCCACCGCTCCGCCGCCAATCACGACGACCCGATGTCCAGTGAGGGCCTCGTCCCGCAGCACATCCCAGGCCTGGACCACGTTTGGCCCATCAACGCCGGGGAGGGACGGGGTGACGGGGGCGGCGCCGGTGGCCACGATGACGGCCTCGGGGGCCAGGTCCCGCAGGACGGCGGCGGTGACAGTGGTGTTCAGTTGCACCGTGATGCCGCGCAGCCGCACCTGGCGGGCCAGGTCGTGGGCCAGCGTTGCGAATTCGCCGCGTCCCGGAGGGGCCGCAGCCAAGAAGAGCTGGCCGCCAAGCCGATCGGTGGCTTCCATCAGGCGAACGTCGTGCCCCCGGTCGTGGGCGGCGATGGCAGCGCTCATGCCGGCCGGTCCGCCGCCAACGACGAGGACCTGTTTGGGGGTGCAAGCGGTGTTTTGGGTGCACTCGCGTTCGTGGCCGGCGGAAGGGTTGCAGAGACACTCCACCGACTTTAGCTTAAAAAGGTTGTCGAAACAGCCCTGGGCGCAGGCGATGCAGTGGATGATGGTCTCCTCGCGTCCCGCCCTGGCTTTGTTGGGCAGCTCGGGATCGGCGATGAGACCGCGCCCCATGGCCACCATGTCGCACATGCCGTCCGCGATCAGTCGCCGCGCCACCGCGGGCGTGTTGATGCGGTGGCTGGCAATAACGGGGATCGCCACCCGCTCTTTGATCCCCCGCGCCAGGTAGGCAAAGACGCCCCGGGGGACGCTGGTAACAATTTGGGGGACGCGCGCCTCGTGCCACCCCACGTTGATGCAAAGGGCGTCAACGCCGCTTTGGGCCAGGGCTTCGGCATAGGCCTGCAGCTCTTCGCGCCCCTGCCCTCCGGGCATGAGGTCATTGCCGTTCATCCGCACCATAAGCGGAAATTCGGGCCCTATGGCGGCCCGCACGGCGGCCACCACTTCTAAACCGAAGCGCATGCGGTTTTCGAGGTTGCCACCGTAAGTGTCATTGCGCTGATTGGTCAGTGGGGAGAGGAATTCGCTGATCAGGTAGCCGGTTCCGCTGAGGATCTCCACGGCATCAAATCCCGCCTTTTTGGCCCGCACCGCCGCCTGGGCAAAGCTGTCGATCACCTGTTCGATATCGGATCGGGTCATCTCCCGGGGCGTCTCGCGCGTCATCCGGGAGGCGATGGGCGACGGTGCGATGGGTTGCTGGCCGTTTAAGAAAAAGGAGAAGTTGTAGCGACCGGCGTGGTTGAGCTGAATGGCCGCCCGGGCACCGTTCTGCTGGATAGCCCCGGCCAGCCGCGCAAGTCCCGGGATGAAGCGATCGTGGTGGGCACCGATATTCTGTGAATTGCCGGCGAGTTCGTCCACTGTGGCATACCCCACACAGATCATGCCGGCGCCCCCCTTGGCCCGCGCCGCGTAGAACGCCAGGAGCGGGTCGGTGATCTCGTGCGCCACACACATACCCAGATGCATGGCGGGCATATAGATGCGATTTTTGAGCGTTAGTTGCCCGATGGGCAGGGGGGTGAACAAGGGGTCGGACATGGTCTTCTCCTCATGAATGGGGGTGACTGTCGTGGGATGCGGTGTCGCTTGGATTGGGTTTGAGTCCCTGGTAACGCATCAATTCCCGTTGCATCGTGCGATCGATGACGTACGCCCGCAGGCTGCGGGCGATGCCGGTCAGCTCCAAGGTGACCCCGGCGTCCTGGGCGAAGCCCATCTCCCTGGTGTGCCGGTTGCGCAGGGCGATCTCCCGAGCGACGATCTCGGCCGCCAATCGGGGATAGAAAGCCAGGTCGGCGGGTCGAATTCCCAGGCGCAACCCCCGGGCCAGGAGTCGACCCAGGGCGACGTCCTGGGCGTCGAAGCGACCGGCTTCCAGGGGGATGATCAGCCCCCGATCACAGAGATCGTCGATCTGAGCTTCGCTGAGACCGGTCTTGCGACCGAAACCGGACCTGGATAAACGGCGGGCGCCCTGACGACCGAAGAGGGCCGCCTGCAGCTCCACCAGCGGGGCCACGTCGCGCCCCTGATCCAGGGCGCGCACCAGACCGCGGATGGCCGCCAGCGGTAGCCGATGCCGGTGCTGGACCTGTTTGACGAACCGTGCCCGGTCAACCGTATGGGGCGGATACCAGGCCATGTTGGGGCTGGTGCGCACCGGCTCCGGTAACAGCTTCTGCCGGACATAATGCAGTAAGGTGGCCTTTGTCAGACCGGTTGCCGCCGCCAACTCTTTCATTTTGAGATAGGGGTCGCCGCGGTCGCTGCATGGACGTTTGACGGGTGGATGGGCTGCCGGCATGGGTCCCTCGACAATTCGATAGTGAAAAGTGAAAGGTATTACATTACACTTTTAGGGGAAATGGCATGGAATTGTCAAGCGCGGGCACCGATCGATAAAACGCCGGAAGGTCATGGATTGGAGGGGGGATGGGGGGAATGACGAAATTCGATTGTGAAAAAAAAAGAAAACGGTTAATCGAGGGGCCATCTCGATTAACCGTTTAGGAGGAGAACAGATGAAAAAATTATTAGGTTGCCAAGAGGGAATGCAATTGTATTGCCAAAATGACTGTCGCGGCCCAATTTTTTAATAAATTACCCCAAAGGCATACCGAACGGGTGTTTATCGTGATGGAAAATCGGCCGCCATCCCATCGGCGCTGTTGTTCAAGGGGATGTGGCAGGGGTACTGGTTCAAAAATATTAACCCGGAATTACGGATTTTGCGCTAACGCATTGATAATAGCGGCTTCCCGCCAATCCTGAAAAGGTTCAAGATTTTGAACCCATTTTCGGGCCGCCGCCGACTAAATTCTCAATCAACTGATATCATTGTTTTTTTATTTCGTTCACTCATATGAACCGAACCGAATTCGGAGAGCAAAATGCCTGTTCCCACTGATCGCCGAACAACGTCGGCGGCGATCCGTAATGTCACACGGCAACCCATGTTCCGATACCTGGTGGTCTTGACCATCTGCTCCACCGTGGGCCTGCAGGCGTGGCGAACCCTTTTCAACAATTTCGCCGCCGACGTGGTCGGTCTCGAGGGCAACCACATCGGCATGATTCAATCGGTGCGTGAAATTCCCGGCTTCCTCGCCCTTCTAGCGGTCTATGTCCTCTTGGTAATCCGCGAGCACCGCCTCTCGGCGCTATCGGTGCTCTGTCTGGGCGTCGGGGTGGCCGCCACCGGCATCTTTCCCTCCTATGCCGGGCTGCTGCTCACCACCCTACTTTTCAGCTTCGGCTTCCACTACTACGAGACCACCAATCAGTCGCTGACACTGCAATATTTCGACCACCAGACCTCCCCCTGGGTGTTCGGCAAACAGCGCGCCTACGCGGCCGCCTCCAATATCGCCGTGGGAGCCGCCATCTGGGCCCTTAAACCGTGGATGTCCTATCGGGGGCTTTTCGCCACCGTGGGGCTGCTGATCGTCGCGGTGGCCCTGTGGGCGTTTGTCCAGGAGCCTACCAAAACGGGACTGCCGCCCCAGCGCAAACGGATGATCCTGCGGCGTCGCTACAGCCTCTTCTACTTCCTGACCTTCATGGCCGGGGCACGCCGCCAAATTTTCATCGCCTTCGCCGTATTCCTGCTGGTGAAGAAGTTCGGCTACTCGGTCCGCGAAGTGACCCTGCTCTTCGTTCTCAACAACATCGTCAACTATTTCGCCGGCCCCCTCATCGGTAAAGCCATCATCCGTTTCGGCGAGCGCCGGGTCCTGAGCGTGGAGTACAGCGGCCTCATTTTCGTCTTCCTGGGGTACGCCCTCACCCAATCCCCCTGGGTGGCCGCCCTGCTCTACATCCTGGACCACCTCTTTTTCAACTTCGCCATCGCCATCCGGACCTACTTCCAAAAGGTCGCCGATCCCCGCGACACGGCCCCCAGCATGGCCGTCAGCTTCACCATCAACCATATCGCCGCGGTACTTCTGCCCGCCATCGGTGGTATCCTGTGGATGGTCGACTATCGGATCCCATTTGTTGCCGGAGCGGGCATGAGCCTGATCTCCCTGTTGGCCGTTCAGCGCATTCCGCACCATGCAGACCTCCAGGCAGCTGCTTCCGCGAAGCCTTAAGTTTCGCCGATATGGGCGAGAATATGCCCCAACTCCGGAAAGATGAGCTGGTTGCAGGCCAGCTTGCAGGCTTTGAGGCTGCCCGGCATGCAGAAGACGGCTCGCTGGCCGATGAGACCCGCAGCGGCCCGTGACATGATGGCGGCCGAATCGATCTCCTCAAAGCTCAACTGGGCGAACAGAACGCCAAAGGCCGTCAACTCCTTCGTGAACAGGGGCCGAATGGCTTCGATGGTCACATCGCGTGGACTGATGCCGGTACCGCCGGTGACCAGGACAACCTGGGGTGCCTTGGCCATGAGGCTCAGAAGGTTGGCGCGAATCGGTTCGACCGCATCGGTGACCACCTGGTGGTCCACCACCGTGTGACCAAGCTTGCGGGCCCGTTTGGCGATCCAAAGGCCGCTCTCATCATCGGCCAGCGTGCGTGTCGTTGAGATGGAGAGGATGCCCACCGAAACCGAACGCGGCCCCTTTGCCTTGTGTTCGCGGGTACCCATGATTCGCCTCCTTTCACGTCAAAGCCTGACAATTACCACTCACCTTGTATTATCCATTTATCCAAGCGCGTCGAACGCCTCCTCTGTGACAACTCCGGCGCAAAAAAGCAAGCAACCTCCCGGCATGGGCGGTCCATCCCTGGGGTCGTTGCGGGCGGCGCGGGCCGTGTCCCCGACGATACCATCCGCCGTCGTGGGCCCATGGGCAAAAGATTCGCGGTGCGATGATTTCAAAATCGGGGTGAGTTTGGTAAGGTATGCAATTTATCGGTTTCAACCGGATAGCGGCAGAAGAAGGGTCCCCTCACCACAACCGCAATGAGGAGAGGCAGTCAACATGGATATCCAGAAACAGATCGATCGCATCAAGGCCCATCCCGACGCCGCCGGTATCGGTATGATCCTCTGCCACAATGGCGTGGTCCGGGGCACCTCGCGCGAGGGCCGTCCCGTATCCGGCCTCACGGTGAGGGTGGACGAGGCCAAGCTGGAGGCGGTGCTGGCGGCCCATCGCAAAATGCCCGGCATCGTTGACATCCAAGTGGAGATCGTCGCCGACCGGCCCTTGGCGGTGGGAGACGATGTCATGGCCCTGGTGGTGGGGGGCGATATCCGCGAGAACGTCATCGCGGCCCTCAGCGCGACCCTCAACGCCATCAAGTCGGAAGTTACCCACAAAACCCAGTTTTTCACAGACGATGCGCACTGAAGCGGCCATCAGGAGGCCCCCATGTCCCCTCTGACACACCTAGACGCGGAAGGTCGCGTTCGCATGGTGGATGTGAGCGAAAAGCCGAAAACCCTGCGGACCGCCGTCGCCCGCGGCACCATTCAAATGCGACCCGACACCTTCGCCCTGATCCAGGACCGCAAGGTCAAGAAGGGCAATGTACTGGAAACGGCTCGGATCGCCGGGATAATGGCGGCCAAGCGCACCGCCGAACTGATCCCCATGTGCCACCCCCTCAATATCACCCACGCCCAGATCGACTTCACGCCCATTGCGGAGACGCACACCATTGAGATCACCGCCTCGGTCCGCATCCAAGATCAGACCGGGGTGGAGATGGAGGCCCTGACCGCGGTGTCGGTGGCGGCCCTGACCATCTACGATATGTGCAAGGCGTATGACCGCGAGATGACCATCTCGGCGATCCAGCTGCGACACAAGAGCGGCGGCAAGAGCGGTGTCTACGATCGCGCGGCGGACAGCGGCGCTTGACACCCTCCGCCAAAGGCGGCTACATAGTTTCTTCCGCTGATGCGCACTCGGCGGGCGGCTGTCTCACCGCGTTGCCGTAAAGGAGTCCCACTATGTTTGGAATTGGTATGCCGGAGTTGATTCTGATTCTGGCGGTGGCCCTCATCGTCATCGGCCCCAAGAAGCTGCCCGATCTGGCCAAATCCCTTGGAAAGGCAATGGGGGAGTTCAAGAAGGCCACCAATGAGATCAAAGACAGTATGCAATTGGACAGCGGGATCCAGGAGGTGAAAACCTCCTTCAAGGACCTTGAGCGGGAGCTTAAAAAACCAGTTGAGACACCGCCTGCGGTCGAAAGCCCCGCGCCGACCGAGACGGTTGCGGGCGCGCCGACCGGGGCGGTTGCGGGCGTGCCGATCGAGGCGGGTGTTGACGATCCCCCCTTGTCCGAGGCTGAGCTCGAGGCGTATGCCTCTGAGGAGGAGGTTGCCGCTGGCGAGGAGGTTGCCGCTGCAGAGGGGACGCCCCCTGACGATAGCGATGCGTCGCCGTCACTCCCCACAGATAGCGGGGATGCGGCCACAGCGCCATCCCCGGCGGGGGACCCCCCATCGCCGGATGACGCCGCACTTTCTAAAGAGACCCCGCTGCAGCGTGAGACCTCTGAGCAGGACGAGACCTCTCCCCAGAAAGCGCCACGCGACAAGGGCGCCTGAAACCTGAATCCCCTCCGCCCCTGAGAGACGCTGACCAATGGATCAAGACGACAAGATCCCCTTCACCGCCCACCTGGAAGAGCTCCGCAGCCGCCTGATCACCTGTGCCGTCGCCGTTGGGGTGGGATTCTTAATCTCCTACGGATTCCGGAAGCAATTGTTCGACATTCTCGTGGCGCCGTTGACGGCCGCCATGCAGACGGGCGACACCCTCATCTACACCAATCTGCCCGAAGCGTTTTTCACCTTCCTCAAAGTGGCCCTCATTTCGGGCCTCATGGTGGCCTCGCCCGTCATCATCTATCAATTTTGGATGTTCGTGGCGCCAGGACTCTATGATAAGGAGAAGCGGCTGCTGGCGCCCATTGTCCTGCTGAGCTCCTTTTTCTTCATCGGCGGTGCCCTCTTCGGATATTTTGTCGTGTTTCCATGGGGCTTTAAGTTTTTCCTTGGCTTCGCCACCGAAACCATCCGTCCCATGCCCTCCATGAAGGAGTACCTGGCGTTCTCATCCAAGCTGCTGCTCGCCTTCGGCCTGGTCTTCGAGTTGCCCCTGGTATTGACCTTCATGGCCCGCCTGGGCCTGGTGACGGTTCCCTTTCTGAAAAAGAACCGTAAATACGCCGTGCTGCTCTTTTTCGCCGGCGCCGCCATCATCACGCCCCCCGATGTGGTCACCCAGATCATGATGGCCCTGCCCCTGATGCTGCTTTACGAAATCAGCATCTTGGGGGCCAAAATATTTGGCAAGAAAGCGGAGGCCGCAGCGGATGACGCTGGCATGGCGGACACCGACACCACCGCACCGCCACCGGAGAAGAGCGCCTGACCGTAGGAGAGTGGCCCCCTTCTGGACCGCAGTGGGTGGGTATGAGGAAGGCCGTAGCGGTTTCATCAGCTCGCAATGCCGCCGGACGGCGACCCTGCCCCCAGCTCAGATAACCATCCTGCCTGGATCGGTGTAACACCCGCAGATCGGGATCTTCCCGCAACCAGGGCCCGAACCATGGCAAAAGCGCAGTCGGCCGATCTGGAGGACGACAGTGTCCCCAATGCCGAACTGATTTATAACCTATTGAAAAATCTATATAAATAAAAATGGGTTAGCTGTTGACAGGGGCAAGTGCCCCTGATAAGGAATCTGGTTCAGGAGGATTGTAACCATACCTGGGTTGATGGCACCTGACCAAGCGCATCACTCAGGCCAAACCCACAGTTCAGGAGGTGAATGGCATCCATGAAGAAACAGCTGAAGATTGCACTTCTTATCGGATGTGCGCTCCTATTGACCGGGGGCCTCATCTACGCCGGTACCGAAGTCGCCGATGAGTTCGAGCTGAAAAGTCCGGAGTACGAGAAACACACAAAGGGTATCGTCCTGTTTACCCATAAAAAACACGTGGAAGAGTATGGGGCCACCTGCGGCGAGTGCCACCACGATGACAAGGGCAAACCCCTCGACCTAAAATGGGGAGACGACGTCCAACGCTGCATCGAGTGCCACACAAAACCCAGTGAGAAGCCCAAGAAGAAAAAGGGCGAGAAGGCCCCCAAACTGACCAAGGCCCAGAAGCTGGAGTATCATGCCGAGGCCCTCCACATGAATTGTAAGGACTGCCACAAGGCGTTCAACAAAAAGAACAAGACCAAGGCGGCACCGACCACCTGCACCAAGTGCCATCCCAAACTAGACAAGTAGTGGCGCGCAGCGAACTGCTGCCTGCCTAAAAAAAGGCGATGTCCCGCAAACGGGACGTCGCCTTTTTTTGTGTCCTCGCGCCGTGTACGTCCAAGCGCAGCATTGACGCGGAGACTAAGCGAAGAAGGAATCCATGGCGCTCCGGAAGTTGTCACCCCGCCAGGCGGCATCCGGGCTGGTCTCTGCTGTCGTGAGGATGTTCTTGTATACAAAGGGCAGAAAATCGGAGATGCCGGGCATGATGACCCGTACGACGGGAAACCGAAGGACGGGGTGGGTGAGATCGATCAAGATGAAATCGGTGTTCAGCTCCCGACAGATCCGCTTGATGGCCTCGATCTCGGCAAAGATATCCTTGCTGCGCGCCGCCGGGTAGGCGATGCGATCTCCCTGTTCGAGAAAGGAGATGTCCTTCTGCGAAATGCAACACTTGAACAATAGGTAGAGATTTTCCACCCGCGAGCGGTGGGCCACGGGTCGATCCAGATCGGGCGTGGGAACATTGAGGGTGTGGCGCCCCTGCATGATCTCGGTAAGGCAGCGGCTCAACGCCTCATCTGTGTTGAAAGAGACACCGGGCACCAGGATTTTGTGCTCGAGTCGCCCCGGCCGCAGATTGTGGTTGATGAAAAGCGCTCCGACGCTGGGAAAGCGACCGGCCAGGGAAAAATCTTTGAGCACGACCTCCACGTTTTCGCGCTCGTAGTAGGCGATCATGGAGAGGAGCCGCTGGTTGGTGAGGGTCTGTCGATCAATGGTGGGCACGGGTCGCTCCGGACCGATAATCTGGATCTGAGAATGGCGCTCGAACACCTCGCATGCAGCCTGGATCATCGCCTCCTCAATGGTGTTGCCCGCCGCCATCCCGTTGGAGGCGTTGATATAGGCAACGAAATTGAGGGGAACCTTGACGGTCTGATCTCTCAGGACCGAGTAACCATCGACCCAGTGGTGGGCCATGCGGCTGTTCGCGAGCGTCGCCAAATCGGCGGGTTGGAGCTGGTCCTGGTGGCGCAGGAGGGATTCGATGGACACGTGCGCTTCGCTCAAATCGTCCTGGTGGCAGTTCTGGTAGCCGTCGAGCCATTCGTAGTTGAGGAATCGGTTGACCCCGCGACCATACAGCGCCGGCATGTTGAAGCGCACCTGCTCCTCGAAGGCTTGGAAGAAGAGCCCCCCGCTGAAACGTTCGGCCAGCTCGGCATGGGCACTGGCCCGGGCCAACGCGGGGGTTAGGCCCTTACCCTGACACTGCAGGTTCAGGTCGTCAATGGCAATTACGGACCAGTGAATATGGTCCGCCACTTGATAGGGCATATAGCGGATGGTGTAGCCCAAGCGCTCGAAACCGCGGCGTATCTTGGCGACCGTACGGTCTGGCGTGTCGGTCTTGCCGAACTCATTGCGGGTATGATTGGTAAAGTGCATGTCGCCGGTTTCTCGGACTTAGGGTGTGCGCGTCTTGCGCGCCAGTTCCACCAGGGCCGGTGCCCACTGGGGTGTGCCGGTGGCGTGGATGTGGGTATAGGTCGCCAGGACGTTGCGATAGGTCAGCCCGTCTCCGCCCGCATGAATCCCGGTCCCGCGAATCATCTCGAAGGCCAGACTCTCGGCCCGCCCCTTCCACGAGATCACGCTGGAGTAGTGGAACTCGTGACCTTTAATCTGACTGCCAACTGCGTAATAGGGATTTTCACGGGCCACCTTGACGATGGTGTAGCCATGGCCCTGGGGGCGTCGGGAGAAGCCGAAAATCGCCGGTAGAATGTTGCACATCTCGTAGCGTTGCCCCTCCAATTCAAGCGCCTCGCCCAAAAACATCAAGCCGCCGCACTCCGCGTAGATGGGCAGCCCCGCATCGGCCCGTCGCTTGAGCTGATGGCGAAAAGCGTCTGCTGCAGCAAGTTCCTTGGCATGGGTTTCGGGAAAACCGCCCCCGATATAGACGGCCTGGGCGAAGGAGAGGGGCGTCTGATCTGCCTCAGACCGCTCGAGGGGACTGCAGAAGTGCACCCGCGCACCCGCCACGCGAAGGGCCTCCAGGTTCTCCGGATAGTAGAATTGAAACGCACTGTCCCGCAGCACGGCGACGGTGGGCGCTTCGGACTGGAGCTCGACCGTCGTCGATGGGGTCTTTACCGACAGAGTGGGTACCGACCCGGCATCCGGCCCTGCATCGGGATCGGTTGGCGCCTGCTTGGGCGCCAACGCCTCGGCCAGTCGGACGATCTGGTCGAGATCGAGATAGGTTTCGGCGATGTCGGCGATCTGGTCGATGGCGGGCCGGGCCCAATCATGCTCGGGGGTCGGCACCAGGCCCATATGCCGTTCGGGGAAGCCCTGCTTGCGCAATTTGGGAACGGCACCCAGGACCGGCACGCCGCAGTAGTGTTCGATGCTGGTGCGCAGGATTCCCTCGTGGCGCGGACCGGCCACCCGATTGAGAAGGACGCCGGCCAGTTTGAGGTCGGGATCGAACCGGATGCAGCCGCCGACAACGGCAGCCATGGTGCGGGTAGTCTTGGTGCCGTCGATGCAGAGCAACAGGGGCAGGTCGAGGAGTTTGGCCAGCTCGGCAGTGCTCGTGCGGCCTTCCAGGTCGATGCAGTCGTAAAGTCCGCGGTTGCCTTCGATGACGGCCAAGTCGATCGCTTGGGTGTGGGTGTGATAGGAGTCGCGAATGAGGTCATCGGCGACGAGGAAGGTGTCCAGATTGTAACAGGAGCGTCCGGCGGCCAGCGCCAGCCAGCCGGCGTCGATGTAATCGGGGCCTTTCTTGAATGGCGCGATGACGCGGCCGCGGCGCTGGAGGGCGGCGATCAGCCCCACCGAAAAGATGGTCTTGCCCGATCCCCCGCGCAGGGCAGCAACGACAAAGCCGGGGCATGCCCGGCTTCGTCTATTGGATGGAACCTTTTCCAAAATGTTCTTCACCAGCGGCCACAATCCGCGGCGTCAGGATGCTGCTTTATGGTAATCGCGACAGCGATCTTCCAAGCTGAGTCCCGCGCAGCGGACTCAGCCCTAGTCCTCGTGTTCGGCGGCGGCCTGTTTGCCGGTTCCCGGCAGGCCGTACATCGACGTAGAGCCGCTGGACCAGTATTCCAAGACACCCTCTTGAACCAGCCTGTTGACCACCTTCTTGGCCTCACGCGGTTTGGCCTCGAGGATTTTGGCCAGATCGTTGAAGTAGAACTTGGATTTACGTTTGAGTTTCTTGGTCAAGCCTTCAACGATTTTCGTTTTTGATTCTTCGTAGTCTAACGGCATAGGATTCCCTTTCCACGAAATATGTAAAGGCCCAAAGGGGGCACCACTATTGTGGCACCCCCTTTGAGTTAATTCAATCTAGAACTTGAACTGAGCGGTCTGGCGCCAGGTGTAGTAGGCCGGATCGCGGAAGTCATCGATGAGATGGTGGGTGAACTCGAGCTCGGTCTTCTCGAAGAATCTCTCCCAACCGATTCTCTCAGCCCACTCACCCAGACGCTCATACTTGCGGGCGTCGGCGGCGTATACTTCGATCATGTCCTTGATCACCTTGGCGGTGGTCGGCCAGCGCGGCGGCTCGTTGGGGATGAAGGCCACGACGACCTTGGAGAACTTGGGCGCGCTGATGCGGTTGGACACCTTACCGCCCGCCATGATGACGATACCGTCGCCTTCCTGATCCGCCAGCGGCAGAGAAGGACACATGGTGTAGCAGTTGCCGCAGAACATGCAGCGGGCATTGTTGATGGCCACGGAGTTGACCTTCTGGCCTTTTACTTCCACCTTGGCCGGTTTGATGGCGGCGGTGGGGCAGGAGGCGATGGCCAGTGGAATCTCGCACAATTTGTCGAGATACTCGTGGTCCAGCATCGGTGGTTTGCGATGGTAGCCGAGGATGGCGATGTCGGAGCAGTGTACGGCACCGCACATATTCAGGCAGCAGGCCAGGGACACGCGCACCTTGGCCGGCAGGCGATGGTTCTGAAAGTCGGCGAAAAGCTCGTCCATGACGGCTTTGACCGGGCCGGAGGCGTCGGTGGCCGGGGTGTGGCAATGGAGCCAGCCCTGGGTGTGGACCGGGTTGCTGACGCCGGCGCCGGTGCCGCCCACGGGGAACTTGTAGCTGCCGCCGTCGAACTTGCGGCCGGCCAGGTCATCCAGCAGCGGCTGAACTTTGGCCTTGTCGTCCACCATGAACTCGATGTTGTTGCGGGTGGTCCAGCGCATATAGCCGTCGCAGTGCTTCTCGGCAATGTCACAGATCTCGCGGATCAGGCCGGTGCTCATCAGGCGGGCACCGCCGGCACGGATGGTGAAAACCTCGTCGCCGCTCTCGGCCACGTGAACGATGACGCCGGGCTGCAGGTACTCATGATACAGCCATTTGCCCTTGTTCTTGGCGATGACGGGTGGATAAAACTCGTCGTATTTACGCGGACCAATATCGGTGATCCGGTTTTCCATCGGTTTGTCGGGATTGTATCCGGAAGAAATAAACGCCATGGTTTGTCCCCCTTATCTCTGGTGATGTTTACGGAATTCATCGACGTCGCGATCCCAGCCGCCCTCAACCTCGTCCTCATTCCAGAAGATGTAGGGGTTGTGGCGCGGTTCTTGGACCATGCGGACATCGGGCTTACGGTCCATGGCGATCAGCATCTTCTGCAAGCCCTGGCGTTTCATCAATTCGCCCAGACGTTCGCGGTTTTTGCCTTCCTCCATCCACCAATCCCAGATGGGTTCGATGATCTCTTCCTTGATCTCAGTGTAGGGGGCTTCGGCCTTGACGAATGGCACAATTAGGGAGCCCATCTGGGCACCGTCGAGGATCGGGGCCTTGGCGCCGGCGAAGACGGACAGGCCGCGGTCGTCACCGATGCGCAGCGCGCGCGGCATGACGTTGATGCAGTGCATGCAGCGGGTGCACTCTTTGTCTTCGATCTTCAGCTCTTTGCCCTCCATCCACATGCACTCGGTGGGGCACAGGTCGATGACCTCTTTCTCGATGTCGAAGGGACCCCAATCGCGGCCGCTATGCTCGCCGGCGTTGGACACCAGCTCACCGCCGATGTAAGCCTGGACGGCTTCCTGATCGATTTTTATCTGGTCTTTCCAAGTACCGATGAAGCTGAGGTCGGCGCGGGCGATGGAGGCCACACAGCAGTTGGGGCAGCCATCGAACTTGAACTTGAACTTGTAGGGGAAGGCCGGCCGGTGCAGCTCGTCCTGGTACTCCTGGGTCAGGTCGTAGCACAGATCCTGGGTATCGTAGCAGGCGTATTCGCAGCGGGCCATGCCGATACAATCGGCCGGGGTGCGCAGATTGGAGCCGGAGCCGCCCAGGTCCTGGTTCAGGTTGTGGGTCAGTTCGTAGAAGATCTCTTCGAGCTGCTTGGTGGTGGTGCCCAGGAAGATGATGTCCCCTGTGGAGCCGTGCATGTTGGTGACGCCGGAGCCGCGGAAATCCCAGATGTCGCAGAGCTTCCGCAGGTAGTCGGCTTTGTAGAACTTGGCGCCGGGCTGGGCGATACGCATGGTGTGGAAGTGGGCCACGCCGGGGAACAATTCGGGCTGGTCGCAGTAGCGGCCGATGACGCCGCCGCCGTAGCCGAAAACACCGACAATGCCGCCGTGTTTCCAGTGGGTCCGGCCATGTTTGTAGGAGAGCTCGAGCACGCCGAGGATGTCTTCAACGACATCCTGGGGAATCTGGAACTCGATACCTTCCTCATTCTTGGCCCGCTTCGCAGCCTGATCCTTCAGGTCTGACACGAAACTCGGCCAGGGCCCAGATTCCAGCTGGTCCAACATAGGGGTTTCATGCTTTGCCATTTTTACCTCCATTTAGTTAATCCCAAAAAACATCCTTCCTAAAAAACAAAAGGGGCCCCCGGGGGCGCAGCTCAAGTCACCTCCTCTCGATGGGACGTTTCAAATTGAATCTATACGGAATAAACGGGGTATCATCATCATGATCAAAGTGGTGTGCAAGGTGACGGTATAGTTCTTAATCGGGTGCTTGTCAATAAAAAAGCCCGCGGAAGTGCGCGCGACGCCTTGCAGGGCAAGCATCTACGTTAAACACCGCATCTTGGGGATGCGGTCGGTTTGAAGGGCATCATCTGGTGGATTCAACCGGTCTGCAGTTCATGGTAGAGTGCCTCGACGTGGGGTTCCAGGATGGCCGCACAGGTGCGGCGCTCAGGGCTGCCCGGCGCAAAGCCCCCCTGGAGCTCTTGATTGAGCGCGCTCAGCTCCGCCAGTGATGGGGTCCGCAGGTAGTCGGTCACCACCGCGTCCAACTGGGCGGGCAGCCGCCACCGTCGGCGCATACGGATCAAGCCCGTCAACAAGCCCCGGCAGATGGGGGCCACCATGGTGGTGGGATAGAGAACGATCTCGCCGACGCCGTCCAGACGGTCCACCCGCAGCCGCAGGGCCGCCTGAATCACCAGCAGCAGGAGCGCGTACAGCAGTCGCTCAATCGCGGTGTCGGGATCGATCTCGCTCTCTGGCGGGGGCAACAGCGGTTGATAGTCGCGTGCGGTGATCAGCCGGACCTCCGGAGAGCCGGCTGAATCCAAACGCACCACGAAATCGCCGGCGGCGTGGTGCCAGGGAAAGATGTGGGCCAGGGTGTGGGGATCGACGGCAGTGGCAAGGCGGGCGGCGGCGGCGGTCAATAGATCGGCCGTCTGGGTGGCATCCAGGCGATGGGGGGATACCGATCCGTCCCACACGGCCACGACCAGGGGCCCGCTCGGTGCGCGGGTGAGGTGAAACTCATGAAACCCGTCGAACCAGGGGCAGAGGAACCATTGCCCCACCTGGGCCGGCAGCACAGGATCGGGTCCGTCTGCCGGCCGGCAGGCTCCCTCGACCAGCACCTGGGGAAGACCGAGGTCGTCGCCCTGCGCCGCAAGGGTTTTCAGCGCGGCGGTCTCCTGGGGCAGCAGGTCGATGCCGTCTGGGGTGAGGGCCACATTGAGGGCCAGCTGGTGACGCCTGCCGTCCGCTTTCACCGCCACCCAGGCAGGATGGTAGAAATGGCCGTGCTTGAGGAGTCGGATCTCCACATGGTCGATGCGGGCGCTCGCCTCGGGGGCGCCGGTCAGGGCGCGGACGGCCTCCCGCAGCGGGGCGCAGTGGTCGCGACTCAGCGCCTGGTGGAGGGCGCTGAAATAGGCGCCGCAGGTAAGGGCGGGCGCATCCGCGTCCCGGGCAGGGGACCAACCGGCGGCGGTCGCCCGTGAGGTGGGCAGGGGAGCTTGCCACAGCGGCGATCCGGGCGTCACCGGTGTCCCATCAACGGAGTGGGTGAAACGAAAGGCGGGCATCGCCCTTCCTTATATAATATGGAACGGGGCGGGAGACGCCCTCTACAGACGCTCACCGCCCCGATGATGTGAACCGAGCAATCCGATGACGATGACCCGGGGGATGATCCGACACGGCGGTGAATCCGCCGGGACTAGCGATGGGTCGCCAACTCCTCGAGGATCGGCGACGGCACCTCGTACCCCAGGGATGTGGCCTTGTCAGCATGCGTGATCGCTTTCGCGAAATCGCCCTTCTCCATGTAACAGATGGCCAGGTTACCGTGAGCGATGGCGAATTCGGGCGCAAGATCGAGCACTCTCATATTGGTCTCGATGGCCTCGTCCACCATCCCCTTCATCAGATAGGCATTGGCCAGGGTGGCGTATCCCTGGACAAATCGGGTGTTGAAGGCCGTGCTGCGCTTGAGGGCCTTGATGGCCTCATCGACATCTCCCCGCTGGAGGTGGATGAAACCGATATTGCCATACCCTTCCGAAAATCCGGGGCGTGCTTTGACGGCCCGCTGATTCCAGTCCAGGCAACCGTCCATATCGCCGCGTTTGAGACACAGGGCCCCCATCTGGGTATAGGCCTCGGCCAGTCCCGGACTATTGTCCAAAGCGGCCATGAAACAATTCTCCGCCTCGGCATCCAGGCCCTTGCCCATGAGGGCCACCCCGAGATTGTAGTGAGAAGTGCCGCATTCGGGATTGGAGGCGATGGCGGCCCGCATCTGGGCGATATATTCATCTGCAGTCTTGGCTTTAACCATGGTACCTACCTTCATTTTCGCTATCACAGGTTAGCGGGCACCCGGATCCTGCCCGATTCGGCAGGTAGGGCGTCTCCAGAAAGGCGATTCGTAAAGGGACTAGCGATAGCCTGCCCTCCCCGGGTTGTCAAGCGCGATTTCTCTTGACATGGGTGGGGGACTTTTTTACACAATCGGGACACTCTCGCCGCTGAAGCGGTGCCAGAGCACTCACCATCGTCACAGCTGCAGGCACCCCTGCAGACACCGTCAAATGAGATCATCGACAGGCCGCCTCGATCCGCATCACCGACGGCGTCTGTCAAGCCGGAGAACTGAGATTGCGCTTTCAAGGAGAGGATACACGGGCCATTGCCAGTGCGGCGGATGGGAACGCCGCCGAGCCATGCCCGTGGAGTAAGATCTCAGCCTGATTCGCCGCCCCACTGCACCGCGCGCCACCATCATCCCGCCACTCACCCCAGGCCAAGGCTGTCACCAATGACCTCCCGCTGGCGGTCGTCATGCGGCGGGGCGACACCCACTGCGGTGAGCGGTCGCGCGACAATGGCGTCCAGACAAACCGCTTACACCAGCGCTTTACGGCATCGGGAAGCGCTGAATCCAGATCTCGCAAACGTCAGGAGGAATCCATGCAATCCGGAGCCTATACCGCCCTCGTTACACCGTTCACAGAGACCGGCGTCGACCGAGATGGTCTGCAGCAGTTGGCCGAGTTCCAGATCGCCAATGGCATCACGGGCATCCTCGCCGTGGGCACAACCGGCGAGAGCCCCACCCTCAGCTGGGAGGAGCACATCGACACCATCGCCCGCGTGGCGGCCCTGACCAAGGGTCGCTGCCAGTGTATCGCCGGCACCGGCAGCAACAACACTGAAGAGAGCCTCAACGCCGTGGAACACGCTGCCAAGACAGGGGCCAACGGGGTTCTCATGGTGGATCCCTATTATAATGGTCCCAGCTCACTGGAGATCCGGCGCGAATATCTGGCGCCGGCCGCCGAACGATTTCCCGAGTTGACCATTATCCCCTACGTGATCCCCGGGCGGACCGGCGCCCAGATCTTTCCAGAGGACCTGGCCTACCTTTTCCAGAGCCATCCCAACGTCAACACGGTCAAGGAAGCCACCGGCAACCTCGACAACATGCGCCGCACGCGGGCCTGCTGTGGACCGGCGTATCATATCTTCTCCGGCGACGACGCGATGACGTTCGAGATGATGACCTCGCCCGACATCCGGGCCGCCGGAGTGATCTCGGTGGTGTCCAACATCGTTCCCAAGGCGGTCAGTGACATGGTCGCCCACCTGGCCGCCGGTGACGTGGCCGCCGCCGAGAAGATCCATGCGGCCATCGCACCGCTTTTCGGGCTGGTCACCGTCACCACCCAGGAGGAGACCCCGCTGGGGACGGTCACCTGCAGGGCCCGCAACCCCTCGGCCATCAAATCCATCATGGCGCTGCTGGGCCTGCCGGCCGGATTTTGCCGTCAGCCTTTGGGCAAAATGACGGCGGCCGGCCTGACCAAATCCATCGAGATGGTGGCAGGCGTTTACGAGGCCCATCCAGAGGTGTTCGCTCCGCTGGAATCCCATTTCGGCATTTCAGTGGGCGAGCGGCTCCAGGACAGATCGGCCTACGAACGCCTCGCCTATTCGTCCTATCTCTAATATCGCGCGCGGCGTCCCAAAAAATCGCCCGGCGCCCGGCAATAGCCGGGCGCCGGGCGGCGTGGTTTGATAGAGCGGTCCAATGGTAGGGGGCGTGCGGTGTCTTACTCCGCTTCCGGAGTTCCCGTCGCCTGCTGGTGGGGATCGGTCTGCTTGAAGAGCACGCTGGTGAGCCAGCGCACCCCGAAGCGCATCAAGGCCACCTCGTCGCGTTTGATCTCTTCAAGGGTTTCCGCATCCACCGGGTAGCGTTCGAGAAAACTGCTTTCAAACACAAATTCTCGAAATTTATCGATATTGTAGCTCACCATGAAGAAGATCTGCTTGGCCTTCTCGGTCAGCTTGATGCTGGCGGGAAAGGAGCGTTTGCGCACCACCAGGTCGGTCCACTCCTTGTTGATCTCGTCCCGATCCACAACCCCTTCACATTCACGCCACTCGGCAACGGTTTGGGTGTGGTCCTCGTCGAAGCCCTTGCAGTGGGGTTCGTTGACGAAGAAATAGAAGCCGTCGTCGTCGGCCCCCTCTTTGTGCTGGAGCGTGGCCACGCCCAGGGGATAGTAGCGGCAGGTCGTTGGCCGGTCATCGTAGAGGATGCAGCCCTCCCCGTCACGCACGAAGGGGCAGGATTCCTGTTCGTCATCCAGCATCTTCAGCGCCACCACGGGCAGATCGGTTTTCTCGAGCAGGTGGGGCACCGTGTATATCGCCAGGAACTCCTCGGAACTGAGCCCCAGCCGGTTCTTCAGACGGATGACGTCGTAGGGGGTGAGAATAATATTGATGCCCCGGCAACATTTGGTGAAACAGGGCACATCGGGATGGCACTTGAACTTGAAGTCGCTCTTGGATGTGAGCCGGACCGGCTCGATGTTTGCCATTTTTCCTAAGTCTTCCATTTACCTACACCTCATTAGAACGGGATTTTCTCGGCTTTGATGGCAGGCGCCACCAGCGGCAAGAGGTCCGTGGTACTTATCCAAGGCCCTGACGATTGTCAAACGGTTCATCCGCGTCAGGTTGAACAGCAAGATATCGCAGGAGGGCCTTGACGAACCCTCAAATTGTAAGACAGATTGAGGTATAGCGAAACAGTCGCTCCTGTTGTTACGCCGCTGCGCTGAGACCGACAGGCCATATCGCACACTCCATCCCGTATCCAGCACGCTGTCCCGCTAGCGTTCGCGAAGCGCTGGTTCGCTGCTCCCCATTTTTACATCCCCGACACATCGATGAGGGGTGATCCCATGGATCATGGCAGCGTGATCTGTTCCGCTGATAGCAGCAGGCCGCCATCAAAGGGCCGGCTTTGGGGCAGCCGGCTGTGGCCGGCCGTCATGGCCCTGATCCTCTCGCTGCTGTCTTCCGTGCCTTCAGCGCGAGCCGACACCCAACCACCAGAAATTTTTATCAAATTGGGCCACAATCAAGCGGTCGCCTGCGCCTGCCTGAGTCCGGATGGCAAGACCATCGTCTCGGCCGGAACGGACGAAACCTTGCGTCTTTGGGATGCCGCCTCGGGGCGTCTGCTGCGGGTCCTCGCCGGGCATACGGACGCAATCACCTCGGCCGCCTTCAGCCCCGACGGCAAGACCATCGTCTCCACCAGCAATGACAAGACCGTCAGACTGTGGGAGGTGGCCACAGGCAATCCCAAAGCCCCCCCATTGGAGGGTCATACACGGGAAGTTCGCACGGCCGCTTTCAGCTCGGACGGCGCTACCATCGCCTCGGCCAGCAACGACACGACCCTCTGCCTGTGGGACGCCGCCACCGGGGAGCACCGGCACACGCTCAGGGGGCATAACGGCTGGGTAAATACGGCCGCCTTCAGTCCCGACGGATCCACCATCGTTTCCGCCAGCACAGATGCGACCCTGCGTCTGTGGGACGTCGCTTCCGGAACCTGTAAACGGACCTTGACCGGACACGAGGGAAGTGTCTCTTCCGCCAGCTTCAGCCCCAACGGCGCCGCTATCGTCTCGGCGAGCGCCGATGAGACCCTACGACTTTGGGACACGGTTACCGGGAAGCGTCGACATATCTTTACCGGTCATAAAGGCACCGTCACGGCAGCCAGCTTCAGCCATGATGGCACCACCATCGCATCGGCAGGCTGGGATAGAACCGTACGCTTGTGGGCATCGGACTCCGGCATCCTCCAGCGCACCCTCACGGGACATCAGAGCACGGTGAATTCGGTCCGCTTCGGTCCCAAGGGCGACCGCCTGGCCTCTGCCAGTTTCGATGGCACGGTGCGGATCTGGAACGCCACGACCGGAGAGAGCCTGTGGAACCTTGGCGGTCACAAAGGCGGCGTTGTTTCCGCAAGGTTCAGTCCCGATGGGGCCACCATCGTTTCCGCCGGCAATGACGCGACCGTGCATTTGTGGCGCACAGCATCTGGTGCGCTTTTGCACACGCTGGCGGGCCATGATCAGTGGGTCGCCGCGGCCGCCTTCAGCCCCGACGGCAAGACCATCCTCTCCGTCAGCGTGGACATGACCCTTCGCATCTGGGACGCCATTTCCGGCAAGCTCATCCGCACAATGACCCGCTACCGGCGGGAAGGAACCCAAAAGAGCGCTGAAGAAGGCTTTGCTGCGGAGCCTCGCCCCGAGCCCCGATTGGTTACCGGACCGATACCGGTTTACAAGTTAAGTTCAGCCGCTTTCAGCCCCGATGGCACCAGCATCGTTTCGGCGGGCTCGGACCGGACGACGCTACACTTATGGGACGTCACCGCTGGAACAATCCGCCAGACATTGGAGGGCCATTCCGCCGTGGTGAACTCGGCGGTATTCAGCCCGGATGGCGCCGCCATCGTCTCCGCCAGCAACGACATGACCCTGCGACTGTGGGACGTCGCCACTGGAACGCTACGGCATACCCTGAAGGGCCATACCAAGGCCGTCAGCTCGGCCGCCTTCAGTCCGGACGGCAAGTCCATCGTCTCGGCGAGCTACGACAGAACCCTGCGCTTGTGGAACGCTACTTCCGGAAGGTTCGAGAACGAACTGAAAGGGCATACAAAGGAAGTTATTTCAGGCGCCTTCAGTCCGGACGGCACCACCATCGTCTCGGCAAGTACCGACGGTACCCTACGGCTATGGGACGCGGCTTCCGGAGCGCTCAAGAACGAACTGAAGGGACACGCGCTCTGGGTCACTTCAGCCGCATACAGCCAGGATGGTTCGATGATCATCTCCTCCAGTTACGACAACACCCTGAAACTGTGGGCGGCCGAATCCGGTAGATGCCTCCACACGCTGACGGGACATCAAGACGGCGTCAACTCCGCCGTTTTCAGTCCGGACGGCAAGATGATTGTTTCCGCCAGTTGGGACAACAGCCTGCGACGATGGCGTCGAGATGCAAACGGGGCACTGCTGGAGGCGGTGATGGTGCCGCTGCCCAAGGCGGGCGAGTGGATCGCGTACCGGCCCGGCCATCTCTACTACGACAGCTCGGCAGCGGTCGATGAATACACTGCCGTTCGCTTCAACAATGAATTGCGGGACCTCTTTCCTTTGGCCTGGTATGCGGACAGGCTCAAGAAATCCAACTGGCATGCGTTGGTGGCCGGTCCCGTTCCGGAGATTGCGCGCAAACCGGTACGACGCTGGTGGGAAGCGTTGGACAACAAGGGCCCGCTCTTCAGCCTGGCCCTGGTCGCAATGGCCTCATTCACCCTGTTTGTGTGGCTGTTGCGCCAGCGCAGCGACCCCCTGCGGTTGGCGCGCAGATTCTTCTCCCAAGCGGGCTATGATGTGAAGGATGGTGCCGGACGGCATCTGCTGAAGCTGCGGGCCTCGAAAGCGGGGGTGTCCAGCCTGGTCGTTCTCTGGTCCACCAGCGTAAAAGGGGAGAAGTGCTTGGTATCGCGGCCGGAAGATCTGAAGGAGGGCACCAAGCTCTATCTGCTCTACGCAGACCAGAAGCCCAGCATGGCCGACATCCAAGCGCTGCGTCTGCAGGCGTATGAGGTGATCCCCCTGGCCACCCGCCAATTGGAAAAGCACCTCTTGACACAGGATGCCGTCGGCATCAAGCGTGCCCTTCAGCAATTGGAAGAGCCCTTTGTCACCCGCAGCGATCCCTACCTGGAGTCCAAGCCCATCCACGATCCCACCTGGTTTTTCGGCCGCGATCGGCTCATGCGGCGCCTGCCGGCCGTTCTCGCACAAGGGCAGCATGTGGGCGTGTTCGGTCTCCGCAAGGTGGGCAAAACCTCCCTAATCCAACAGATCCGCCAGCGCTTCGTCACCACCCCCACCGTCTTTATCGACTGTCAGGCGTTCGACGCCCGGGCCGAGCTGCTGATGGCGGAGATCCTCCAGCAGCTTCACACCGAGATGGTGGTCCGCGGGGTCAAGGGCGTTCCCCGATGGAAAGGAATCCAAGCGACCGGCTTCGGTCATCATCTGGTGCAATTGTTCACCTGCTGGCAGAATGCGGGCAAGGGGGAACCCTTTGTGGTCATTTTCGATGAGGTCGACAAGTTGTTCGCCGATCGCCGCAGCGAAACCGGCGAACCCCTTTTGATGGAGTATGTAAGGCTGTTTCGTCGGCTTCGGGGCCTGGCGCAGACGCATGGCTGTCTGGTGACCCTGGTCGTGGCCTATCGGCCGGACATCAACCGCCACAACCTGCTCACCCCGACAGTGGGCGAAAATCCCATGTTCGAGAGCTTCCAGGAGGAGTACCTGGGATTTCTGTCCGCCGTCGACAGCACCTGCATGCTGATGGAGATCGGCGGCTGGAAAAACATCGCCTGGACGCCGGAGGCCGCCGAGCGGGTCTACGGCTATTGCGGTGGACATCCCCTGGTGACACGCTTCTTTGCCAGCCACACCTGTGCCCAGGGGGAGCGCAAAGCGATCGACCTGGACATAGTCGAGGCAACCGGGGCCGAACTGGTGCGGTCCTTTCGGCGCAACGACATCGGCAACTACTACAAGGAGGGCGTCTGGGCCCTGCTCAGCGCCAATGAGCAACACCTCCTGACCCTTATTCTGAAGGGCGAGACAGACCACCTACGGCGTATCCTGACATCGGAACCCCATGAGGAGGCGCTGGTCAGTTTGGAGAATTTCGGACTGGTCCGCCGGCAAGAAGCGGTTTGGGTCATTACGGCGGACCTGTTTCATCAATGGTTGCAGCGGAGGATGGGCGAATGACCAATCCCTATAATTGCACAAAGCCCGGTAATCTCTTCGTGGGCTACGCGCGTCTGATCCAGGAGATCATCAACGGCCTTCGCAACGGCCACTCCTATGCCCTGATCGGTGGTCGGCGCTGCGGCAAAACCTCGCTTCTCATGCAGCTGGAGAAAATCTTAAACTCAGGCGGACTGGAATCGTATGCGGCGCAGGTGCACCGCTTTTCCATTCAGCGCTTTGATACCCTGTCGGTGGCCGGTTTGTTCGGGTTTATCTATGCCACCGTCACGGCCGGTTGTGACGTTCCCGCCTGGCCGGAGCGCACCCCCAGAGGCGTTTATCAAACCTTTCTCGATCTGCTGGAGACGCACCAGGCGACGCTGGTAGACGCCAAAGGCGCCCGCTGGCTGGCGATTTTGCTGGTGGACGAGTTGGACGCCGCCATCAAACGTCTGCCCGACGATGTCTTCTTCCAGAATCTGCGTCACCTGCTGATGGACTCGCCCTTTCACCCCCATTTCAGAGTGGTCGCCAGCGGTGCCACGGAGATGGCCGGCTTGATCTATTCGGGCAGCTCGCCATTGAACAATCTGCGCCACAAATACCTGCGCATCCTATCGGCCAAACAGGCCCGCAAATTGCTGACGGCGGGTTTCGCAGAGACCTATGAAACGGAAGTGCTCTTTAAACTCACCGGACGCCATCCCTACCTCCTCCAGGGTCTGTTGGAGAAACTGTGGGACCAGCGGCCCGACTGCTGGGACAAGGCCACCGTCCGGCAAGCGGGCAAGGACTTTCTCAGGGAGCACCGGGATTTCACCCATTGGCTCGAGGATTTTGATCCCGCGGCCTGCGCCGTTTACCGGCAACTGGCCCAAGCACCTGGCCATGCCCTCTCGTTCACACAGCTGAGAGAACAGGTACCGCCCGAGGTGCGAACCGAAGTGGAGGATGCGATCACCGTCTTGAGCTACCACGGCGTCATCGACGACACCGATCCGGATGAGCCCGAACTGGCGGGAACGCTCTTTAAAAATTGGTTCTTAAACCGGACCGAGCCGGCAACTTGCGAATTGGCGCCGACAGGGGCGACGGCCTCGACCGGCAATTCGGGCGGCCATCCTGAGATCCATGTCCAGGTCAACCCCGTCATCCACGGCGCTACCATCGAGCAGACCTTCAGTGCGGAGCAGGTGACCCAGATGCAGGAGACCATCGCCAGCTTGAAGCGCACCATTGAGGAGTTGCCCATAGAGAAGTCCGCAAAACTGCGGGCGCAGCACGCGCTGGACGAAGCCGACATCGAATTGCAAGCCCCAGCAACCAGCGGGCAACCCCAGACCGGCACTATTAAAAGTGCCATTGAGCATTCGGCCGACATATTGAAATCCGCCGGTACGGCAACCGACCACCTGAACACGTTTATCCAAAAGGCGAATCGAATTGGCCCGGTGCTGGGCCAATCGATGGGGTGGTTGAGTTCGCTGTTCTAATGAGGTCAAACCCCATGCTGGCGATGGGCGATGCGGATCGTACCGCTCACCGACGCCAAAGCGCCCGCCAACGCGGTGGCGACAGCGATGCCAAATCGCCTTGAACCAGCTTGGGAGCAGTGCGGCTAAAAAAAGGGGTGGCCCCGGTCCATCGACCAAGGCCACCCCGTTTTCATCTCGGATACGTCTAAGGGGTGTTACTTCACGCGCCCCTCTTTCCAAGCCTGGATCAGCTGGTCATAATCCACCGTCTCGCCCTGGGGTTTCTCGTTGGCCAGTTTGGCCTTGGGGGATCCGGGTTTGTTGAGCCACTCGGCGGGATCCACTTTCTTGTTGAGTTTGGGGCCGCAGTCGCCCTGGATGCCGGCGCGGGCGATGCGCTGCAGGACGCGGTCCATCTCACCGGCCAGGTTGTCCATGGCGCGGTCCACGGTGACTTCGCCGGCAACGGCCTCACCGATGTTCTGCCACCACAGCTGGGCCAGCTTGGGGTAATCGGGCACATTGGTGCCCGTGGGGGTCCAGGCCACGCGGGCCGGGCTGCGGTAGAACTCCACCAGACCGCCCAGTTTGGGGGCCCGATCGGTAAAAGACTGGTGGTTGATGTCGCTGTCACGAATGGGGGTCAGCCCGACGTGGGCCTTTTTCAACGAGGTGCTCTTGGCCACGCAGAACTGGGCATAGAGCCAGGCGGCCTTGCGGCGGTCCACAGGCGTGCTCTTGAGCAGGGTCCAGGAGCCGCAGTCCTGGTAGCCCAGTTTCATGCCCTCTTCCCAGTAAGGACCGTGGGGGGAGGGGGCCATACGCCATTTGGGCGTTCCGTCCTCGTTGACCGTGGGACCGGGGGCGACCATGTCCGGCACGAAGGCCGTGTACCAGAAGATCTGCTGCGCCACGTGGCCCTTGGCGAGGACGGGCAGGTACTGGTAGAAGTCCATCCCCAGAGCGCCCGGCGGGGCGTACTGGCGCAGCCAGTCCATGTACTTGCGCAGGGCGTACTTGGCGGCCGGGCCGTTGGCGGCGCCACCGCGCTCCACCGAGGCGCCCACCGGACGGCAGCCTTCGACCCGAATGCCCCACTCGTCCACCGGTTTGCCGTTGGGGATGCCAACGTCGCCAGCGCCGGCCATGGAGAGCCAGGCGTCGGTGAAACGCCAGCCCAGATCCGGGGCTTTCTTGCCATAATCGTTGTGCCCGTAAATCGCCTTGCCGTCAATCTCGCCGACATGCTTCCCGAAGAACTCGGCAATATCTTCATAGGCCGACCAGTTTACCGGTACGCCCAGCTCGTAGCCGTAGATCTCCTTGAACTTCATCTTGAAATCGTCCCGATTGAACCAGTCGTAGCGGAACCAGTAGAGGTTGGCGAACTGCTGGTCGGGCAGCTGATAGAGCTTGCCGTCGGGACCGGTGGTGAAGGACTTGCCCATGAAGTCGTCCACGTCCAGGGTCGGCAGAGTGACATCCTTGCCCTCGCCCGCCATCCAGTCGGTCAGGTTGACCACGTGACCGTAGCGCGAGTGGGTGCCGATCAGGTCGGAGTCGTTGATGTAGGCGTCAAACACGTTCTCGCCCGACTGCATCTGGACCTGGAGTTTCTCGATCACGTCGCCTTCCTGGATCAGATCATGGGTCACCTTGATGCCGGTGATCTCCTCGAAGGCCTTGGTCAGGGTCTGGGATTCATACTCGTGGGTGGGGATGGTTTCGGAGACGACCTTGATGGACAGCCCCTTGAAGGGCGCCGCCGCCTTGATGAACCACTCCATCTCCTTCAGCTGCTCTTCCTTGCTCAGGGTCGATGGCTGAAATTCGCTTTCCACCCACTTCTTGGCCGCTGTCATGTCCGCGCTTGCCGAAGCCGCGAAGAACATGAACAAGGCAACCACCGCAACGCCCAGAAACAGGTGCCTCGATTTTCCTCTACGCAATTTACCAATCATCCTGTTGTCCTCCCAGCGGCCTTCAATTGAATTGCTTTCCCACTCACTGGCGAACCGTCGTCAACGGGAAGGCCATAGCCGCTGAGCGAAGGAGGGGGCTGCCAGTGCAATGCCGAAGATGTACGCGCCGATCTACCCAAATCGCATTACCACAATCATCCACACAATGGCGATGGGAAAAGCGATCCAGATCGACAGATCGGTGAAGCCCAGCCAGGCCAGATGAATATAGGCGCTGCCCAGGAGTCCGATGAACAAGCGATCGCCGCGGGTGGTGCTGATGGGTAGGAAGCCTCTCCGCGGAATACTGGGGCTGGCCATCTGCCAGATGGTCATGCATACCAGCATACAAAAGATGGTTAGGAAGAACGCTGCCGTTGGCAAGGTCCAGGCCATCCATTCGAGTGTCATAATCTCTCCTTCAGCAGCTTCGGCCGTACAGTGCCGAAACCATATCGCCGACGGCCCGTCGCAACGCTGCCGTCCAGTGTGCGCAGGCGACGCTAGACCCGCCCGAGGGCAAAGCCTTTGGCCATGTGATTGCGAACGAACCAGATCACCAGCGCCCCGGGAACGATGGTTAACACCCCGGCGGCGGCCAACAATCCCCAGTCCAGACCGCCCGCGCTGACGGTGCGGGTCATGGTGGCCGCGATCGGTTTGGCGTTTGTGGTGGTCAGGGTGCGGGCGATGAGGAGTTCCACCCACGAAAACATGAAACAAAAGAAGGCCGTCACACCGACCCCGGAACGGATCAGCGGCAGAAAGACCCTGATGAAGAAGCGGGGAAAGGAGTAGCCATCCAGATAGGCCGTCTCGTCGATCTCCTTGGGCACTCCCGACATGAATCCCTCCAGGATCCAGACCGCCAGGGGAACGTTGAAGAGGCAGTGGGCCAGGGCCACCGCGATGTGGGTGTCAATAAGCCCGAAGGTGGAGTAAAGCTGGAAGAAAGGCAGCAGAAACACCGCTGCCGGCGCCATTCGGTTGGTCAGCAGCCAGAAGAAGATCTGCCCGTCGCCCACAAAATGATAGCGCGAAAAGGCGTATGCGGCCGGCAGTGCCAGGGACAGGGAGATGAGCGTGTTGATGGTCACGTAGATCATCGAGTTGAGATAGCCCGAGTACCAGGCCTTGTCGGTGAAGATGCGCATATAGTTTGCGAAGGTGATGTCCTTGGGATAGAGGGCGAAATAGCCAAGGATGTCGGCATTGGACCGAAAGGACATGTTGAGCATCCAATAGATGGGCAGCATGAGAAGAAAAAAGTAGATCAGGAGAGCGATGGTGCGTTTGCGAATCTTCATTTCACATCTCCTTTGCCCACATTCTGGAGCGCCTGATAGAAGAGCCAGCTGAAGAGAAGCACGATCAGAAAATAGATCAGGGAGAAGGCCGCCGCAGGCCCCAGATCGAACTGGCCGACGGCGATCTTGACCAAATAGATCGATAAGAAGGTGGTGGTGTTGCCCGGCCCGCCGCCGGTAAGGACGAAGGGTTCGGCATAGATCAGAAAACTGTCCATAAACCGCAGCAGAACGGCGATGGTCAATACCCCCCGCATCTTGGGCAGCTGAATGTACTTGAAGGTCGACCAGGCCGAGGCGCCATCGATCTTGGCCGCTTGATAGTAGGCCTCGGGGATGGCCTGCAGCCCGGCATAGGCCAATAGGGCCACCAGCGGCGTCCAGTGCCAAACTTCCATGAACATCAAGGTGATCCAGGCCTGGATGGGCGAGGCGGTGTGGTCGAAGGCGATGCCCATGGTGTTGATGGCCGCCCCCAAGAGGCCGATGTCGGGGCGTGTGAAGATGATCCAGATGGTGCCGATGACGTTCCAGGGAATCAACAGGGGCAGGGCCAGGATCACCAGGCTGGCCGAGGCGCCCCACCCTTTTTTGGGCATCAGCAGGGCGATAACGACGCCTAGGGGGATCTCGATGAGGAGCACCAGACCGGAGAAGAGAAACTGCCGCCAGAGGGCGTCGTGCAGCCGTTTGTCCCCCAGCACCTCCTCGAACCATTCGGTGCCGACGAACACCCGCTGACCCGGGCCGAAGATATCCTGCACGGAGTAATTCACCACCGTCATGAGGGGGATGATGGCACTGAAAGCGACAATGAAAAACACCGGCAGGACCAGAAACCAGGCGCGGTTGTTCTCCCATTTATCCATAGTGGCGCTCCTCCTATGACGGTTGTTCTTGCAGCAGTCGGCCGTCGGCGAACAATTTGGTGTGCTGCGGCGGAAAGACCAGCCAGACCCGCTCGCCAGGAGCGGGTTTTTCTTCCGGCAGGCGCGCCCGCAGGGTGGTGCCGTTCAACTGCACCGTGACGATCTTGCAATTGCCCTGATCCTCGACCAGGGAAACGCTGGCCTGCAGACCGTTCGCAACGGCCGTGTCGTGCAGTTCGAGATACATGGGCCGGATCCCCACCTGCAGCTCACCGGTGGCATTCTGGGCCAGGGAGAAGGTGGCCGGGTCGAGGGCGATGCGCCCGCCAGCCACCTGGGCGCCGCCTTCCGCAACGGTGCAGGGCAGGAAATTCATGCCCGGACTGCCGATGAAATACCCCACGAAGGTATGCTGGGGATGGTCGAAGAGCTCTTCCGGTGTGCCGATCTGCAGAATCTCGCCCTCATACATGACCACCACCTTCTCGGCGAAGGTCATCGCCTCGACCTGATCGTGGGTGACGTAGATCAGGGTGAGGCGAAGTTGCTCATGGATCTCCTTGAGCTTGCGGCGCAGTTGCCACTTCAGGTGGGGATCGATGACGGTGAGGGGTTCATCGAACAGGATGGCCGCCACATCGCTGCGCACCAGGCCGCGCCCCAGGGAGATCTTCTGCTTGGCATCGGCGGAGAGATTGGCCGCGCGCTTTTTGAGAACCTCGCTCAGCTCGAGGATCTCCGCCACCTCCAGGACGCGCTTCTTCACATCGGGTTCGGCGATTTTGCGATTGCGCAGGGGAAAGGCCAGATTGTCGAAAACCGTCATGGTGTCGTAGAGCACGGGAAATTGAAACACCTGGGCGATATTGCGCTGTTCGGGCGGCAATCCGGTCACATCGCGACCATCGTAGTGCACCTGTCCCTCACTGGGGGTGAGGAGACCGGAGATAATGTTCAGGAGGGTTGTCTTGCCGCAACCCGAGGGTCCCAGCAGGGCATAGGCACCGCCATCCTCCCATTCATAATGGATGCGCTTGAGGGCGTAGTCAGCGGACCCCTTCGGTTCCGGCAGGTAACTATGGGCGATGTGATCGAGGGCGATACGGGCCATGGCGACTCTCTCCTCAGGGTTAGTAGCGACCTTGAACCGGTGATGCGACCAGCTCGCCACCGCCGTTGTAGACGAAGAGGCGTGAGGGGTTGACGAAGACCGACAGGGCGGATCCGATCTTGACCGGATGGATGCCTTCGTCCTGAACCACCAGGCCGTCCTGGCCGTGGACGATATGGATAAAGGTCTCGGAGCCGTTTATCTCGGACAGTGTCACCCGGGCACTCAGTTCGATGTCATCTGGATTGCGGCGGGCCAGAAACAGGTGGTTGCAGCGCAGTCCGAACATATAGTCGCCGTCGGTGAGATCCGCCAGGTGGCCGCTCAAGGGAATTTGGATCCCTTCACCGAAGCTGGCCCGACCGCCGGACACCGCTCCTTGGAGATAATTGATGGGCGGATCGCTGAACACCTCGGCCACCTTGAGGGTTCCCGGATGGTGATAGACATCGGGGGTGGCGCCGGTCTGGAGAACGCGCCCTTCGTCCATCACGACGATATTGCCCCCCAACATGAGGGCTTCGGCTGGCTCGGTGGTGGTGTAGACCACGATGGACTCGCGCCGTTCGAAAATGGCCTGCAGTTCGATCCGCAGCTCCTCGCGAAGCTTGTAGTCCAGGTTGACCAGCGGTTCATCCAGCAAGAGGAGCTGGGCGTCCTTGACCAGGGCGCGGGCGATGGCGGTGCGCTGCTGTTGCCCGCCGGAGAGCTCGGCCGGCAGGCGGTCGAGCAGATGTTCGATATGGAGCATTTCGGCCGCCTGCCGCACCTTGCGGTCGATCTCGGCGGTGTCCAGTTTGGCCAGCAGGAGGGGAGAGGCGATGTTGCGGTACACCGTCATGGAGGGGTAGTTGATGAATTGCTGATACACCATGGCCACGCTGCGCTTGCGCACGGTGACACCGGTGTAATCTTCGCCATTGATCAGCAGGCGACCGCGGGTGGGACGATCCAGGCCCGCCAGAATTCTCAGAAGGGAGGTCTTACCGGCAAGGGTGCGGCCGAGGATGACGTTTCGGGAGCCCGGTTCGAAATGAAGGTCGATATCCTTGAGGTGAACCTCCTGACCTACGATCTTGTCCAGCTTCTCAAGCGTCAGCCCCATATCCATCTCCCTCAATCAATGATAAACCCGCAGCTGATCCGCCGGCACGCGAAGACAATGGTGTGCCGCCCAGCTGCGGACAGCAGCGCCGCCCGTGGAGGAACAGACACTTACGACCGGAGTTCTGGCAACTTGTCCAAATGTTCTACCATTGACACGCTATTTTCGCAAGTGAAAATAGCTGATTACTAATGTTAATTATTGAAAGGCGCTTCAGCCCCTGGCGCCCGCCTTTCGACCGCCGCCAGCCAGCTTGCCGCCGGCGACCTGCAATCCCACCTCGCTGGTGGCCAGCACCTCCGCCAGGGCCGAGGGCGGCGGTGCATCGGTGAAGAGGGTATCCACCTCGTCGATGCCCCCCAAGCGAACCATGGCATTGCGGCCGAACTTGGTGTGATCCGCCGCCAGAAAGACCCTGCGGGAATTGTCGATGATGGCGCGGGCGGCACGCACCTCACGATAGTCGAAGTCCAACAGCGTACCGTCCAGATCGATGCCGCTAATACCGATGATGCCGTAGTCCACCTTGAACTGGTGAATGAAATCGATGGTGGCCTCACCGATGATGCCGCGATCGCGGCTGCGGATCAGCCCCCCCGCCACGATCACCTCGAAATCGGGATTCCCGGAAAGGATCAGGGCCACGTTGAGGTTGTTGGTGATCACGCGCAATCCGTGGTGGTGGAGCAGGGCCTTGGCCACCTCCTCGGTGGTGGTGCCGATATTGATGAACAGGGAGGCGCGATCGGGGACTTCCCGCGCGAGGCGGCGGGCGATCTTCTGCTTTTCGGGCTGACAGATCACCTTGCGATGCGAGTAGGCCACGTTCTCGACACTGGAGGAGATCCCGGCACCGCCATGGTACCGCTGCAACTGGCCCTTCTTATTGAGGTCATTGATGTCTCGCCGAATCGTCTGCGGCGTCACGGCGAAGCGCTGGGCCAACTGCTCAATGGTCACATACCCCTGACGCTGCACCAGGCGCAGAATCTGGGATTGCCGCTGGCGCACGCCGCCGATCTTGCCGGAAACCGGCTCGGCGGCGGCATCGGAATTGGGCGATGACACCTGTGACATGCGCAGAAACCTCCCGACGATGTTCGTTTGAGCAGATAATTCGAAAATTTTGTAAATAAACGAAAATTTTTAATGGGAAAAGCGCCCCGCCTATGGTATATATAGGCCAGGTTAGAAAATACGGCGGGTATGAAGTTCACAAAAAGCTAACATCTGGGGGTTTTTTTCGCAAGTGAAAACCATAACATCCCGCCGACGATGACAACCGGCCAGCACGATGGCCGGACAGGAGGTGGCCGATGCAGACCCAAGTGTTGATCATCGGCGGCGGTGCCACGGGCACCGGCTTGGCACGCGATCTGGCCCTGCGCGGGGTCGATTGCGTTTTGGTGGAAAAGCAGGACATCAACGCAGGGGCCTCTGGCGGTAATCACGGCCTGCTGCACAGTGGCGCGCGCTATATCGGCTCCGATCTGGCAGCGGCGCGCGAGTGTCGTGAAGAGGGCGAACGGATCAAGCGTCTCGCGCCGCACTGCGTGGAGGACACTGGCGGCCTCTTCGTGGCCGTGGCCGGGGACGATGAAGCCTACATCGCCGACTTCGCAGCCCGTTGCGAGCAGTGCGGCATCGCCGTCAAGGCAGTGGATCTGAAGGACGCCCGCGAGATGGAACCGGAGCTTTCCAGGGACCTCATCGCCGCCTACGCTGTCCCGGATGCCAGTGTGGACCCGTTCAAACTCTCCCTGGACAACCTGGCCGATGCCCAGGCCCGCGGCACCCGCGTGCTGCGCAACACCCACATTACGGCCTTTGAAAAAAGCGGGACCCGCATTCAACGGGTTCAGGTGCAAAACCGCCGCACGGGGGCGCAGTTCAGCATTGTGGCTGAACAGATCGTCAACGCCACCGGCGCCTGGGCCGGTCATGTGGCGGCGATGGCCGGTGCCGACATTCGGGTGCTCTGCTCACAGGGCAGCCTGATCATCACCCAGAACCGGCTCTCCCACCGCGTGATCAACCGCCTGCGCCAGGCCAGCGACGCCGACATATTGGTGCCCGCAGGCACCGTTTCCATCTTTGGGACCACCTCCGTACGCTTGGACGATCCGGACACCTCGCGGCCCACGGTGGCCGAGATCGACGCCATGCTGCCCGACGGTATCGCCATGGTGCCCAAGCTGGCCGAAACGCGCTTCATCCGCGCCTATGCCGGCGTACGCCCGTTGGTTCAATCGACCCCCACCAGCGATGATCGCTCCGTCAGCCGCGGCTTCGCCCTCATCGATCACACGAAGGAGGGGATCGACAACTTCATCACCATCACCGGCGGCAAACTGACCACTTACCGGCTCATGGCGGAGAAAACCGCCAACCGGGTTTGCGAGCGACTGGGGGTCACGGCGGCCTGCGAGACCCGCACCGCACCGCTGCCCGCCACCGCCTCGGGCAAGTGGACCGAACCGGGACTGACGCCCAGGCTCTGGTTCCAGCAAAAGGACAAGTCTGATCTGCTGCTCTGCGAGTGCGAGATGGTGCCCACCAGCGTCGTCAACGCGATTACGGCCAACATCCAGGCGGAGGGCGGTCGTCCCAGTCTGCGCGAGCTGGGTCAGCGCAGCCGAGTGGGCAAAGGACCCTGCCAGGGGGCCTTTTGCAGTCTGCGCTTGACGGCCCACCTCTACAACGAGGGGTGCCTCTCCGCCGATCAGGGCCTGGAGGAGCTGCGCGACTTCCTCAACGAACGCTGGCGGGGGGTGCATCCCCTCTTGTGGGGGCAGGCGGTTGCGCAGGCGGAGCTTCAAGAGGCCCTGCACTGCGGCCTTTACGGACTGGAACTGGTGGAAGCGTAGCGCTTGGGTGGGCGCCAGCCCGCCGCGACCACGCTCGGGAACTGCCTCATGCAGACGCCAACGGACGAAAAACACTGCCAACTGATGGTCATCGGTGCGGGGATGGCCGGTATGGCGGCCACGCTCTTCGCCGTTAAGCAGGGGCTGCAGGTGGCCCAGGCCGGCCTCACTGGTGAAGTGATCTATGCCAGCGGCGTCTTCGACCTTCTGGGGGTCTACCCGCCGGAAAAAAGGCAGGTCCGCGAGGACCCCTGGCGGGCGCTGGCGGAACTCGCGCAGGCGGAACCCAACCACCCCTATGCCCGCTTGGCACCCCAGGAGATTGCGCACGCCATGGATCTCCTCACCGAGTACCTGGGGGAGATCGGGCTGCCCTACACCGGCCATCCGACCAAAAACACCCGCCTGCTGACATCGGTGGGCACCGCCAAGCCCACCTTTCGGCTCCCCATCAGTATGGCCGCCGGCAGTGAGGCCCTTGCCCAGAAAGCGCCCTGTCTGCTCGTGGACCTGGTGGGCCTGCGGGGTTTTAGCGCCCGCCAGATGGCCAGCACGCTCGCACACCAATGGCCGGACCTGCGCACCGCCACCGTCGAAGCGCCCGGGCCGGTGGTGCACGGCCCCAAATATCCCGAACATGTGGCCCGCACACTGGAGGTGGAGGCGGAGCGCGACGCCTTTGCCGCCGCCATCGCCCCCCATATCGCAGACGCCCGCTACGTCGGGCTGCCGGCAGTGCTGGGCATCTACAAGACGCCCGAAATCGTGGCCCAATTAGAAGAGCGCCTAAAGGTGCGGATTTTCGAGATCCCCACCATGCCGCCGGCCATCACCGGGCTGCGTCTCAAGGAAGCCTTTGAGAGCCACCTTCCCACTATGGGGGTGGACGCCTACTATCACTACCGCGTCCTGTCCGTCCACCCAGCATCGTCGGGCGGCTTCCGTTTGGAGATCGGCAAGAACGACACCGAACAGGTCGTCCACGCCGACACGGTGGTGCTGGCCACCGGCCGATTTCTCGGCAAGGGCCTCATCCCGGAGCGGGACGGCATCCACGAGGCACTTCTCGATCTGCCCGTCCATCAGCCGCGCCACCGCGACCGCTGGTATGCGGGCGCCTTCCTGGCCCCTGAGGGGCATGCCGTCAGCCGAGCGGGCCTTGAGGTCGATGATCAGTTCCGGCCCGTCACGGCCGATGGTCGGGTGGTGAACGATCGACTCTTCGCGGTGGGGTCGATCCTGGCCCATCAGGACTGGATGCGGACCAAATCGGGCGTCGGCATCGCGGTGGCCAGCGCCTGGAAGGCGGTACAGGCCATCTGCGCCGCGTAACGAGAAGCCCCGCAAGAAGCGCCGGCGTGACCGGCGGCGGTCGCCGGACAAAACCCCGCATCGGGAGGCAGGTCAGACCCAAGGCCGACATCCACCTACAGCTGCCGATAAAGGAACGCCATGCTCTTTCAAACATCCCTCTATCTGGCCCTCGCCATCTGCCTCGCGGGACTTCTCTGGCGGTGTTATCTGTGGCTGTCGATCACCATCGGACCGCCGGTGCCGGGCGGCATCGGCCGGCGCCTTCTGGCGGTGATTCAGGGCATCGCCGCCGCTCTCACGAGCCGTCGTCTGATGGCGGGCGGTGTGGCCGTGGTTCGGGACGCCCTCCTGCAGCTACATCTGCTAAAGGCCCACCCCCTGCGATGGCTGATGCATTTTTTGATCTTCTGGGGCTTTCTGCTGCTGCTCCTCTTCCACGCCTTTGACGACAGCGTCACGCGCTGGTGGTTCCCCGATTACGCCTCGACCGTGAATCCCTTTTTCTTTCTGCGCAATCTACTGGGCGCGCTGGTCCTTTTAGGCGTCCTTCTTGCCCTTGTGCGGCGATGCTTCCTCCCGGCCTTGAAACGCCTCACGACCCGCCGGGATACCCTGGCGCTGGCCCTCCTGGCAGCTATCCTCCTGACGGGATTCCTGTTGGAAGCGACCCAAATCGTCTCCGAGCCCATCTTCGATGAAATGGTGGCCGATTACCATGGTGATGAAGATCCCGAAGAGGTGGCCGCCCTGAAAGCGATCTGGGCGAGAGACTACCACGTGGTCTTCGATCCGCCGGCCACGGTGACCGACGCCCTGATCACCGCCGGAGCGGCGCTCAACGAGGAGAGCTGCACGGTCTGCCACAGCCGCCCCACGGCGGCCTTCGCTTCGCTGCCCCTGGCGATGGCGATCACACCCGTGGCCCCGGCGCTCAACCGGATGCGGGCCGACATCTGGTTCTGGCACCTACACTACCTGCTCTGCTTCCTCGGCCTGGCCCTCCTGCCGTTTACCAAATACCGCCATCTGGTCACCACGCCCCTGACCCTGGTGCTGCGAGCGGGCGATCCCCAGACCGAAGCGCCATCACCGCCGGCGCTAACGCCGACGCGGGCGCAGCTCAATCGCCGCACGCGCCGCGCCCTCACGCTGGATGGCTGCACCTTTTGCGGCGCCTGCAGCCGGCACTGTAGCGTGGCGCCCAGTGCCGAGATCATTGCCAACCCCCTGATACTGCCGTCGGAGAAGCTGAGCGCCCTGCGTCGCGCGACCCGTCGCCATGGAAACGGCAAGGCAGATGCCGCGTTCGCCGAAGGCAGCTACATCTGCACCGAATGTTATCGGTGCACCCGCCTCTGTCCCGCCGGTCTCGATCTTCAGGACCTCTGGCGGGCCAGCAAGGCCGATCTGGCCCGGCACAGCTGCACTGACTTGCACGCCCTCGCCGTGAAAACCCCGGCCAGTACGCTGTTCGATGCCCTCCGTGCCGGTGCCCACGCCGCGAGCGCAAACCGCCCGGCGTTGGATGTGCCCAAGGTGCCGACGCACGCGGCCGCGCAGGGCATGGCGCTTTGTGACGACCCGGCCACCTTCCAGGCCTGTGTTCAATGCGCCGTCTGCAGCAGTGTCTGCCCGGTGGTGGCGGCGGCCTGCGAACCCGACCAGGATCCGGAAATCGGGCCCCATTTGGTGACCAACCTGCTGCGCATGGGTCAGCCCGAATTGGCCCAGGCTTCCGGTATGGTCTGGAGTTGTGTGACCTGCTATCAGTGTCAGGAAAACTGTCCCCAGCACATCCGTGTGGCCGACCTGCTCTACGAGTTGCGCAATCGGGCGTGGGACACCCTGAAGCAGGCCGCGCCGCCAGCCTTGCCCACGGACCTCGAGGAGGTGGCCTCTTGAAGCTGTTTTACTTCCCGGGCTGCAAGCTGGAACACCATCTGCCCGCCTATGACCGCGCGACACGGGCCGTCCTGAAACGGTTCGCCGTCGATTTGGTGGAGCGCGAGTTCAACTGCTGCGGCTACCCGATCCGCCACCAGAGCTTCGCCGCCTACCTGTTCTCGGCGGCGCGCAACTTCGCGCTGGCCGAGGCGCAGGGGCTGGACATCCTGACGCCCTGCAAATGCTGCTTCGGCAGCTTCAAGCATGCCCGGTACTGGCTGCGGCGCAAAGCGACCCTGCGGGAGGCCGTCAACCGGCGCCTGGCCGCGGAGGGGCTCCGTTGGGAGGATCGCTGCGACGTGGTCCATCTCCTTTCGCTGCTCCACCACCGCGTGGGGAGCGATCTCCTGCGATCGGCGGTGACCCATCCCCTCGACGATCTTCGGGTGGCCGCCCACTATGGGTGTCACGCCCTGCGGCCAGCCGAGGTCACCGCTTTCGACAATCCCACCGCGCCGCAACTCTTCGAAGCGCTGGTCGCCGTGACCGGTGCCACACCGGTGCACTGGTCGCGACGAACCGAGTGCTGCGGCAACCCGCTGTGGGAGAAAAACCCGCGCATGGCCCTGGCCCTCATGGAGAAAAAGCTCCTCTCGGCGCATGACGCCGGGGCGGCCTATCTCTGCACGGCCTGCACCTATTGCCAGCTTCAGTTCGATACGATCCGCCGTCAGCACCCAGGACACGATCCGGCCCAGGGCACGCTCACCGCCATCCTCTATCCGCAGCTGCTCGGTCTCTCCATGGGCCTGCCGGCCGAGGAATTGGGTCTCGAATCCCAGACGGCGCCCGCCTTTACAGCCTGCGCCGGAAGATGATAGTAAAATAGCCGGCGGCCGTTCTCGTCCCAACGGTGGTCGCCCGACACCGGCCGCTCGGCACGTGTCGCCGCCCTTTGCAACCCCCTCACCTTCAGAAGGAGTCCGCAACCATGGCCGCATATATCGGTGCCATCGATCTGGGAACCACCAGCAACCGATTCATCATCTTTGATCACGATGGCCGCATCACGGCCATGGACCAGATGGAGCACGAGCAGATCTTTCCCAAGCCGGGCTGGGTAGAGCACGATCCCATGGAGATCTGGCAGAACACCGGCAAGGTGATCCGCGGCGCCCTGAGCAAGGCGGGGCTCACCGGCGACGACCTGGCCGCCGTGGGGATCACCAACCAGCGTGAAACGGCCGTGGTGTGGGATCGCCGCACGGGCAAACCGTTTTACAACGCCATCGTTTGGCAGTGCACGCGCACCGCCGACATCTGCAAGACGCTGGCCCGCGACGGGGGCCAGGACCGCTTTCGGGCCAAGACCGGATTGCCCATCGCCACCTATTTCGCCGGCCCCAAGGTGCGCTGGATCCTGGACAATGTGGCGGAGGCCAGAGCCGCGGCGGACAAAGGGGACGCCCTCTTCGGCACCATCGAAACCTGGGTCATCTGGTGGCTGACCGGCGGTCCCAAAGGCGGCGCCCACGTCACCGACGTCTCCAACGCCAGTCGAACCCTGCTCATGGATCTGGCCACCCTCTCCTGGGACGCACAGATCCTGGAAACGGTGGGGATTTCCCCCAGTATGCTGCCCCGTATCGTGCCCTCCATCGACAGCGACACCTGGGGGCACACCCTCAAGGACGGTCCTTTCAGAGCCACCATTCCCGTATGCGGTGCGCTGGGCGACCAGCAGGCCGCCCTGGTGGGACAGACCTGCTTCTCGGTCGGTGAAGCGAAAAACACCTATGGCACTGGCTGTTTTCTGCTGCTCAACACGGGCAACACCCCCGTCCCCTCCCGCCAGGGCCTCCTCACCACCGTGGGCTACCAGATCCGTGGTGAGCGGCCGGTCTATTGCCTGGAGGGATCGGTGGCCATCGCCGGCGCCCTGGTGCAGTGGCTGCGCGACAATTTGGGGCTGATCGACGAGGCGCCCCAGGTGGAGGATCTGGCCCGCACGGTGGACGACAATGGCGGCGCCTATATCGTGCCCGCCTTTTCCGGCCTCTTCGCACCTTATTGGCGCACCGACGCCCGCGGCGCCCTGGTGGGCTTGACGCGCTACGTCAACAAAGGGCATATCGCGCGGGCCGTGCTTGAGGCCAATGCCTATCAGACCCTGGATATCGTGGAAGCGATGAACGCCGATTCGGGAGTGGACCTGACCCGCCTCAAGGTGGATGGCGGAATGGTCATGAACGAACTGCTCATGCAGTTCCAGGCCGATATTCTCGATGTTCCCGTCATCCGTCCGGAAATTACGGAAACCACCGCTCTGGGGGCCGCTTACGCCGCCGGTCTGGCAGTCGGCTTCTGGTCCAATATGGCGGAGCTGCGCCAATACTGGGCGGTGGACAAGACTTGGGAAGCGGACATGGCCGCAGAGCGGCGCAGCGATCTGGTGGCCGGCTGGAAGAAGGCGGTCACGCGAACCTTCGACTGGGTCGACTAAGCCGGGTGCCGGTGAACGGCTTGGCCCCATTCGACGCCGAGACCCACGCACCCCCAAGGCGCGCCTGATATCATCAGACGCCACAGCAAAAGGAGAAGGGCATGCAGTTCGAATTCGCCACGGCCCGGCGTATCCTCTTCGGCGCCGGCCGCATCGATGATGTACCCATGCTGGCCGCCGGCATGGGGGAAAACGCCTTCGTGATCGGCGGGCGGAACACCGAACGCTGCGACGCCCTGCTGGTGAATCTGAAACTCCAAGGAATCGGCTCCACCCGCTTCTCTGTGGCCGGTGAGCCCACCACCGATCTCATCCAGGAAGCCACCGCCCAGGCCCGCGACCAGAAGTGTGACCTGGTGATCGGCATCGGCGGCGGCAGCGTCATCGATGCCGCCAAGGCGGTCGCCGCCCTGCTGACCAACACCGGCGATCTCTTCACCTACCTCGAGGTGATCGGCCAGGGACAGGCGATCTCCCGCGATCCAGCGCCCTGCATCGCCATCCCCACTACGGCGGGCACCGGTGCCGAGGTGACCCGCAACGCCGTCATGCAGAGTCCCGAGCACCAGCTCAAGGTGAGCATGCGCAGCCCCCTTATGCTGCCCCGCAAGGCCGTGGTGGATCCCGAATTGACCCGCACCCTGCCACCCGCACTGACGGCCAGCACCGGCATGGACGCCCTCACCCAACTGCTGGAGGCCTTCGTCAGCCGCGGGGCCAACCCCCTCACCGACGGTATCTGCCGGGAAGGGTTGATGCGCGCCGCCCGCTCCCTGGTAACGGCCTGGTCCCAGGGCGACGATATGGCCGCCCGCGAAGACATGGCCGTCGCCAGTCTCTTCGGCGGCTTGGCGTTGGCCAATGCCAAGCTGGGGGCCGCCCACGGACTGGCCGCCCCCTTGGGGGGGCAATACGCCATCCCCCACGGTGTGGTCTGCGCCCGCCTCCTGCCGCTGGTGATGGCGGCCAACATCAATGCCCTGAAAGCCGCAGGCGCCTCGGGCGAGAGCGCTCTGGGTCGCTACGGCGAGGTGGCCCGCATCGTGTTGGACGATCCCCGGGCGTCGGCCGAAGAGGGGGTGCAGTGGGCCCACCGTTTGGCCGAAACGCTTGAGATCCCCGGTTTGGGGGCGTTCGGCTTCGGTCCGGATGACATTGCCAGCGTGGTGCCCAAGGCGCAGCGCGCCAGCAGCATGCAGGGCAATCCCGTGATGCTGGGCAGCGATGATCTCAAGGCCCTCCTGGAAGCGGCCCTTTAGACACCGCCCATCGGGGGTGCGGCTTTCGGCTTGTCCCCGCAGTCGCTTTGACTTATGGTGGGGGCAGTTTCAGCGCCCCTCACAATACGCCTGGGAGAGCCGTGTTCAGTTTCCTCTTCAAAAAAGGGCACCGGGTCGAGCGCCTGATCTACGCCTATCTGGAGAATATCAAACGCAGCCAGGAGAGCTTCGCCAACGCCCTCAGAGAGTGCTTCCTGCACGGCGAGCGGTGTGAAAATTTCGAGTTTTATCTCCAGCAGACCCACAAATACGAATCCAAGGCCGACGATGTGCGCCAGGAGATCAACGATCTCATGTATGGCAAGGCGCTGATTCCCGACTCGCGCGGAGACATCATGGGGCTGATGGCCGCCCTGGACGTGGTTCCCCACCGCTTCGAAAGCATTCTCTACATGATTCAGACCCAGCGCCTGCAATTGCCCGACTTTCTCAAGGTCGACCTCAAGGCCCTGGTGGATCTCTGCCTGGAGACCTGCGATCTGCTCTACCGGCAGACCGAGGCCCTCTTTCAGAAAAGCGACCATATCCGCGAGCTGCTCACCACCATCGACACCAACGAGAGCCACTGCGACCACTTCGAGCGCACCTTGATCACCAAAATCTTCGACAGCGACATCGACCCCTTTCTCAAGCTGCAGCTCAAGGACCTCATCGTGGAGATCGGCGAGATCGCCAACCAAGCCGACCGGGTCTCCAAGCGGATCAACATCATCAGCTTGAAGAGAAGAGTGTAGAGGCCGCCATGCTGTCGCTTCTCGGCGGGGTTTTTCTGGGGTGGTCGCTGGGCGCCAACGATGCCGCCAACGTCTTCGGTACCGCCGTCTCCGCACGCATGCTGCGCTTCGGCACAGCTGCCGCGCTGGCGGCCGTTTTTGTCGTTATCGGCGCCCTGATGGAGGGCCAGGCGGCCATCGACACGCTCACAGGGCTCACCCGCATGGGCCTTAGCCAGGCCGTCATCGCCTCGGTGGCCGCCGCCGCCACGGTCAGCGCAATGACCCTTCTGGGACAGCCGGTGAGCACCTCCCAGGCGGTGGTCGGCGCCATCTTGGGGATCGGACTGCTCAATGGCCAGCTCAATTTGAACGGCCTGACCAAGGTCCTCCTCTGCTGGCTGGGCACCCCGGTGGGCGGCGCCCTCATGGCGATGGTGCTCTTCTTCACCCTTGGGACGCTCTACAACCGCCTCCATCTCAATCTCTTCCAATCCGACTTCTGGCTGCGCCTGGCCCTCATTCTGGCGGGATCCTACGGTGCGTACGCCCTGGGCGCCAACAATGTGGCCAACGTCACCGCCGTCTTCGTGGGCGCCGGCCTGCTGGACAGCTTCCAAGCCGCCCTCATCGGCGGCGGCAGTATTGCTGCCGGCATCCTCACATTCAGCCGCCCGGTGATGGCGACCGTCGGGCGCCGCCTGGTGGCCCTGGACCCCTTTTCTGCCCTGGTGGTGGTCCTGTCGCTCGCAGTGACGGTCCATTTCTACACCCTCCTGGGCGTACCCGTCTCTACTTCCCAGGCGGTGGTGGGGGCCGTTCTGGGGATCGGGCTGATCAAGGGGGTCAACACGGTCAGCCGCAGGACCCTGCAGCAAATCTGCCTGGCGTGGTTTCTCACCCCGATGGTGAGCTGCTGCCTCTCGCTGGCCATTTTCTTCGCCACCCATCTCCGCTACGTACCGCCGCAATGAGACGCACTTCCGGCATCGACACGCTAGGGCCGCTAGGCCCCTACCAACGGCTGGCGCGGCATCTGGACCGGCTGCCGGGCGGTTTTCCCGCCACCGCGGAGAAGATCGAGCTGCGCATCTTGGAGCGGCTCTTCACGCCCCTGCAGGCTGAACTGGCCTGCCACCTGACGCTGCTGTTCGAATCCCCGGCCGTCGTCGCCTTGCGGGCCGGCCGCAGCGAGCCGGAGGTGGCGCCCCTGTTGGCGGAGATGGCGGAGCGGGGCCTGATTTTCAGCAAAGGGGAGGCGGCGGGCAGGCCGGTCTACATGGCGGCCCAATTCGCCGTGGGGATCTGGGAGTACCAGGTAGGCCGTCTCACGCGGGGGCTGGTGGAAGAGATGGACCGCTACCTGCCCCGGCTGGTTGACCCGCGCACCTGGCGACAGGCCCCCCAGATGCGCGTGGTCCCGGTGGCGCGCAGTGTCCGGGACCAACAGGCGATCATGACCTACGAGCAGGCCATGGTGCTGGTAGAGGATCATCAGACGTTCACGGTGATGCCCTGTATCTGCCGCAAGGAGCGCGGGCTGCTGAAGCAAGCCTGCGATCAGCCGCTGGAGACCTGCATCGGCTTCGGCGGGGCCGGCGATTACTTCCGGCGCACCGGCGCCGGGCGCCCGGCCGGCAGGGAGGAGATCCGTGCGCTGCTTCACCAGGCCGACCGCGCCGGCCTGGTGCTCCAGCCCAGCAACAGCCGACGGGCGGGATGGATCTGTTGCTGCTGCGGCTGCTGCTGCGGCGTACTGCGAACCCTTCGAGAGGCCCCCCACCCGGCCGATCTGGTGGCCACGCCCTTCGTGGCGGTCTTAGAAGCCGACGCCTGCTCCGCGTGCGGCGTCTGCCTGAACCGTTGCCAGATGGACGCCCTCACCGGGTCAGCCGACGGGGTCCGCCTGGATCCGCGACGGTGTATCGGCTGCGGTTTGTGCGTCGCCACCTGCCCCACGGACGCCCTGGAGCTGACGCGCAAGCCGAAAGCGGAGCAACCGCCGGTCCCGCCCAATGTCGCGACCAGCATGCTGCGACTGGCGTGGAAGCGCCGTCAGACCGGCCCGTTGGCCCTCCTGCGCCTGCTGGCCCTATCGCAGCGAGATCGCCTGCGAACACGCATGAGGCGGTGATGGGCGAGCTGCGCAAAATCATCCACATCGACATGGACGCCTTCTACGCGGCCGTCGAGCAGCGCGACAACCCCGAGCTGCAAGGCAAGCCCGTCATCGTGGGCGGCAGTCCCCAGGGACGCGGGGTGGTGACCACCTGCAGCTACGAGGCACGCCGGTTCGGTGTCCACTCGGCCATGCCGGCCGCCCGGGCCATTCGTCTCTGCCCCCACGCCGTCTTCGTGCGACCGCGCTTCGACGTCTACCGCAGCGTCTCGCGCCAGATACGGGCCATCTTCCACGAGCACACCGATCTGGTGGAACCCCTCAGCCTGGATGAGGCCTTTCTCGACGTGACGGCGAACAAGCGGGCGATTCCGTCGGCCACCCTCATCGCCCGGGAGATTCTGCGGGCCATCTACGATCGCACCGGCCGGCTGACCGCCTCGGCCGGCGTCTCCTTCAACAAATTCATCGCCAAGGTGGCTTCCGACTACCACAAACCCCACGGCATCACCGTGGTCACGCCCCAACAGGCGCAGGCCTTTATCGCCGCCCTGCCGATCCGCAAATTCTTCGGTGTGGGGCGGGTCACAGAGGAGAAGATGCACCGCTTGGGCATCCGCTCCGGCGCCGACCTGCTGCCCTACAGCGAGGAGGAGCTGGTGCGCCATTTCGGCAAAGTGGGCCATTTCTACTACCGCATCGCCCGTGGCCGGGATAACCGGCCTGTCCAGCCTCACTGGATACGCAAGTCCATCGGGAAGGAAACCACGCTGCAGGCAGATATCGACGATGTGGACCAGATGCTGGCCATTCTCACCGCTTTGGGAGAAAAGGTGGTGGCCTATCTGGAGCGGGAAAAGCGCCAGGGCCACACCCTGACGCTGAAGGTGAAGTATCACGATTTCCAATCGGTGACCCGCTCCGTCACGCTGCCGGAGCCGGTGCAAGACCTGGAGACGCTGCTGGACCACCTGCCCCGCCTGCTGGCCGCCACCGACGCCGGTCCCCGCAAGGTGCGCCTCCTGGGGATCAGCGTCTCCAACTTCTCCGACGAGGGCGGCCGTCGGGTCCGCTTGCGCCAGCTGCCGCTGCCATTGGAGCCCCCCCCGTCGGCAAGTGGCTTCAGGGACGCGTGCCCGGTGACGGCGGACGGCTTTTAGAGAGACCGCCACAACAGCGGTCGCCATTTACCGAGAAAGCGGCCAGAGCATTTACCGAATCCATTGAATCATGTAGGAAGGGCTGGTGGATGTGAGATTTCATTACAGGTAAGCAATAGGATCACGTGAAGATGGCGGAACCACTCGCGCAACCCTTCTGGGAGACCACCCCCCTGGACCGGATGACGCCCGACCAATGGGAGTCCCTCTGCGACGGCTGCGGTCGCTGCTGCTTGGAGAAGTTTCAGGACCCCAAAACGGGCAAGGTGGATTATTGTTGGGTGGCCTGCTACCTTCTCGATACCCAGAGCTGCCGCTGCAGCGATTACGACCTGCGCCGATTCCTGGTACCCGACTGCCTGCAGCTCCGCCCGGAAACAGTGGGCCAGCTGCGCTGGCTGCCGCGGACCTGCGCCTATCGGCGCTTGGCCGAAGGGAAGTCCCTGGCGGGATGGCACCCGCTGGTCACTGGCGATCCGACGTCGGTCCACCGGGCGGGTATCTCGGTGCGCGATAAGGCGATCTCGGCCGCCCACGTCCACCCCGATGATGTGGCGGCCTACCTGATCAAGCCCCGCCTGTGGTGAGCCCCTCCGGCAAGCTGTCTCCGCGCGCGGGGATGGTCTTGTACGCGGTCGCGAATCGGCCGCTATGAGACCAATTGCACAATCAGCTCCTCGGCCTTTTCCAGGCCCACCCGCCCCATGTTGAGCACGAGGTGGTAGAGGCTCGGACTGTCGTAATCGCTCTTGCCCAGCTTGCTGTAGAGGTTGACGCGGCGGCGGTCTTCGCTCTGGACCATGCGGGTGGCCTTACCGGCGGTGAGATCGTAGTGGGTCATCATGAAGCGGACGCGACTGTCGAAATCGTCCATGAGGAGGATGTGGTAGGTGTCGGGCTCGTTTTTCAGAATATACTGGGCCCCGCGGCCGAGAATGACGGCATTGCCCTCTTCGGCGATCTCGGAGATGGTGAGCACCAGGTAGTCCAGGTAGATGTCATCATCCAGGTAGCCGCGCTCATCCTTGAGGATCTTGTCCACCAGGGAACGCGACACCATCCGGGAGATCAGGGCGGATACCCGGGTACCGGCCTCCTTCTCCACCGATTCGACCCAGGCGGGCGATACATTGGCCACTTCGGCAATCTTCTGGACCACTTCGCTGCCGGCAAAGGTGTAGCCCAGTCTGTCGGCCAGACGGGTACCCAATGTCTTGCCGCCGGCGCCGAACTGTCTTGAGATGGTGATGATTGCCATGGGGCCTCCTTTTCACGGGTGCGGCCACGCCGCTAGTGAGGGGCGCAGCGTCGCTTTCGGGGACACGAAGCGGATCCTGTTTGGTTCTGTCGCTGCCGGGCCGGTGGTGGCGGCTCGGTCCATCCGGCCAACGCAAGCCGTATCGGTACGGCATCACGCATGGGCGGCGTAGGTGCTGGCCGGCGGATTCGGCCTTAGCCAGCGGCCAGGGCTTTCGCCGGCGGTATCAAGAGGGTCGGGTAGGGTGATTTCTCCGCGATCTGGCGCGGGGTAGAGCCCAACCAGCGCTCCGCCCAGGCCGAACGGCTTGATGATCCCAACACCACCAGGCTGGCCTTGCACTCCTGAGCGGCCCGCTCGATCTCCTCATCGGGATCGCCCACGTAAATCAGGGGCCTGGCGGTGATGCCGCTGGCCTCCAAATCGTCGCAGATCTCCTCGAGTTTGTGCCGCGTCACCTTGCGGGTTCTCTGGATCTCCATGGCTGAAGCCTTCTTGGAGAGCGCCTTCTCGTCAGCCACGTGCATGACGTGGACCTTCTCGATCACCCCTCGCAGCGGCTTGAGGTACTCTACCGCCCGCCGGCTGGCCGCCTCCCAATCGGTGGCCAGCAAGGGGCGTGAGAAGGGCTTGTCGATCAGGTAGTTGTTCTCGGCCATCCCCTTGTAGACCAGCACCGGTACGGCCGAACGGCGCAGCAATTCGGTCACGGCGGAGCCGGAATAGAGGTAGTTGAGACCGCCCTTGCGAACGGGGCGGCCGATGACGATGAGATCGGAGCCCTCCTTTTCGGCGGCCTTGAGCACCTGCGACACCATCGTACCGACGACGATGTAGACCCCCACCTCCATGCCCTCCTCGAAGAGGGTTTCCGCCCAGTCGATGAAGCGGATGTTGGCGGCCTCGCGCAGGCGGATCTCCTCGCCCTTCTGGTAGCCCTTGCCGCGGTGTAGAGCGACCTTGTCACGCTCGATCACGTTCATGAAAACCACGTGTTCAAGATCGGCCTGACGCAGGGTGAGCAGTGACTGCAGGGCGTCGAAGCCCAACTCCTCGAACTTGGTCACGAACAGCATTTTGCGGATCTCGCTCATGGTCGATGCATCCTCACAATCGGGTAACGATCAGACGCTTGCGGTGGGTGGCCCGACGCGATACCGACTCTTTATCCCAGGACCGTCTTGATCGCATTGGCCAGCTCCTCCGGCTCGACAGGCTTTTCCAGGTAGAGGTTGGGTTCGGGCACCTTCTCACCGCCAAACTCGGCCAGGGCGTTCTGGGAGCGCAGGAACGAGCGTTTGGAAATCCCCGACAGAACGATCACGGGGACCGACTTGAACTTGGCGTCGGTGCGCAGCGTTCGGTAGAGCTTGATCCCGCTTTCACGGGGCATCAGGACATCGAGAATGACAAGCGCCGGCACCTCCTTGCGAATGACGGCCATGCCCTCCTGACCGTCGTTGGCCGTCAGGGGCGTATACCCGTTTTCCTCCAGCACGGTGACGCTGAAGAGTTGCACATCGGGATCGTCATCGACGACCAGCACCTTTTCACTCATAGTTTCCTCCTCACCAGTTGTCGATCTCAGTCGCATCAATGGGATCGGCAGCACCATCCGGGGCAGCGGGTGGGCGCACCCCTGTGTCCAACGGCATCAGGGTTGCGGTGGCGAATGCGCCTCGACCGGTTGAAAGGGCAGCCGCACCGTGAAGGTGGTGCCGCGACCGGCCTGGGATTCGAAGGCGATATCGCCCCCATGCTCCTCGATCAATTTGCGGGTCACCAGAAGCCCCAGACCGGTGCCCCGATGCCCCTTGGTTGAAAAGAAAGACGAAAACAGTCTGGCCCGGACCTCCGCCGGCATGCCGATACCATTGTCGGCTACCGAAAAGTGGAGCCATCCATCGGTTTTCCGCTCAGACGTGATCGATACGGAGAAGCGCTTGGACGTATCTCCATCAAATATACACGCATCCAGCGCATTGGTCACCAAATTCAGGAGAGAGCTGTGGAGGGTGCGCGGATCCATGACCACCTCTCCCACCTGGGGATCCAGATCGGTTGTCAGGGCGATGGCGTGGGAGCGAGCCGTGTCGCCCATCAGCAGTACGATATCTTCAACGACGGCATTGGGATCGCAGGCCTCGAATTCCGGCTCGCGCTGTTTGGAGTAGGAGAGCAGATCCAGCACCAAGTCGGAGGTGTTGGCGATGCTGCGCTGGATCATGGCCCACCCTTTTTTAAGTTTTTCAGTATCCTGCTTTTCAATGCCGATGTCAACGAGGTAGCTGCCGCCCTTGAATCCCTGGAGCACGTTCTTGACCCCGTGGGCCAAGCCGGCCACGGTCTGCCCGATGGCGGCGAGCCGTTCGGACTGCACCAGCTCATGCTCGAGACGCTTGACCTCGCGCAGATCCTGAAAGAAGGCCACGCTGCCCATCATCTCCGTTTCCTCGTAGAGCAGGGTGGCGGAGAAGCGCACGGGGATGCGTTCCCCGTCGCGGGCCACGATGGTGGTTTCCCGCCAGGGCAGTTCCTTGCGGGTCTCGTGGCGCTGCAGATCGGACTGAAACACATCGTCGATGTCGGGCGGGTAGAAGTCATTGCCCTTGCGCAACCCCACCACCTCCGACCCATCCCAGCCGAAAATTCGCTCCGCACCGGGGTTGAACAGCACGATGTTGAAATTGGCATCGGTGGCGACGATGCCGTCGTTGGAGCTGCCGATGAGCTTGGCCTGGAAATTGGCCTGGCGACGCAGTTCGCGAGTGGCCCGCTGCACCTCAATCTCGAGCTCATCGGTATGGGCCTCCACGAGGCGTTTGAGGGCCAGCTTCTCCTTGGCGCGGTAAAGCGCGACGGCCAGGGCCTCGTCGCGGATCGGCTTGTTGATGAAATCGGAGGCCCCGTATTGGAGGGCCTCGATCGCGTTGTCGATGTCGCCGTGGCCGGTGATGATGATCACCTCTACGTCGTCGGTGCGTCCCCGGATCTCTTTTAGGACCTGGATGCCGTCCAATCCCGGCATTTTGATATCGGTGAGAACGATGTCGGGCGTTTCCGCCACAAAGCGCGCGATCCCCTCTTCGCCGCTGAACGCGGTGAGCACCTCATAACCGTCGCTGCGCAGGGAGATAGAGAGGACGCGCACATTGGCCGGTTCATCATCGATGATCAGCACACGCCGAATCTGGTCAAGATCGGGTATCATGTGTCCGCCTGCATCGGGGGGAACTTGAGGATGAAGGTGGTGCCCTCACCGGGTGTACTCTCGATGAGGATCCGGCCGTCGTAGTCCTTGACGATCCCGTAGCTGATACTGACCCCCAATCCCGTGCCCTTACCGGTTTTCTTGGTGGTGTAGAATGGTTCGAAGATCTTGCGCCGGACCGCTTCGGACATGCCGATGCCGGTGTCCGCCACCGTCACGGTCACCAGGCCATTCTGGAGGAGAGAGGCGATCCGCAGATGTTTCGCCGCTTTTTTGGGCGCCGCCCGCTCCGCTTTTTCATCCAGGGCGTCGATGGCGTTGGTGACCAGATTGATAAACACCTGTTCGAGACGGTTGTGCTCTGCCATGATGGGCGGCAGGTCCTCGCTCAGATCTAAGTGGAGTTCGATTTCATGGACCTTGATCTGATGGCCCAGCACCTGGAAGACATCCCGGATGGGTGCATTGATGTCCACCTGGCTGCGAACCACATCGCTCTGGCGGGCGAAGTCGCGCACGTGTCGAATGATGCCGGTGGCCCGCTCCACGTTGGCCACGATATCGTCGGCCATCGACTTGAGGTCCTCGTCGGGGATGGTGTGACCGCGCTTGATCATTTTGAGAAAAAAGTCGGCGCAGATCTGGATGACGTTGAGGGGCTGGTTTATCTCGTGGGCCATGCCGGCGGCCATGACGCCAAGGGTCGTCATTTTGCTGGCCTGCACCAGCTGCGTCTCCCGCTCGACGCTCTCGGTAATGTCGGTGGTGGTGGCGATGAAAACGTCGTGGTCGCCGTAGCGCGCCAGGGAGACACTGATATTGACGTAGAACGGCTGCCCCTCCTTGGTGTAATGCCGCTTCTTGGAAAAGAGCAGGGCACCGCGGGTCGGCGGCTGCTGCAGGCCGTTGATCATCTCCGCATCGTCGGGATCACCGAGCTTGAGGAAGGGGAACCCCTCGAGTTCCCGCGGCCCATACCCATAGCACGCCAGCGCGCGCCGGTTGGTATCCATGATGGTGAGGGTGTCGCGCTCGACGATGAAGATGGGGTTGGGGTCGTTGTTGAAGAGGGAGCGGTACTTCACTTCCGAGCGGATCGATTGCTCCTGGAGCAGGGCGTTCTCGATGGCAACGCCGATACGGTTGCCGATCAGATCCAGAACATGCTGCTCCTCCGGGCGAAAGGGTTCGCTGCGCCGGGCGTCGATGCGGACCACCGCGAGCCCTTTTTTCGCTTTGGCGCTCACGGGGATGTATACCCGCACCTCATAGGCGGTTTCGCTGCTGTCGGTCTCGCGGCGGGGATCGACCGGTATGGGCCGCTCAATGATCTTGAGCGCTCCCTCGGCAGCGACCTGGGCGATCAGCGGATCGCCATCTCCGGCCGCTGCGCCCCCCGCCGCCTCTTGCCCGAGGTGCTGGTCCACCGGAAAGCCGTGGTTATCTCCCAAGTCGGCGCCTTCGGCGATGAAGAGGTCGATCTGATCGGCGCCCAGGAATTGCTTGATCTCCTGGAATACCGTGTCGATGCGCTCCGCCAGGTCTTGGGGGGCGCTGAGGGCCGTGTAGATCGAACAAAGGGTCACCAGTTCGCGGGTGTGGCGCTCGCGCTCCTCTTCGGCACGCTTGTCTTCGGTCTTGTCCCAGAGGGTTTCGATGGCGCCGATCAGGGTGCCGTCGGGCGCCTTGATGGGGGCCGCGGTGAACCAGCACCACTTGCCCCCCTCGGTGCCCAGATTTGGGAAGAAGACCTCTGCCTCATAAGCGCCTTCGATGAGCTGCGACGTGCGCCATTTGCGGCCGTAAAGCTTTTCGATCTGCGCGTCATCATACTGGTAGAGAATCACATCCGCCATGGTGGGCCGTTGCTTGCCCCAGAAGGGAATCCCCTGGCGTGTGGTGCCGACGATCTCTTCGGCCAACACGCCAGTGAGCACTTCCATGGCGCGGTTCCAGTGGGTGACCACATGCTGCCGGTCCAGCACAAAGGTGGGGATGGTGCTGCCCTGGATGATCTGAGATTGGGTGCGCTCGTGCTCCACCAGCTCACTCTCGATCTGCAGCGAGCGCTTGTTGCGGGTGCGGATGATGGCGTCGAATCCGGCCACCGTCTCCTCCAGCAGCCGGGTCAGCCCCTCAGCGTCACCCTGCATCCTTGCCAGACCGCGGCGACACCGCTGTTTGACCACCTCCACCTGCAGCATATCCCACATGGCGCGGGATTCACGGTGGTCGATGAGCCGCACACCGGCGGGCATAACCCGCCGGATGCGATCGGCCAGGGTGGGATCGTCGGTGAGCTCGATAATGGTGGTGAGGTCGGGGTCGCTCAGAAGCTCGTGGTAGTCGGTGACGGTCCGGATCTCCCGCTGCGCGGCGTAGCGCAACCCCGCCGCCGCAGGATCGATATCGGCTACCCCGAGAAGGCGGGGGCGCTGCGCCGCTTCGAATTCGGTGAAGAGGAATTTCAGCACGGTCCGGCAAAACGCCCCGCCGCCAACGATGACCACGCCGCCGGCTTGAATCACATCGGCGTAGGGCGGCGGCGTGTCGGTTTCTGCGGCGAAAGGCGGGGAGACGGCAATCATCGGCTTTCCGGGGTTGGCTGAATTAAAAGAAGAGGAATGAGATCAGCACAAAGGCCGGCACGAGAAATACCAGGGCGTACTTGAGAATGTAACCGAAGAAGCTGGGCATGGGGGTACCGGCCTCCTCCGCGATGGAGCGCACCATGAAATTGGGTGCGTTGCCGATGTAGCTGCAGGCGCCGAAGAAGACGGCGCCGGCCGAGACGGCCTTGAGGTAGAGGTCGTTCTCGCTCATCAGCAGGGACACTGCCTCGGGTTCCGCCATCCCGGGGTAGAAGCGGCCCAGCGCGGTGTTGAAGAAGGTCAAGTAGGTCGGCGCATTGTCCAGGAAGCTGGAGAGCGTTCCCGTAACCCAGAAGTAGTGGGTGGGCTGTCTAACGGCGTTAATCAATCCCGCCAGGGCGCCGTCGGCTCCCGCTTTGAGAATCAACAGGCAGGGGATCATGGTGATAAAAATGCCGATGAAGAGATAGGCCACCTCAATAATAGGAAACCAGGTGAAGTCATTGTCGTCGCGGATTCGCCCCGGCGTTGCCGCCAGGGAGAACACTCCCATCAGGATCAGGAATCCATCGCGCACCCAGTCCGCGATGGCGCGGTGAATGCCGAAGAGGTTGACGTCTCCCCAGTCGATGACCCCGCTCAGCAGCACGGCGACGACCACTCCGAAGAGGAAGATAAAGTTGTAGGTGCCCTCGAGCGCCAGACGCGTGCCGCCGGCCTCCGCTTCCGGCGGCCGGGCACTCTCCTTGCGAAAAAAGTACGTGTCCAGGGCAAAGTAGATCACCAGCAGGAGGACCACCATGGTGAGCATGTGGGGCATCAGCTTGAAGGTCCAGAAGAAACTGACACCGTGGAGAAACCCCAGAAACAGCGGCGGGTCTCCCAGCGGCGTGAGAGAGCCGCCGATGTTGGCCACTAGGAAAATAAAAAACACTACCATGAAGGTGCGCTGCTTGCGGTAGTTGTTGGCTCTCAGAAATGGCCGGATGAGCAGCATGGCAGCCCCGGTCGTGCCCATCCAGGAGGCCAGCACAGTGCCCACCAAGAGCATGGTGGAATTGACCAGCGGCGTGCCGCGCAAGCGCCCCTTGAGGAGGATGCCGCCCGATACGGTATACAGCGACCAGATCAAGATAATGAAGGGGACGTAGTCGGCAATGATGATATGGAGAATTTCATAGAGCGCCGCCCCTTTGAAGGCGACGAGGAAGGGAATCCCCAAGCTAGCGGCCCAGAAGGCCGAAATTTTGCCGAAGTGGTGGTGCCAGAATTCGCCCGCCAAGAGCGGCACCAAGGCGATGGAGAGCAGCATGCAGGCGAAGGGGATGCAACTCCACAAAGGGAGTATAGGGCCCAAGTCGGCGTGGGCGCCATGGTGGTCCGCCCCGTGGGACGCGGTTCCGTGCGCCGCCTCGGCATGGTCATCGTGGGTCCCGTGCGCGGCGGGGGCCCGATCCGCGGCATCGGTGGTCTCCACGTGTTGCGGTTTCGTCCCGCCCGCTGCTGCCCAACCGACGCCCAGTGCGCCGGTCCCGATCAGCACCAGCGCCAGCCAGCAGGTCATCACCCGCAGAAAGCGCCAATCAAGACGGCGTTCGCGCTCCCGTCGTCTCCACATGAGCTGCCCCTGTTGTATCAATTTGAAGCGTTCGGTTCGATGGTTGGATCTGTCTGTTTGCAGGCACTGCCGATGGTGGAGAATAGTATAGAATAAGATAATAAGTAAACCCTGTATTTTAAAATGGATTGCATTCATAATTTGAATTTAATTAGCACATGATGGCCGCTGGATTGTCCGAAAAGAGGCCATCCGCGCCGGCCGCTTTCACGCGACGGCACTCCGTTTTGGTATTCACGGTGTAGGTGTAGACCTTGAGGCCCCGGCGATGGGCGCGGGTCACCTGCGCCGGGTTCACCAGGGGGTGGTGCGGATGCCAGGCATCCGCCTGGATGGCGTCGCAGAGGCGGATGCCGTCCGGCTGACGGTCGGCATCACTGAGCACGGCGAGGCGGTGATGCTCCGAAAGCATCCGCAGACGGTGCAGGATATGGGGATTGAAGCTGGAAACAAGGGTGCGTCGGCGGGCGTCGAAACGATCGATCACGGCCAATACCTGCCGCTCGATGCTGTCGCCAGGGTCGCTCGCCTCGTGTTCACCGGGTTTGATCTCCACGTTGATGTGCATCCACGACGGCACCATCTCAAACACCTGGGCCAGAGTGGGGACGCCCTCGCCGCGAAAAGCGGGATCGAACCACCGGCCCACGTCGAGGGCCGCAAGTTCGGCAGCGGTCATCTCACGGACCTGACGCGGGATGCCGGCCACGCGATCCAGGCCGGCGTCATGGATCACCATCAGGCGGCGGTCGCGGCTGAGCCGCACATCCAGCTCCACCATCGCCAGACCCGCGGATACGGCCGCGCGAAAGGCGGCCAGGGTATTCTCCGGATATATCCCGGCAAGCCCGCGATGGCCGATGTAAAGAAATTCTCGGTTGGCGGTGTTCGCCATCGCCCCTCCTTCTGCTGCCACACGTCACCCGATTCGGGTCTTCCGCTTCGCAATGGGCGCAAGAGATACTTGCCTTTTTTTGCCAGGAAAGGCTATCCTACTGGAAAATAGATCTAAAAGTCTATGGCTGGCCAACCAGAAGATGGCACTGTGTACCAAGCGACCGTCCGACCACCTCCTCCTGACACCCATCCGACGCTGGGCCTTGCAACCACCGCCTTCGGACACGGACCATTCGCCCCGCAACATGCCAAGGATGGGAGATGAAGACCCTTCTTTTCATAGAACCCAAACCCCATGTCAGTAAAAATTTCGTCCAACTGCTGAGCAATCAGCAGGCCTTTCTGAAAGTGCTGACGGTCCGCGATATGGTGGAAGCCATTGATGCACTGGAGCGCATCCGCATCGATATCGTTCTAACGGGCGACCGCTTCACGGAGCGGGAAGTCAAACTCCTCGCCCAACAGCTGCGCGAACGGCCCGGCACCAAGCTGATCACGCTCGGGCTGTCGACACCGAAGATTCGGGAACTGGTGAAAGCCTGTGACGTCAAGATCCACTTGGAAGCGCCGGTCGACACCACGCTACTGCTCAACAACCTCCTGGGCGACCTGGAGATCGATTACGGGGGCCAACTGCGCGGTATCGGCCTCTCCTCTTTTCTGCAGATGGTCGAATTGGAAGGGCGATCCTGCACCCTCAGCATCATCTCCGCCCGCCGCCAAGGAGCGCTTTTCTTCGATACGGGCGTGCTGATCGGGGCCAAAACCGACCAGCTCGGTGGCAAAGCGGCGGCCTTGGCCATCCTCTCCTGGAACGATCCCCTCATCACCATCGAGTATGGTGAGGTGACCGAGGCGCGGACCATCGACACCCCCCTGATGAGCCTGCTCCTGGAAAGTGGCCGCCTCCAGGATGAGGGCGAAGAGGACCCGCACCACGAGAAACGGCGTCACAAACGCTATGAGTGCGATCTGCCGACGGAGTTCGAGGTGGACCAGTGGACCTACACGGGGACGATTCGGGACATCAGCTTGGGGGGCGCGCTGATCGAAACCAGTGAACCGGTGGGCGTCAAACAGAAAATCCGCCTCAGTCTCGTCAGCCAGAGTCTTGAGCGGACCTGCCATATCCAGGGCCACATCGCCCATCGCACCGCCAATGGCATTGGCATCGCCTTCGAAGTCAACAACATGACCCAGCGCAACCTGCTGCGAATCATCATTTCGGAGGTGGCCGGCGCTTAGCGCCAGCACTCGGGCGGGGTGTCGGGGCAGGAGGGCTCAAGGATGGGACGGGGTCGCTCCGGAGGTCCTGGCGCCTCGTTGCCAGGTCCTCCGCCAAGCGAACGGGTGCCGCCTTAGTTGAGGGCGTCCTTGAGCGCCTTTCCGGGTGCGAACTTGGGCACATTGCGGGCCGCGATTTGGATCTCGGCGCCGGTCTGGGGGTTGCGGCCTTTGCGGGCCTCACGTTTGCTCACCTTGAAGCTGCCGAAGCCCAGCACCTGCACGCTGTCGCCGCCTTTGAGGGCTTCGGTGATCGTGCTGAAGACGCACTCTACGGCGTCCTGCGCCTCTTTCTTGCTGGAAACGACTTCCGCGACGGCATTGATCAGATCCCCTTTATTCATCCTGTATCTCCTTTGGGTTTGGGTTGCGGCGACGGCCCTGTCGCCAAGACATTGGGTAGAGATATGGGCCGCCGATGATTAATCTTATATAACTATCTGAAAAATATGTTTTATTTGGCACCTTGGGGCGGCCGCTGAATTGACGAGGAGACTTATATAGCCCATGGGACACCGGAGTCAAGGCTTTCGGAACGGCCCCAGCGAGCTCGCGGCCGGTGGATTGACGCGCGGCAAGGGGGCAAATGGCGTCGCTTTTGGGCGCCGACCCCTCCAGTGGGGACCGCATTGGTAACCGACAAACCGCTTGATTTGACGCTGAAAAGTGCGATAAGCTGTG
>JASJCL010000124.1 GCA_030066015.1 Desulfosarcinaceae bacterium | reverse complement strand
ATCAGCATGTACCGGTGCAGGTGGCGCATCAGGGAGCCTCCTCGGTGAGGGGTGACGGGGGGGCTTCGGTCGCCGTTTCGGCGGGTGGCAGAGGGGCGAAGAAGCCGATCAGCAGCATCAGCCCGCCCACGGCCAGGAAGCTGACGATGCGCGATATACCGCTGGACCCGGCCAGGTCGATGAAGAAAAGCTTGCCCACCCCGCAGCCCAGCAGGACCGCCCCGGCCAGCCACACCGGTCGCTGCCAGTGGCGCGCTCCCCAGGCCATGGCCGCCAGGGCGAGCACGGCCCAGAGAATGGAGACAGCCGCGTGCAGGCGGCTGTCCGCCAGCAGCCGATGGTCATAGGCGACGCCCCCAAAATGGTGGACGCTGCGGGCCACCAGCACGTTGAGGAAGAGAAAAGCCGCGGCGGCGAGGGCCCACATCAGGGCGCGGCGCAGCGCGTCGTCCGGTGCCGCTTCGGACACTGTGGCCAGTCGCCAGAGATGGGTGGCCAGCAGGAGGAGAATCACCAGCTGGCCCGCATCTACGGGATTGAAGAGGGGCAGGTATGCCAGCGGGTGCGGATCACCGTTGTGCAGGCCGGCCAGGAGGCAGAGGGTCCAGAGTAGGGCGGACAGGATCGCGGGCGCCCAGCCCGATAGCGCGTAGACACGGGGTTGGACATCGAAAGGCCAGCTCTGGCGATCCTGCAGTCGGAGCAGGATGGCGAGGGGGGCGCAGAGGATGCCCATGAGGGCGGCCAGTCGCCAGGCGTCCCCGGCGGCGAGGACCTCGCGTAGCAGCCAGTCCGCCTCGCCGGCAACGCCTGCCGTGAGCAGCAGGAGGGTGCCGGTATGCCAGTAGGGCGTCAGTGGGGCGGGCCACTGCTCACCGATCTCGAAGAGAATGCGGTACTGCAGGGCGAAGGCCAGTGGCCAGGCGATGAGGCCGGCGCCGACGAGCAGGTGGCCGTGTGCGGCGATGCCCAGGGTTCGTCCCGCCAGCTCCCAGAGGGCCAGGCAACCCATGAGGGGCAGCAGTCCCAGGAGGGGGTAGCGCATGACGGTCCAGTTCAGGCGATGGTAGGCACGCAGCAGGCCAAAGAGGCTCAGGGCCACAAAGCCGACGATCAGGGCGGCTTGGGATCGATCGGGCGCGAAGCGGAGAATCTCGTGAACCCCCATGCCCAGCCACCACAGGAGGCCCCAGAGGGCGACGGGGCTGGGCAGGGACCGCTCCTGGGGGATCAGCGACCGGTGGTGAAGATGGAGATAGATGCCCGAGAAGAGTCCGGCCGCGCTGATGAGGGTCCCGCCCAGGAAGAGACCGTTGATGACGGGCCGGCCGGCGGCGGCACCGGTGAGGCTTTCCACGAAGAAGAGGCCGGCGCCGGCCTGCAGCAGCAGGCCCAGCCAGCGGGCCAGGCGGCGCTCCTGGCGTACGCCCACCCACACCAGGGCGGCGCCCTCCATGGCCCAGGCGGCCGTGGTCCACTGGTCGTCGAGGCCCAAGGGAATGGCCACGCTGGCGAAAACCACCCCCAGCGCCAGAAAGGCCTCCACCAGCATCCGCAGACCCACCCCATGGTGGCGCCAGAGGGCAGCGGCCAGCAGCACGTAGAAAGCGCCCAGACCCAGGGCGCTGAAGGCCAGACCATTATCGTAACGATGGACCATGGCGCTCTGCAGGCCGAAGACCACCAGCGGCAGACCGAAGACGAGGCTGCCGTCCACCAGGCCCTTGAAGCGGGGCGGCTGGCGCAGGGCGTAGAGGATCGAGATTCCCACGTAGAAGCAGAAGAAGAGCAGCAGGAAAGGCTCGGTGGTGGCGAAGTGCCGCGGGGCATAGGCCGCGGCGCCCCACAGGGACCCGATCCCGAAGGTGAAAAAGAATCCGGTCAGGTTGAGACTGCGCCAGGCGCGGAACCAGGCGATGGCGAAGACGCCGGCGTTGAGCAGGGCGTAGTAGGAGAAGAGCAGCACGTGACTGCCGCTGCCCGTGCTCATGAGGACGGGGGCCAGAAAGCCGCCCATGGTACCGAATTGGGCCAGGGGCAGGGCGTTTTGCAGGATTGCCAGGGCGGCGGAAAAGCCCACCAGGGCCAGCATGAGGAGCAGCCCGAGGATCAGGGGCAGGAGATGGTAGAGTTTGGCGGCGGCGAAGAGGGTCAGGTAGATGACACCGATGCCGCCCCCCTGGAGGAGAAGGGCATAGGTACGGCGCTCCGTTCGCAGGCGCCACCCCGCGGCGACCAGGGCGATGCCGCCGGTCAGGACGCCGCCCAGGCGCAGCTCGATGGGCAGCAGGTCGCGGGCGGCGGCGTACTTGAGCAAAAAAGCCACTCCGCAGAAGAGGACGATGAGGCCGATGCGGGTCACCGGGTTGCCGCCCAGCACCCATTCCCTGACCTTGTCGAAGGCCTCGTCCACCAGGCTCGATTCGGCGACGGGCGCGAGGCGCCGCACGGGGCGCTTCGGGTCGCCGTCCACCGCGGTGTCGGTGGATCCGGGCGGGGTCTCCATGTCCGGCCGCCCCGATGGAATCGCCGCGGTTGATTCGGCAGCGGCGGCCGTGGGCGCCGGTGTCAGCGGCGGAGCGGCCGGACGGCTCGGCGTTGGCTTGGGCTGCGCCGGCGGATCGGTCGAGGCGGCCGTTGCCGGAGAGGTCGGGGAAGCGTCCGCTTCATCCGGCACCGACGCGTCGGGGGCGGCCATCCGCCGGGGCAGTCGCAGGCGCGCCTCCAGCGCATCGATCCGGGTGGCCAACTGCCGGATGGTGCCCAGCAGATAGCCGATGAGGGCGCCCAGGACGAAGCCGGCCGCTTCGGCCATGGCTGCGCCGGCCACGGCGCCCACGCAGATCCAGACAAAGATCATCACAAGGGGGTCCTCCTCGATTATTGATGGATGGGAGCGTCACGGAATCGGTCGCGGCGGCAACCGCCGCCGCATAGGTTATCGGTCCCTTGGTCCTTTACGTTGAGTCCGCTTCCGAGGCCTCCTCAGAGACCGCCGTGGCGCTGCGCTGCAGGCGGGCGTAGTCCTCCGGTGTGTCCACGTCGACGCGAACGGCGGCATCGTCCACCGTCACCCGCTGGGTCTCCCCCTCGTGGGCCTTGAGCAGCGCCCGGGCGCCGGTGTCGCCCCGCAGCCGGCGCAGTTCGGGGAAGAGCCGGGCGGCCACGATTACCGGGTTGCCCCGCCGTCCTGCGAAGACCGGCAGGGTGATGGCGGGGTCGCGCCGTTGATGGGCGTCGATCAGGGTGTCGATGAGGCGCGGGCCGATGAGGGGCTGATCCCCCAGCAGAAACATCACCGCGGCGCAGCGGGCGCCCACGGCGTCGAGGCCGCGGATCAGGGAGCCGGACTGCCCCGCTGCGGCATCATGGTTGACGGCCACCGTCAGGCCCGTCAGATCCACCGCCGCCCGGATCTCTTCCGCATGGTGGCCCAGGACGATGCAGAGGGGCGCCAGCCGGCTGGCACGGGCGCTCTGGACAACGTGACCTATCAGCGGCGCCCCGCGGAGCGGCAGCAGGAGTTTGGGGCGATCGCCGAAAGTCCCCATGCGTCGTCCGCGGCCGGCGGCCAGAATCACCCCGGCCACGGCAGTGGGCGGAGCGAAGGGGCTGGATGGGTCGGTGGTCACCACGGCAGGCTCCCTAATGAAGTGGCTAGCATTGCAAATGGAGGCCGTAGCATACGCCATGGACGGCGATGTGTCAGCAGCGGCATGGGGCTTCAAAAAAATTGGATGCCGTACAAAAAATTTTATGATCCGGTGCGTCCAGGATTGACTTGCATCTGCGCCTTATCTACACTGCCGCCAAGGTCCCATAAGTGCTTGCGATCGGCGATGGCCGCTCCCGAACCACGGCTGCGGCACCATCGCCATCGACCGATCGAGGAAGCCACCATCCCGCCCGCCATCTTGCGAAAAGGCCAGGCCCATGTCGCATGTGACCGATCTGACCTGTCTTGTCTGTGGAAAGCGCTACCCGCCCGATGGGGTCGCCTATGTCTGCCCCGACCACGGGAACGAGGGTATTCTCAGCGTCAATTACGACTATGACCGCATTCAGCGTCACATCAGCCGGGAGCGGCTGGCGCGCGACGGCGACCCCACCATGTGGCGCTATCGGGCACTGCTGCCGATGGCCCCCGAGGCCGAGCTGCCGCCGCTCACCGTGGGGGGCACCCCCCTTTACCAGACCCGCGCCCTGGGCGCCTCGCTGGGACTCCGCCGATTGTGGGTCAAGGACGAAGGCCGCCAGCCCACCGCCTCCCTCAAGGACCGCGCCAGCGCCCTGGCTGTGGTCAAGGCGCGCGAGAAGCGGGCGCCCGTCATCACCACCGCCAGCACGGGCAATGCCGCGGCGGCCCTGGCCGGGCTCTGCGCCAGCGTGGGACAGCCCAATATCATCTTTGTTCCCGCCAGCGCCCCCCAGGCCAAGATCGCCCAACTGCTGGCCTTCGGCGCCCAAGTGATGCTGGTCGAGGGCAGCTACGACCAGGCCGTGGAGCTCTGCCTGGCCGCGGCGGACACCTACGGCTGGTACAACCGCACGACGGGCTTCAACCCTTACATGACCGAGGGCAAGAAGACCGCCGCTTACGAGATCTGCGAGCAGCTCGGCTGGCGGGCGCCGCAGCGGGTCTTCGTGAGCGTGGGCGACGGGTGCATCATCGGCGCGCTGCACAAAGGCTTTGCCGATCTGCTCGCCCTGGGGTGGATCGAGGAGATACCGCGTCTGATGGGTGTCCAGGCCGCCGGCAGCAACTATCTCTACACCGCCTGGGCCCAGGCCGCGGACGTCCTCACCCAGCCACCGATCAGCGCCGACACCGTGGCGGACAGCATCAGCGCCGGCCTGCCGCGCGACCGCCTCAAGGCCATGGCGGCGGTGCGGGCGTCCGAGGGTGCCTTCATCGAGGTGAGCGACACGGAGATTCTGGCCGCCATTCCCGAGCTGGCCGCCAAGGCGGGTATCTTCGCTGAACCGGCGGCAGCGGCCGCCCATGCCGGGCTGGTGAAGGCGGCAGCGCGAGGCGAGATCGGCGCCGATGAGGAGATCGTTCTGCTCAGCACCGGCAGCGGCCTCAAGGATGTCGCCAGCGCCATGCAGGCCGTGGCGTCACGAGGGATCTCACCGCAGCGGGTGGCGCCCGACCTGTCAGCGTTTAAGGAGATGTTTGCGACAAAAGCCCGACACGATGAGGAGACGCCAATTGATCGACCTAACCATTAACGAAGCCGCCCTGGAGCGGGCCGTGGCCCGCGCCCGGGAGCGCAGCATCATCATTCCCACCTTCCGACAGATGCGCGATCCGCGCCAGATTCCGGCCGCCGTGGTACAGCGGCTGCAGTCGGTGGGCCTGTGGGACCTGGATCCCCTCAACCTTTTCCGCATCACCTGGCACAACGCACCGGTGGCCAGCGGCGGCGGATTCGGCCCGGTCAACGCCATCGAACTGCCCCCCGCCCTGACCGGCGTCGAGACGCGCATTATCGCCGCAGTGGGCAAGTGGTTCCCCACCGGTGCCCACAAGGTGGGGGCCGCCTTCGGCTGTTTGGTGCCGCGCCTGGTGACCGGGCAGTTCGATCCCACCCGCCAGAAGGCCGTCTGGCCCAGCACGGGCAACTACTGCCGGGGGGGCGCCTACGACTCGGCCCTGCTGGGCTGCGACAGCATCGCCATCCTGCCCGAAGGGATGAGCCGCGAACGCTTCGCCTGGCTGGAACAGGTGGCCGGCGAGGTGATCAAGACGCCCGGTTCGGAGAGCAACGTCAAGGAGATCTTCGACAAGTGCTGGGAGCTGCGCGCTTCGGGCCAAGACCTGATGATCTTCAACCAGTTCGAAGAGTTCGGCAACTACCTCTGGCACCACGAGGTGACCGGACCCTCCCTTGCCGACCTGCTGGCGGACGCCATGGCCCCAGGGGAGACTTACCGCGGTGTGATCCTGGCCACCGGTTCGGGGGGCACCATCGGGTGCGGCGATTATCTCAAGCAGCGCTTTCCCGGCAGTAAAATCGCCGCCAGCGAAGCCCTCCAGTGCCCCACGCTGCTGCAGAACGGTTTCGGCGCCCACCGCATCGAGGGGATCGGGGACAAGCATGTCCCCTGGATCCACAACGTCAAGAATACCGACCTGCTCATGGCCGTCGACGACGCCGTGCCCATGGCCCTGATCCGGCTCTTCAACGAACCGGCCGGCCAGGCCCACCTGCGCGGCCTTGGGGTATCGCCGGACCTGATCGCCGGCTTGGATCAACTGGGGATCTCCGGGGCGGCCAATCTGGCCGCCGCCGTCAAGTTCGCCAAGTATTTCGAACTGGGGGCGCAGGACGTCGTTCTGACGATCCTCACCGACAGCATGGAGATGTACGGCAGCCGTCTGGCCGAGCTGACCGAAGCGTGCGGCGAATTCACCGCGGCGCATGCCGCCGCCGCCCACGCCCAGCATCTGCTGGGGCTGGGGCTCGACCACATGGAGGAGCTCACCTATTACGGCCGCAAGCGGGTCCACAACCTCAAATACTACACCTGGGTCGAGCAGCAGGGCAAAACCTTCGAGGAGATTCAGGCCCAATGGTACGACGCGGATTATTGGAACGCCATCCCCGCCTGCGTCGACAGGATCGACGGCCTGATCGAAGAGTTCAACGAGCGGACGGGGCTCTTGAACACGCTGTGACCTCCGCTTGCAGCGCCTATCGAAGCCGTGCGTCGTCAAAATAGATCTATCGGCGTCCCGATAACCCGAACCAGCGAATTCACGAATTGACGCGTAAAACCCTCATCACCAACGCCCGCATCGTCACCGCCGAGACGGTGACCCGGGGCGAGATCGCCATCGCGGGAGAGAAGATCGTCGCCATCGGCACCGATCTTCCCTCTGCGGACGGCACCGTCATCGATGCCGGGGGACGATTGGTGCTGCCGGGCGGCGTGGACGTTCACACCCACATGAACCTGGACATCGGTACGGCGGTGTCCCAGGACGACTTCTACACGGGCACCGTGGCGGCGGCCTTCGGGGGCACCACTTGCATCGTCGACCATCCCGGCTTCGGGCCCCCGGGCTGCCGGTTGGACCACCAGATCAACCAGTATCGCGAAGACGCCCGGGGCAAAGCGGTGGTGGATTACGGCCTGCACGGGGTGCTGCAACATGTGGACGACCGGGTCCTGGAGGACCTGCCCGACCTGGTGGACTGCGGCATCCCCAGCTTCAAGGCCTACATGACCTATGCCGGCAAACTCTCCGACTTCGAATTGCTCCAGGTACTGGAGGGGCTCGGCCGGGCGGGCGGGCTGCTCACCGTGCACGCCGAAAACGATGCCATCATCCAATTTCTGCAGCAGCGCCACATCGACGCCGGCCATACCGACCCCATCTACCACGCCCGCAGCCGGCCCGACCTCTGCGAGGCCGAGGCGGTCGAACGGGTGATTCAACTGGCCGCTGTGGCCGACGACGCGCCCCTCTACATCGTGCACCTCTCCACCGCCGAAGGGCTGGCCCATGTGCACAGCGCCCAATCCCTGGGGCAACCTGTCTTCGCCGAAACCTGCCCCCAATACCTGCTGCTGGACGAATCCGGCTACCGGGAGAAGCGGGGCGGCGGCTTCAAATACATCATGGCGCCGCCGGCGCGGGCGCGGGAGAATCAGGCCTATCTCTGGGAGGGACTCCAGTCGGGCGCCATCCAGGTGGTGGCCACCGACCACTGCCCCTTCGACCTGAGGCTCAAACAGCGGCTCGGCCAAGACGACTTCCGTCGCAGTCCGGGAGGGCTGCCCGGGGTGGAGACCCGTCTGCCGCTGATCTATTCGGAAGGGGTGGTCAAGGGGCGCCTCAGCCTGGAGCAGTTCGTGGCGGTGGTGGCCACCAATCCCGCCAAACTCATGGGCCTCTATCCCCGCAAGGGCGTTCTCGCGCCGGGCAGCGACGCCGACCTGGTGATCTTCGACCCGGAGCGACGGGTGACGATCCGCAACAAAATGCTGCACCAGCAGGTCGATTATACGCCCTACGAGGGCTTCCGGGTAACTGGCTGGCCGGAGACGACCATGGTGCGGGGGCGGGTGATCGTCCACAAGGGACGCCTGCTGGCGCCCAAAGGCTGCGGACGCTTCATCCCGCGCAGCACCAATGGCGCGCACGGCCGCTTACAATGAGCCACATTGCCGGCGCATTGGGTGACAAAGTAATGAAAACAGCGCCGCAACTTCGGCTGAATTCACGACCGCGTTCGCGTAAGGAATCCCCATGATCGATCGCTTCAACATTTTCTCCGCGGAACAGCTCCTCACCTGGATGCTGGCCGAAGAAAAAGAGGACCGTCTCCTCGGTATTGTGCGCGGCCTCTTCTTCACGCCGCAGGCCACGGACCCCTTCCGCCTGCAGCGCTTCGGGCAGCACCTCGAGACGCCCATCGGCGTGGCCGCCGGCCCCCACACCCAACTGAGCCAGAACCTCGTCGCCGCCTGGCTCTGCGGGGCCCGCTACCTGGAGCTCAAAACGGTTCAGGTCCTCGACGATCTGACGGTTACCAAACCCTGCATCGACATGCTGGACGAGGGGTACAACTGCGAGTGGTCCCAGGAGCTCAGCCTGGAGGAGAGTTTCAGCCAATACCTGGACGCCTGGATTTTGCTCCACGTGCTGCGCCACCATCTGGGCTGGGACGCCGGCGGAGAGGCAGGGCCCGGCTTCATCTTCAACATGAGCGCGGGCTACAATCTCGAGGGCATCCAGAGCGCCAAAATGCAGCGCTTCCTGGACCGCATGCAGGATTGCGAGGCGGAGAAGAACCAGCGCGTGACCGCACTGGCCGCCATCTATCCCGAGATTGAGGAGATCCCCATCCCCGGGCGGATCTCCAACAATCTCACCGTTTCCACCATGCACGGCTGTCCGCCTGAAGAGATCGAAAAGATCGGTCGGTACTTCATCGAAGAGCGCGGCCTGCACACCACCATCAAGCTCAATCCCACCCTTTTGGGCGCCGAGCACTTGCGGGCACTCCTCAACGACACGCTGGGCTATGCGATCACCGTGCCAGACATCGCATTTGAACACGACCTGGCCTACGATGCGGGCTGCGATCTCATCCGGGCCCTCCAGGACAGCGCCGCCCGCCAGGGGGTCCACTTCGGCCTCAAGCTCACCAACACCCTGGAGACGGTCAACCGCGGACGCTTTCTGCCCGAGAAGGAGAAGATGCTCTATATGAGCGGCCGCGCCCTGCACCCCATCAGCATCCATCTCGCCGCCCGCTTGCAGACGGAGTTCAACGGCGGCCTGGATATCAGCTTCTGTGCTGGCGTGGACTGCTTCAATCTGCCCGAGGTGCTGCGCTGCGGCCTGGGCCCGGTGACGGTCTGCTCCGACATTCTCAAGCCCGGCGGCTACGGCCGCCTGGGGCAGTACCTCGACCTGCTGGAGCGCAGCCTGGCGGCAGAAGGGGCGGATTCTCTGGCGGCCTGGACCGCCCTGCCTGACGGCACCGAGGGCGCCGCGGCAGGCCTCTCCCGGCTCAAGGCCTATGCCACGGCGGTGCCGGCCGACGCCCGCTACCACCGCGCGGCCCATCCCTACACCGACATCAAGACCGACCGGCCTCTAGGGCCCTTCGACTGTATCGCTGCGCCCTGCGTGGCGGCCTGTGCTGCCGGCCAGGAGATCCCCCGCTACCTGGCGCACACGGCGAGGGGCGAATTGGATCGGGCCCTGAGCGTGATTCGCGCCACCAATCCCTTTCCCAACGTGCAGGGCATGGTGTGCGACCACCTGTGCCAGGCCAAATGCACCCGCTTGAACTACGACAGCCCCCTGTTGATCCGCGAGATCAAGCGCTACGTGGCCCGTCAGACGGGAGCACCCGCGAGTGCCGACGCCATCGCCGCAGCAGATCCGCCCCAGCGGCAACCCCTTTCCGAGCGCCGCCGCCAAAGCGCTCCCAATGGAGATCGTCCGCGCGTCGCCGTCGTGGGCGGGGGGCCCTCTGGCCTGGCCTGCGCCTACTTCCTCGCCCGCGGCGGGTTCACCGTGGAGATCTTCGAAGCGAAAGCGCAGCTGGGCGGCATGGCGGCCGACGGCATTCCCCGTTTTCGCCTGGACGATCGCAGCCTCGCGGTCGATATCGCGGCCATCCAGGCCCTGGGCCTGACGATCCACGCCGGGGTCCCGGTCGACGCGCAACGGTTCGCCCAGCTGCGCAGGGAATTCGATTACATCTACGTCGCGGTGGGTGCCCAGCAGAGCCTTCGCCTGGGGATTCCTGGAGAGGAGGCCAAGGGGGTCTGGGACCAATTGGCCTTTCTGAGCGCTGTGCGGCGGGGGGAGCGGCCCGCCATCGGTCCGGCAGTGGCCGTCATCGGCGGCGGAAACGCCGCCATGGATGCCGCCCGCACGGCCCGGCGCCTGGTGGGACCCGACGGCAAGGTCCACATCCTCTACCGCCGCACCCGCGCCGAGATGCCGGCCGACGCGGATGAGGTGCAGGCCGCCCTGGACGAGGGGATCGAGCTGGTGGAGCTCACCGCCCCGGAGTGTGTCTTGGCGGAAGATGGCTGGGTGACCTCCAATCTCTGCTTCCGCATGCAGCTCGGAGAGCCCGATGCCAGTGGCCGCCCGCGGCCCACCCGCATCGAAGGCTCCGAGTTCGAGATCGCCGTCGACACCGTTATCTCCGCCATCGGTCAGACGGTGGTTGCCGATCTGCTTCCCGACGGGGCGTTGCGGCCGGATCCGGAAACACTCGAAACCCAATTGGCCAATGTCTTCGCCGGGGGCGACGCCGTTCGCGGGGCGGCGACCCTCATCCTGGCCATCGGTGACGGCCGCCGGGCCGCCGACGCCATCGCGCGCAAGGCCGGTCGGCCGCTGCCCTTCACGCCCCAGGTGGGCTCGGCCGACGTCGATCCGGCCGCCCTGGAGATCCAGCGTGCCCGGCGCTATTTCGGGCCGGCGTTGCCCGAACGGCCCGCCGAGATGCGGGGGGACTTCGAACTGGTCACCGGTACCCTCGACGCCGCCGCCGCCCGTGAGGAGGCCCACCGCTGTCTGCAGTGCGACCTGCTCTGCAACATCTGCGTCACCGTCTGCCCCAACCGGGCCAACATCGCCTACACAGCGGCCGTGGGCAGCTACCCGGTCACCCGGGTGACGCCGCGCCCGCAGGGGGCCGATCTCTCCATCGCCGACACCGTCAGAATCACCCAGGCGCCGCAGATCTTCAATCTCGGCGACAGCTGCAATCACTGCGGCAACTGCCGGCACTTCTGCCCCACCAGCGGCGCGCCCTACCTGGACAAGCCGCGTTTCTACATCTCGGAGGGGGGGTTCGCCCGTGATCCCAATGCCCATCGCATGGCGGGCGGGACCCTCCATGCCCGCCGAGACGGCAGGGGTCTGTCCCTGCGGGTCGAGCAAGGGGAGTTGAGCTACACAGATGACGTGCTGACGGCGAGGTTGGATCCAGATACGCTGGAAGCAAAGCGCGTGTCGTTCAAGACCGCTCTGGAGCAACCGGTTCTGCTTCGCCAGGCAGTCCAGATGGGCATCCTGTGGAAGTCGCTGAACGCGTTTTATCTTTTCAGGTAATGGTGCGGCATTAGATGATGCGTCAATATCTGACGCGTCAATATCTGACGCGTCAAGATGTGACGGGTCAAAAG
>JASJCL010000123.1 GCA_030066015.1 Desulfosarcinaceae bacterium | reverse complement strand
GGCAGTTTCCCTTATGAGGCTGGCGGTGCGCGTCCAATGACTGTTTCACCGGTTACGGTAGAAGATACGTGTACTGTTTGTGGTACGTGTGCTAGTGTATGCCCGACTGCTGCAATCTCAATTAATGGGAGCGTGGCAACTGAAGTCAAGCGCTGTATTCGCTGTTGCGCTTGTATTAAAAACTGCCCCGAAGATGCGAGGGTTATGGAGGACAGCAAGTGGATAAATGTTGCCAAGTGGTTAAATAAAAATTGCAGTATCCGGAAGGAACCTCAAATTTTTGGGGTGTAGATGCAGATTTCAGGGAAGTGCAGCTGGACGAACATGATTCTACATTTGTTACGCCAGATGGCTTCAGCTGGAAGATAACCCACGCCCATTTTATAGTCCTGCATCTATTACTGGGATCGGGGGTTCACAACTGAGGACGAGCCTACCCGGATGCGGCTTTTTGACGGCTGATACCCGTAATCTTATCCCGGTTAAAATCAAATAAGATGGCGCTTGCTTCGTCTGATTCCAGTGTTATGATGGGTGTCGAGCGCACCTTCCCGATCACTTCTGCAGTGATTCCCCGATCGGCGAAGATCTCTCTCACTGAGGTTACATTGCCTTCTGGCACAGAAAGGATGAAACCGAAGCTTTGGAAACACAATACCCATTGTTCCAAGCTCAAACCATCGGGTTTGGGAATGGCGAATGGGTCGATAATCGCACCTCTTCCGGAATTTTCCATCATAATGGCTGCGGTGCCGAGGATGCCGGCGTTGCTGATATCCTTGGCAGCTGATGCCAAATGGGCATCGGATATAAGAGGCAGTGCATCCAACCGATGAAGCAATTCTTCCGGGCTCTTTCCGGAATTGGCATCCCAGCTGGTAACCGATTTGCATCCGGCACGCCCGTTCATGTCCACGGCCAATAGGAGACGGTCGCCATCCTTGGCCAAATGACTTCGGAGCAGGTTACGGGCGCGCCCTATAATTGTGACACTGAGAGCCGGCTGATCGTCAGGCACGTCCGGGTGCAGATGACCGCCCAGCATGGGGACCTGAAGCTTGTGGCACCCTTTTACAATCCCATCCACGATAAGGCGTCGTTGTTCTTCATCTCCGCTGGCAAGTACGTTCACCATACCTAAAGGCCGCCCCCCCATGGAATAGATGTCGTTCACCGTCACCATTACTGACGCCTTTCCAGCCGCATAGGGTTCATTTACCAGTAGGCGAGTCATAATCCCGTCGGCTGCGATTAGCAGGTACTCGTCGTGCCAGGGAATCACGGCGGCATCGTCGCCGTAGTTGGGAAGCATATTGCCGAATTGATACGTGGTCTGTAGCTTCTCGAATACTTCCTGAATCGGTTGTTTCCTCGTTACGCCGCCATAAGCCCTTACACTACGGATGATCTCGTTTAATTTATTTTTCATACTATTGGAGCTTTTAATGAATCAGAAGTCATCTGGCACCCTGTCCAGGTCAGCCTGCATCTGCTGGTGCGGATAGCCATGGTAAGTATCGGGTTTGCCGATGGGTGTCCATCCAAGTTTTTTGAAGAAGCGAATGTTCTGCTCCTGAATATGCGCTGTGAAAACATTGCATCCGCTTTTTTTCACCCGTTTCATAGCCTCTTTCACCAGGGTGGATGCCACCCGAAAAGCACGATGCTCTGGATGGACTGCCAGGCGACTGCCAACCCAGTGCCCGTTGCTGCCTTGCGGGTTCCGGAACACCCGCACTGTGCCCACGATTTCCTCTCCCTGCCGTGCGACGATATGAATGCTGAATGGGTCACGCTCGTCCCGGTCCGTACCCTTGAAAATCCCCTGCTCCTCCACAAAAACCATTTGACGAATGGCGAATGCCGCAGCACGTTCCTGGTCAGATCTGGCTGAGTGGCACGTGATATCCACCAAAGGTTTCTCATAGGTGGCAAGGGCCGAACAGGCACCGCATCGCACGCATCCGGCAAGACTATTTTGCGCCGTAAGACCTTTGCGGCGGAGAATCCTTGCAACGGCGGAATAGATTTCCTGCATCCGTTCCGGCTTTGGAGGTCTGCGCGACTCGAGCCAGGAACCAGGGATTGGCCGGAGCGGCACCACAAAGGGATAGACGCCCAGATCGGCCAAAACCTCGCTGCCCCGAACCACTGATTCCGGCGGTTCACCCAAGCCGACGATCAGGAAGCTGCTCACCTGGTTGGGACCGAAAAGCGCCACCGCCCGCTGCCAGGCTTCCTCATACCGGGCTAGCCCAATGTGGCTTTTTACCGGCGCCACCCGTTTTAGGGTGGGTTCATGAAAGCTTTCGATGTGAATGCCCACCGTATCCACTCCGGCCTGCTTCAGCCGGTCCATCAACGCCAGTTTCGTGGGCGGGATGAACTGGACATGAACGGGCAGATCGATCCGCCCCTTGACGGTGGCGGTGCATTGGGCCAGATATTCGATTTCAGAGCCGGCCGGGTCTCCAGTCCCCGAGGTCATCACCATGTGGCGCACGCCGTCCCGGCGGACTGCCATTTCGGCAACCGCGGCCAGTTGCTGTGGCGTTTTTCGGGCAATGGTGCGTCCCTTATTCAGTGATATTTGGGTGGCACAAAAGGAGCAGCGCCAGTTGGCCTTCCAGTTGGCGCACTCCTGGAGCACGGTGGTGGCGAGACAGTCCTTGCCATGCAACAGTGCGATCTTTTGGAACGGAATGCCATCCTCATAAACGCGATCGTAGAAAAGGGGAGCGGGGACCACGCGGGTTGTGGCAATGGGGCGGCCCTCTTTCAATAGGTTGTACCCGCCTTTTTTGCCCTCAGACAGGGAATAGGGCGAATTTTTCGTATACGCGGACCGAATGGGCACATTTACAGGGATGTCGTCCAGCAGGAATGCCCTGCCTTCAGCCGGTCCTGCTCCGCCGCTGCGGCCTATGATGGTTTTCGGTACACGAACTCCCAGGCTTTGTATGTCGGTAATGATCTCTTTCATAATACCCATCTTACAATGTGTACCAATATTTTTATTCGCCTGAAATTCTTAATGGTCTAAACTTCGAGCCCAAAGATTACACCTACACCAGTTATTACCTCCCTATCAAGGCGTTTCTGTTATGTGTGCAGAGGGAGTGGGTCAATTTTCCCGGCTATAGACGAGCTGTTCGATTAGGTTGGCTGCAATTTGGTAGGTGGGGTCCGTAACGCCTCGAAAGGGTTTGCCGGCGATACGGGGATTGATCTCGGTAATATCCATTCCCACCAGCTGAAGGTTTTTACCGCCGGTTCGGGCAATCTCTTTGATCAGACGTTCGATTCGGGTCACCGACATTCCCTGCCAGTTTTTGAATCTCACCCCTTCCACGGCATTCCGTGCGCCGATATCCATGTCAATGGATACGTAAACATAGGGAGTGCGGATCTTCTTCAGAAGATTTTTTACTTTGGCCGGCTTCAGCTGACAATCCTGCTTGGAAATGATAGTGGCCCCTTGTCTATTAAGACCTGTCCAGGCAGCCACATAGTCGGCAATCCGCCGGTCTTTGATGCGCAGTGTTTTTTTGGCTGGATAATCGCTGACCCCGATGATGTAAAGGTCTTTAGGGACCACCACTTCCGCTTCAACCAGATGATGAATAAAGGTACTGGCATTGTAACTTTCGGCGCGATTTTTAATGAAGGGGTCACTTGGGTCATACAGGGAATGGGGGTTGGTCTCCATGTCATAGGCAATGGCGCCGACCAGCCGGGACATGGGAATGGCATCGGTATGGCTGTCCACCACGATCAGGGAGAGATTCTTATGGCCGTAGTGCTTGGCCAGGGCCGCATAGACACCGCCGGTAAGCGAGTGGTCCACTGTAACCATGCACGGCAGGTCAGGCAGAATGGTCGATGCCACGTGGTTTTCCACCTTGTTGGCATATTCGCGGCAACCGCCCCCATCGATGAAATCCACCATAGCGTCCACCTTGACGCGGCCCCGGTCGCTATCCGGCGGGATAGGCCGCAGCCATCCCGGCACCGGCACCGACCCGCCGATATGCCATTGATCATCGGGAACTATCCGGTGCAGCGCCTCCAGCAGCGGCAGCAACGGGTCGCCGGCTGACCCTTCCGCCAAGGTTGTGGCACACTTTTCCTCAATGGCATCGTGTTTCTCGTCACAATCCAGGGGGCACCCGAAAAGCACCACTCTTTTTTCCGCCGCGCGGTACACTATGGAATTTCTCTTTACAATTATCCGGCTTTGTCGAAATCATCGCGCGCCTTTGACAGTTGCAGTACATTTTCGAGGGGCGACAGCGGCGCGATACCGCAGCCCGGGGTCAGGAAGTCGGTCCCATTTTCTAAACACTTGAACGCTTCCCGGTAGCAATCATCGACCGAGCCCATGAAGAGCGTCGTGGCCGTGGCCACATTGCCGAAAACGCGTACGTTTTTCGGGTGGGCCACCTCCACCGCCTTTTTCATATCGGCCAGCTCCTCGATGCTGATGCCGGCAACCCCTGTGTCACACATGAAGGGTATTATCCCATCGGTATTGGCGCAGATGTGTAGGACCACCGGCCCCTTAGCCTTGGACACAACCTCGGTAATCACAGGCTGTACCAACTTTTGCCAGAATTTCGGGCTCATGAGCCCCGGGCCGGAAGAAGGCTCCGCAATACAATAGTAGTCCGCGCCCTGGTCAAAGGCCCAGTTGATTACATCTATCATCACCGCCTGAGTTACTTCCAGTACTTGGGCCACCTTCTCTTTTTCCTTCATGATCCATTTCATAAAGGTTTCGGTTCCTACTAGGTTACAGGCGGCGGTCCAGGGGCCTTCGGACTCACCAAACACCACCACCTTCTCCCCCACCTTCTCCTTGAGAATACGAAACTGTTCCTTGTAGGCGGGAAAACGCCCAAGCTCAAAAATATTCTCCGGGTACGCCAGGCCGGCCATCGATTCAGCCAAGGGATGCTCCTTAATAAAGTATTGCAAGTCGATTTTGGGCTCGCCCATCCCACACCCGAGCACCTCGCTCACCGGTGTGATGTCCCAGCCCATGGCTTTAATCCACTCGAACCCGGCAATTTCATGGCCGGCCATTGCCAGATCGGCCATGAGCTTGGGATCGGTATCCGCAGCCGGTCGCTCGGCCCCGCACTTTTTCATCAATTCCACCATGCCATAGGTGGTGGTGCTGCCCACCGGCACCTTGTCAACATCTTTGCCTTCCAACCGCCGCATGAAACGTTCTTTCAGGTTCATCTGCTATCTCTCCTTTTTTCGGTGCCACCGGCCTATGGTTAGACGGCCAGGTGGTCTTGAATGATCTGCTGATCATCCATCAATTCCCGTGTCGTAGCGACGCCGGCGATTTTTCCTTTGGTGCTCATCAGATAGTGCCGGCTGGCAACCTTTAGGGCCATGCGGTAGTTCTGCTCCACCACCAACAGGGTGATCCCCGATTTTACACAAAAATTTTGAACGATTTCTGTCACTGTATCCACCAACAGAGGGGAGAGCCCTTGGGAGGGCTCGTCTAGAATAACGATGTCTGGGTTGCTGATTAACGCCCGTCCGATGGCCAACATTTGCTGCTCGCCGCCGCTGAGGGTGGCGCCATCCTGGCTGGTGCGATCCGCCAGCACAGGGAAATGCTCGTATACCCGCTCCAGGGTCCAGGGGTTCGAGTTTTTTCCCGGGCGGGCGGCCAGCTTGAGATTTTCTTCCACGGAAAGCCCCGGAAAAATGTGCCGTTCGGCCGGTACGTAGGCAACACCCAGGCCGGATATGCGATGGGCCGGCCAACCGGTGGTGTCTTCGCCGGCAATGGTGACCTTTCCCGACCTGGGGGGTGTCAATCCCATCACAGACCGCAATGTCGTGGTCTTGCCCACGCCGTTGCGACCAAGGATGGACACGGCCTCATGGGCCTCCACAAACAAGGAAAGTCCTTGAATTACGTAACTCTCGCCGTAGTAGGTATGTAGGTCTTCCACTTCCAGAACTCTAGGCGTCTTTTCCAAGGTAGGCCTCCCTGACCATTTGGTGGGTCTTAATCTCTTCGGGAAGCCCTTCGGCGATAATGCTGCCATAGTGCAACACTGTTATTCTATCCGAAATACTCATGACCAGGTCCATATCATGCTCCACTAACACTATGGAGATTTCTTCAGCCAACCCCCTGATCAGCCTGGAAATATGATTGGTTTCCCCCGGTGACATGCCGGCCGTGGGCTCGTCCAAAAAGAGAATCTGCGGGCTCCCGGCCATGGCAATGGCCACCTCCAGCACCCTCTGGTCGCCATAGGCCAGGTTCTTGGCCTCCTGATGGGCCTGGTCCTGAAGCCCAAGCCGCTCCAGGATGTCCCAGGTGTCGACCGAAACATTTTTTAAACTTCTTTTGGTCGAAAAAATCTTAAGGGACCCGCCTTTGTGAGCTTGTCTGGCGATCCTCACATTTTCGAATACGGTTAGGTTCTGGAAAATGCTTGTGATTTGAAATGTGCGGCAAATACCCATGCGGACGAGCTCATGGGTAGGTTTGTTGGTGATATCGGAGCCCTGAAAAAAAACCTTTCCCGAACTGGCCGGTATGCGACCGGTGATGATATTGATGAAGGTGGTTTTACCGGCGCCGTTGGGACCGATAATCGATCGCAGGCCGCTTTCTTCGATATCAATACAGACACAATCGGTGGCCGTGACACCGCCAAATTGCCGACAAAGATCATCTGTGCATAAAAACGCTTCCATAATCCTGAATTAATTCCTCCGCATTCGTTTCAGATAAGAACCCATGCCGACAAAACCCGTCGGCATGAACAACACCAGCAAAATGACCACCAGCCCCAGATAAATCTCCCAGTGCTCGGTCATGGTGGTGATGTAGTCCTGGATATAGATAAAGATGCCCGCTCCGATCAACGGTCCCCAGAGGGATCCCATTCCGCCCAAAAGCACCATCATCAATACCCCGGCGCCGGCAAAGGCGCTCATAGTGGTAGGGCCGATATAGCCTTTGTACAGGATAAAAAGGGCACCAGCGATCCCAGCCAGGATGCAGGCCAGCATCCAGCCGTAGAGCTTGTAGCGGCGAACGTTGATGCCCACGAAGGCCGCGCGCTCCTCGTTTTCACGGATCGCTTCGAGTACGGCGCCGAACGGAGACCTGATGATGCGTCGGGTGAGAACGAAGCAGATGGCTACTACTACCAAGGTCAGCAGATAGATATGGGTAGGATCCCCCGTATTGCCCACGGTCCAGCGAAATAGTTGAATGTCGGGGCTGGGTACTCCCATGAGCCCGTCATCTCCGCCAGTGACGCTGTACCACTTCCAAACGATGGTATGGAACATCATGCCGAAAGCGAGGGTCAGCAGGGCGAATGCCAGTCCACCGGTGCGCACCTGGACCCAGCCGACCGGCAGGGCCACCGCGCCCGTGAAAATGACTCCGACCAGGCACGCCAGCCATAACGAGGTGGGCGATACGTGAATCAGGAATAACCCCACCATATAGGCCCCGATGCCCAGATAGGCGTTGTGCATGAAGGAGAGTAACCCTGTGTACCCCAGAAGCACATCGAGGCTCATGGCTAATAGGCCGTAGATCATGATCTGGGTAATCAGGCTGATATAGAATCGATTGTCCCACACAAACGGTAGGATGGCCAATGCCAAAAAAATCGCCGCAAAACCGAAAATTTTAATGGGTGCAGCCGATGGGCGGTCACCGGGTATCGAAGTTATGTCACTCATCATTCAAATTTCCCTTCTCCCAGAAGTCCCAGGGGTCTGAAAGCCAGAATGACGGCCATCATCATATAGACGATGACCATGGCCAAGTCGGTGATGAAAAACTCCGCCAGTGTCTGAACCACTCCGATGAGGATCGCCGCATATACAGCCCCCCGCAAACTCCCCAGGCCCCCAATGACGATCACCACAAATGAGCTGATGAGCATCTCATGGCCCATGAGCGGATCGATGGTGGTCAATGGGCCGGCAATTATGCCTGCCACACCCGCCAGGGCAGAGCCCAGGACAAAGGCGCCGATATGGACATAGTTCATGTTAAAGCCCAGGCATGAGACCATTTCGGGGATGGTGCTGGCGGCTCTAAGAATGATGCCCAGACGTGTTTTGTTGAGAAACAGCATCAATGCGATCATGACCACGGCTGTAATGGCGAGGGTGACCAGGCGAAATACGGGGTAGTGGGTCCCCAGGATTGAGAGGGTTTCGCCCATGAAAATGGGCAGCTCGATGAATCGGGGTTCGTTTCCCCAAGTCTGCTTGATCATACCATCCAGGAAAAACATCAGCCCATAGGTGAGGATGAGCGTGTAGATCATGGAACGTTTGCGCATGGGGGCGATGATCATGCGCTCTAAAATCAAACCAACGAATCCAGCGATGATGGGGGTGATCAATAGGGCTACGAAAAAGTTCAGACCCGAGGCCACCAGCGTATACCCGGTATAGGCGCCGATGGCGAAAAGGGAACCGTGGGCCAGGTTCATCACCCGGCTCAAGCCATAGATGATGTTAAGGCCGATAGCCACGATCAAAAAGACGCCACCAAGAACCAGACTGTTTAAAGCAATATCCACGGCTGTAGCGATGCCTGTCATATGGATCTCTTTTTACAAAATAGCTTTTTATAATTAACCAATGGCACCCGTTCGTATCGTTTACATTGGGCCCCTTGGTCCGATGCCTTTAGTTACGTCAGCGGGTGTGGGTAGTAGTGACGGTTGCAAATGGCCAGCAGGTGGCAGGGAGGCAGGTGCATGGCCCCCCTGCGATACCGGATTAGCAGTCCGAAAAGGGTTCCGTTTATATTACTCCGGCGGTCCCAGCTCCTCGGCTTTGAAGGTTTCCAGCACCTTCATGTAGACCTTGGCGCCGAAGGGGTTATCAGGTGCTGCCATGGTTTCCGTCAGGACGGCGTCATTGCGCATGCAGTTGTCTTTGGCGGAAATTCTGACGGTTCCGTAAGGACCATCATAGCTGATGCCCCTCAGGGCGTCGGCTATTGCCTTTGCATCAGTATTACCTGCCTTTTCGATGGCGTTGAAGAGATTCATGGCGCCCACATAGCTGTGAACCGCCGCATCCGAGGGAATCGTTTTATATTTTTCGAAGAAATCCAGTTCCCATTTGTCAGAGATGGGATTGTTGACGTCCCAGGACCAGTCCGACGCACCGAAAATACCGTAACAGGCTTCACCACCGGCTTCCAGCTCCAGGGGGCCAGGTGCCGCTGCCGATACCAGTTTGATACCTTGGGCCTGAAGCCCGAAATCGGCCGCTTGTTTAGCAAATACCGGTATGACATTGGTAATAAAGGCCATGTAGATACCGTCGACACCGGAGGCCTTGATTTTACTGATGTAGGAGGACCAATCTTTGGTTTTTATAGGCGCTTTGTCGTAATCCTCGTTGTAAATCTTGATGCCGTTCTCTTTGGCTAGGGCGATAAAACGCTCCCCGGCGTCATGGCCCCAGGAGTAGTCGTGCACGATAACGTAATAGTTGCGGTCCTTCAGGTCTGGGCGTGCAATGATGCCTTTGACATTGCCAACAGCGGTTTGATCGTTGGCAAGCTGCCCGCTTCTGAATACCAGCGGGTGGAGGCTGTAGAATTTAGTGGTCATGACATGGGTGCTGAGAAAGGGGACATTGAGCTTGTCGATGTTTTTTGAAATGGCAAGGCCAACCCCACTGGAAAAGACACCGATCAGCGCTTTGCAGTCATCCTTGTAAACCAGTTTCTCGGCCTTGGTAACGGCAATGGGAGGTTTCACCTGGGTATCCTCCACCAATAGCTCGATGGGCCGGCCCAGCACCGTTCCTTTTTCAGCTGCGGCCATCTCGATACCGTACTTCATCTCCAAGCCTCCTTGGGCCACAATGCCGGTGAGTGGCACTAGAACACCGATTTTTACAGGATCTTCGGCTACTGCCAGTTGTGGAATGACGAGCAAAAAAACAATTGCGACACACAGCGAAATTTTCAAAACCTTTCTCATCTTCTCCTCCTTCCCATTAATAAACTAGCCCGCACATGCCGGGATACGGGCTCCCATGTTTGCAGCCGGCTGACTTGACTTGTTTATTTTCGTAAACCGGCGGTCGGTAGCATCTCTCCGTTTTATTCCGCCAAAGCCAGGTCGATCAACTCGGTCAGGTCATGTAAGGTCATCTCACTGCCGGTTCGTTTGGAACCTTCCGTGAGGTTAAAGTAGCAAAAGGGGCAGATGGAAACCATTTTGTCGGCACCGGTCTCCTCGCCTTCCTGGATGCGCAGGGACGCATTCTTGCCGGCCCAGTCGGTAAATCCGGTCATGACTCCACCGCCTCCACCGCAGCAGTATGAGTTGCCGCGGATGCGGTTCATCTCCGTTAACGATACACCGGGAATGGCTTGGATGATCTCCCGAGGCATGTCATACATGCAGTCACTTTCGTCTATGTCCACGTAAGCGCCTTCCCACAGTTCATCACCGGAGTTGTCCACTTTGAACTTGTTCAGGTGGCGACCCGTGTGGCAAGGGTCATGATAGGTGACTTTCCACGACAGTTCCTTTTCAAATTTAAGCTTCCCGGAGGTCATCAGCCGATGAAGGTACTGGACCGTGTGGATTACTTCTATACCGTCCATCATACTGTTGTAATCAGAGGAGAGGATATAATCCTTCTTGATGGCTCGATAGCAACCGGCGCAGGAGGTCACGATGGTCTTGACCCCCTTATCCTCGTGCAGTTTGTGAAATGTTTCCAGGTTTTCCGTAGCAACCCGCTTGAATTCCTCCGCGTCGCCCACACGCATGGCCGTAGACCCGCAGCACACCTCGTTCTGTCCCAAAATACCGAAATCAATTCCCAATTTTTGGAAGATACGCGCCGTGGCCTGGGGAACGGCACGGGCCGTTTTATTGAATGCGCCGGTGCACCCCACGTAGAAGAGAACTTCGGCCGGCGTTTTGTTGATATCCTTGATGGGTTTTTTATCCTTTTTGAAAGGACGGGTCCAGTCCATGCGCACTCGGCGGGGGCCCTGATAGGGGTTGTTGTAGCTTTTCATGGACTTGATGATGTTCTTCTGCTGGGGAAGGGGACCGGCGCCACTTTTGACGGCCTCGCGGCGAATGGCTTCGATAATCTCCGGGATGTGGGGTTTAAAGTCCACCTGGCACTGATTCTGGCAGCCACCGCAAACCGTGCACTTGTAAACCGCCTCCAGGAAATCGGGATCTTCGAAAGAGAGGGTGCCATCCGATATTCCGCGTGCGTAGGCTGCCTTGCCCTTGGATGAGTAGTAACCCTCAAAACCATACTCCGTCCCGGCCGGGCAGATAGGACGGCTGGCTGGTGGGGGGCCATAATCGTATGCCGCTCGGCATGTTCCGCAGGCTGTACAGCGCCAGAAGTAGTGCTCGAGGTCTTTTAGTGAAGATATTTTCCAATCCATATATGCCTCCAATACTGATTGAACGATTTGGTTA
>JASJCL010000122.1 GCA_030066015.1 Desulfosarcinaceae bacterium | reverse complement strand
ATGGACCAGCTACGGCCTGCAGGGGCAACTGACCCTGGATCTGATGAAACGCAACGATGATCTGGAGACGATCTCATCGCCCGATCTCAGTACGGTTCAATGGGAACGAATTTCAAGCGATGCCATCGACGACGGCGAGTGGCATTCATGGGCCGTCAGCAGAAATGATCTCGGGTTCAATGCGGCAGCGATCCGGGTGCGCAGCAACATGGAGAGCGGCGTCGTCGCGGATAGCGCGCCATTTGTCATTGGCGGAGGGGTCGATGTTCAATATCCGACGGCAGAAAGCATCCTTCCGATCGGTTCTCGACCCATCATTCGTTGGCGCAGCGAAGGCTACCTTGGCCGACTGAGGATCGAGCTGTGGCGGGGAAAAGGGAAGCAAATACTGACGATAGCCGACGATGCTATCGATGATGGTGAATGGCATTCCTGGACCGTCCCAACGACCTTGGAAGATGGCTATGGCTACCAGGTCAGGATCTACTCAAAGGAGCATCAGACCCTCGTCGGTTTCAGTGACCTGTTTCAGATCGGCGCGGTCCTTGAATGGATCGTACCCTCGCTGGAGCAGGACGATTTTGGCGGGGCATTGCGCTCGCCCAATTCACGCCCTTCCTATTTTGCGACAGGATCTAGACCGGTCCTTCGTTGGCAGACCAAGGGTGAATTGAGCGGCAATGTGAGGATCGATCTGATGCTCGGGCCATTTCGGTTTGCAACGATTGCTTCCGACGCTCTCAATGACGGAGAGTGGCACTCATGGACGGTACCAGCTGGTTTGCGGCCCGGTTCCGGCTATCAGCTATGGCTGAGGAGTCTGACGCGGCCGAAGCTGCAGGTATTTTCACATCCATTTCATATCGGACAGATGATAGATCTTTGGGTGGATAGAAATCGCTATGCGAGGCCATCGGTCGGCAGCACTGGCCCCACTCCTGACATTCGCTGGCGCACGGAAGGGCTGGCATCTGATACCCGATTGACCCTACAACTGGTTCCCAAAGGTGGGACACCACAGGTGATTTCAACAAACGTCATCAATGATGGGGAGTGGCACTCGTTTCAAGTTGCATCCAGCATGAAAAAGGGTGATTACCGCTTTCGTCTGAACAGCAATGAGAATCCAGGCGTTTTCGCATACAGTTCCTATTTCCGGGTAACCTAAGATACGGCCCCTCATTCAAGATGCGCTCCCATGGGAGTGTCCAGCTCAGATCTGAATTCGTAAAGCCCCACAGCGGCCACGGGACGGCCTGAGGTCCACCTGCGAGCCTGCGACGGGCCTGTTCTGACACTTGAAAAAGAAGACGGGCTCACCAACCATCTCCGTCGGGGGGTGTGCGCCACCTCGCTACTCATTCAGACCGACCACTTCGATATCTCCATTTGTGGTTTCCAGTTCGATCAGCCCCGCGCCATCCCCCAATGTGCCCGTGAGCGACTGGCGCGTTTGCTGGATCCCCATCAGATCGAGATTGTCCCAGAAGATGGTGCCATTGACCACAGTGGCGGAGAGTTCTGCGGAGGTGGATCTCGGGATTTGTAAATCAAGCGAACCATTGACGGTCGTCAGCCGAATTTCACCGTTGGGTGGCAGCGCAACCGTGCCGTCGACGCTGCCATTGACCAGGCTGACCGTCGCGTCTCCAACGATATTGGACAAGCGCACATTGCCATTCTGAAGCTCAACATCAGTGACGTTCTCGATCCCCGTGACGGCGACATGGCCATTTACGCTGTTTACCGCAACGGATAGATCGTCTGGTAGCGTTATCACGTAGTCCACCACATATTGACGCCCCTGTGTGCTTTGCGGGTGCACGGTTTGAATTAAGATTTCATCGGTGGTTTCCGTTACCTGGACCTGCGTTTGGTCCAAGCCCGCTTGCGCATCCTCGAAACTATCGGATCCGACCCCTACATCCGCGGTTACCGTCACCGCGTCGGCATCCGACCGACCCGTGATCTCAATTTCTCCGTTCACGCCCTCGAGCCGGATGCCGAGGTGATTTTCGACCGTTACGGTATCCGTAAATGTCTTCTCTACGCGTACGTCGGCATCGCCAGGCCAGGGCCAAGGCCAGTCGTTTTCCTGGATGTTGACATCGATCCCGCCGCCGCCACCACAGGCCGCGACCACGGCGAAAACCCACATCATTGCCGCAGCGCGTTGGATCAGCGATCGATTTGACATGTGATGCCCTCCTTTCCCAACCATCAGGGCCTTCGGTGATGCGTGCTGGTCCACACACACGGTGGTCACTATCATCTTCTGCTTGGCACGTTGTGTCGCCGCATGGATTGGATGCCGGAGGTGACGCTGCGGAGGAGAAGGAAATCTGCACATGTAGATACCCATTAGCCGGCCGCTATCGGGGAGAATACCGCCTGGATGCAGTTACAATCCATTTCACATGATGCCATTGGGATAAACATCAGGTCAAATAAAATCATGCCAGGAGTATCGTTACGGAAATTCCCAAGAAAAAAGAAGAGAATGAGGCAGACTCCACTCGGTCAATGTACTGAACGATGCTTGAAGGATCGATGGGCGATTTGCTATACTGCAGCCGCTTCTGAATTGAATCCCATCGAATGGAAAGCCCCATGCAATCCGACACCGAGCAACAGCGCTTTCTGGGCACCCTGCTTGGAAATCCTACCGACCGTTTTCCCTATTTCGATCTCGAGCCTGACGCTGACACCCTGAAGCGCTGGCGCCGCCAGGGATTCCCCCGTTGGCGCGCCTTTGCGGCCTATTTTGAATTGGAGCCGCACCACGATGTGGGTCCCGTGTTGCGCAGTTATCCTTTCTATCGCAAAGCGCCCGATATCCTGACGGATCCAACGGTCTTCGATCGATACTACGATCCCGACCAGCGCGCTCGCTTTCCCAACAATTTAGCGAAAAAAGTCGCCCGACTGCGGCGACAAGGACGGGTGCTCTATGTTAACGCTTCAGGAGGTGGCCTCCTACAGATGCTGGGCGTTGGCGACTGGGCCTCGTTTCATGCGGCCTGCCGGGCCTTGATTCAGACGCCCCGACAGGTAGCGATCCTGTTGGATAAGATCACCGATTTTTATTGTATCTGCCTGGAGCGCGTATTATCGAAGGTGTCGGTGGACTACGCCTCTTTTTATGAACCCATTGCAGCCAACACGGCACCGGTCATTTCGCCGGCGATGTTCCAGCGCTTCGCTCTTCCCGGATACCGCAAGGTTCTCAGACTATTGGATCGCCATGAGGTTCCCTTGCGCATTCTATGCACCACGGGCGGCAATTTGGGCCCCCTTCTCCCGCTCCTCATCGATGCCGGCATCAATGGTTTATGGATCAGCAACATCCGCAGTGCGGGGATGACGTATAAAAACCTTCGCAATCAGTTCGGTCCGGACATCGCCCTTATCGGTGGCATCGACGCCACAGCCTTGGCCAAGGACCCAGCCGCCGTCAGGAAGGTAGTTGAAGACACCGTACCGGAACTGCTCCACAAGGGACGTTACCTGCCCTGCCTGGATGACCGGCCCCGCAGCAATATGCCCTTCGCCAATTATCGCCTATTTCGCCGCCGGCTGTCAGCGTTGGCACACTAAAGCGTATTTCCAAGCGGGCGCCCACACCCGACCAAGGCCCGGGAAATAAGTGCGGCCTATGCGTCACGCTGGGCAGGACGGCCAAATCAGCCGTTGTGTTTTTGCGGTCAATGGCCCCGCCAAACGACGCCTGATTATCGGCGCCCTGCACCATGGTTGGGCGTCACCCTATTGCGGTAAAATCCGCGGATATACTCCCGATAGAAGGAGGGACCATGAAGAAGCTCAGCTCTCTGGCGTTCCTGATGCTTGTTGTGGGCTTGATTGGGTGTGCGCGGAACGATCACCCATTGCGCGCGTACGAAAAAATGCTCGGAACTGCCGATAAACTCAATTGGACCTTTCATCGCGTGGTGGAAGACAAGGAGGGCATCGGGTACCGATTTCCTGGCTATCTGATCGGTATTGAGAAGTCGAAGCGCGAGCGAATCGGCATGGACCGATCAATTGATTCGCGTCTGAAGATCGATAATTTCAACGGCAAAGTGAGAAAAAGATTGGTCGCTCGGCTCGATGACCGTAAGCAAACCTTTGTTTCCCATATCGTGCGCTATGATCTGGCGCACCAAAGCGTTCCCAGAATAAAATCTGAATTCCTCTACAATATCTACGATATCGTCCCACACGACACATCGGCCGCCAGCAGCGCATACGACTTGTCCTGGCAGACGATGGAAGCCCTCAGTGAAGAGATCCGGGACCGTCTGGCAGAAGAGAAATTCACACACGTTTTCATTTTTGCAATGGGGTGGAATACGGACCAGCAGGAGGCCGTCCGGAACTACAACAGCCTGTACGGTAATTTGCTTCAGGTCGCGCAAGAAAATGCGACGCCAGGCGCATTTAAGCCGCTATTCTTCGGCTTCTCTTGGCCGTCCAGGTGGCGGTGGCCCGGCATCAGCTATTTCAATAAGGCCAACGATGCCGACGAAATTGGATCGGTTTGGGTAAACATATTGTTGAACAAAGTGCTATTACCGATAAAAACTACCCACGAGATGCGCGTGGTGGTGGTCGGACACAGTTTTGGGGCCAGGGCCGTCACTCGGGCGGTGTTCAGCAAAGCGCTGCTGTTCGATAGGGCCGCCATCCCCGCTACGGTGCCCGACTTGGTCATCGGTCTGCAAGGTGCATTCAGCATCAACCGCTTCATTGCCGGGGAAGGCAATGAGGGCTCACCATACAAGGACCATGAAACCGCGGCCAAACGCTTCGTATTCACATGGTCGGACTCGGATACGGCCAATCCCATCGCCAACTTTGTTACCGGTGCCGATCACATTGGCGGCAGGTACGGATATAAGGCTGTCCAAGAACCACCAGGGTCTGACATTTTTAGATTGATTCGCCTGTCTGAAAGCGGCGAGGTGGCCGACGCGACCGATCTGACGGAGACAGACGGGCGTATCCTGCTGGTGGACGCCTCCAAGGTGATCCGATACGGCACCTATGAGAAAGGGGGCATGAGCCACAGCGATATTTACAAACCCGAAATTGCACGCTTCATTTGGCAGCATATAGAACGATATGCGCCATGAAGCCGCAGTCATCGGTCAGCTGCTCGGTGAAGGGTATGGGATTGTATTTGTAGGTGTCGAGGATGTCGATTTACCAGGGCATATCTCAAATTCGCCGCCGTGGTTTGGCGGTGGGGGCATCAACTGAATCTTCAACGGGGGGTGCCATGAGGTGACGGCGTTCAGATCGATCTGAAGCCCATACCTGATCGCCAGCCCATGGAATCGAACTGCGCAGCGGATGATCCGGTTTTGCGTTGGAAAGGCCAACCACCATATCTGGGCGTTGGCCTTTGTTGTGCAACCGGGCTGTTGGTCATGCCTGATCGGCTTTTTGCCGTCACCTCCTTTCCGCAGCACATCAGGGGGATGCTAGAGGCGTCATCCGAGCCGGCACAGTAGGCGCAATTTTTTCACCATCCGTTCAAGACCGCAGGTGTTGCACTGGTAGCGATCACCTTCTTTCATGTGGCAACTATTCGCCATGGATAGACCACCTAACGTTTGTGTCGGGTAGCGATTGACTGCGTTTTACACTGCTTTTTCTTTCACTTGACGTTTTTCGCAATTCTTGCAGATGCCGTCAATTCGGACCTCGATTTTGTCGATTCGGCCGGGGTAGGTCTTCCATAACGGTTCTGTATCAACAACAAGACTCTCCGGGCTCAAACAATCCATCTGCCCGCAATTGGTGCAATAAAAGTGCGGGTGCGGCTGGTGGTGATCATTGGGGGCCAGGCCATAATAAAACGCCCTACCGCCCGTGCTGATGCGCTCAACAACGCCATGTTCCACCAACAGGTCAAGAATGCGGTAGACGGTTACCCGGTTAATCGTGCTGCTCCGCTCCAGAATTCGATAGATATCATCGGCGGAAAGGGGAAATCGGTTATTACCCACGACTTCCAGTACGCGCACACGATTCAGGGTCGACCTTAGATCTGCTCCCGACAGCAAGTCCTCATAATTGCAATGGTGGCACATGGGGTATCCTTAAATGCAGCAGTGGGTCCGACCGTCTCATTTATAGGCAATTAAGCGTATTTTGTCGATCACCAAGGAGATCAGGAAGACGATCCCGGAAACCATAATGATCGAAGCGCCGGATGTAAGATTGTACCGATATGATAACCACAGACCCATTATGGTCAGCAAGGCTCCGAGTAAACTTGAGGCCACCATCATTTGCACCAGGGTGTTGGCATATTTCTCGACGATGAACGGCGGGATCGTCAACAGAGCGATGACCAGAATCAGGCCGACCACCTGTATGACCAGCACAATGGTGACGGCCAGCATACCGATAAGGCCAAAATAGAGCGTTCTGACCGGTACGCCCCTGATGCGAGCGAATTCCTCATCATAGGACATGGCCAGAAGGTCCTTGTAATAATACACGACCAGGATCGTCATTACCACACCGACGAGGATCATGAAAAACAGATCCGACCTGGGAACGGCGAGAATACTACCGAACAGATAACTCATCAGATCCACATTATACCCGGGCGATATGTCGATCAAAATGATACCGAAGGCCATTCCGAGCGCCCAGATGACCCCGATAATCGTATCGGCACGGTGCTTGATGGTATGGCTGATCGCGGCCATCAACATAGCGGCGAACAGGGAAAACCCAATGGTGCCCAGCAAGAAGGGCCAATTGAAGAAAAAGGCCAAGCCGATACCGCCGTATGCGGCATGGGCAATGCCACCCGAGAGAAAGACGATACGGTTGACCACCACGAGGGTGCCCATAATACCGCAGATGACGCTGGCCAGTAGGCCAGCGGCGAGAGCGTTTTGCATGAATTCAAACTGTAAAGCGTCAATCATGGGATTTCTTCTCATGCACCGGTAGAACCCGGTGGGGCAGGCCGTGGGCCACCAACTCCACCGGGCAGATTTCCTCAACGGTGCAGGGATACATGGTTTCCAGCATCTCTCCGGTGATTTCAGCCTGATCATGATAATGGAGGTGTTTGTTCACGCAGGCCACCGATTTCACATAGTGGGAGACCACCAGAAGATCGTGGCTGACGACCACAATAGTGATCTCTTTGTTCAGTTCGCCGAGCAGTCGATAAAAGTCCGCCTGACCCTTGGTGTCGATGCTGGCGGTGGGTTCATCCAACAACAGCAGCTTGGGCCGGCCCACCAGCGCGCGGGCAATGAATGCCCGCTGGCGTTGGCCGCCGGAGAGCGCGCCGATTTTGCGGTCCGCATAGTCCGCCACTTCCAGGCGTTCCAGGGCCGCCAGCGCATCACGGCGGTGAGTGTTGGTGTTCCGGGACAAGCGTTTCTTCGGATTCAGGCGCCCCATCAGGACCACATCCATGGTCGTAATGGGAAAGCTGCGGTTCACGTTGACGTTCTGGGGGACATAGCCGATGCAGTGTGAGGCCTTTTGCGGCGATTTGCCATCGATCAGTATAGCGCCTCTGTCCGGCGTCAATAGACCCAATATCAATTTCACCAAGGTCGTTTTGCCGCCACCGTTCGGGCCAATGAGGGCCATGAAATCCCCTTGACGGACGGAAAGGTTCACGTCCGCAAGCACGGATTCCCCATCGTAGGCGAACTCAAGATCTTTGATGTCAATGATCGGCATGGGGACTCCCTGCGGCTACTTCAATGCCATTTGGAACTTGCCCGCAACCTCGCGCAGGTTGGCCATCCAGTCTTCGGCCAACGGGTCGGCAAAGGCCACCTGGCCACCGATCTCCTTGGCAACGAGTTGGGCGCTCGCAGCTGAAAACTGGGGTTGAACAAAAATAACCTTTATCCCGTCTTCCCGGGCATGTTGGATGAGCGCCTGCAACTGAGCCGCCTTGGGATCCTTGCCTTCAACTTCAATGGGCACCTGTTTCAAGCCATAGGCATGGGCAAAATATCCCCAGGAGGGATGGAATACCATAAATTGAAGGCCCTTTTGGCCGGCGAATGTCTTTTTCAAATCAGCATCCAATTGATCAATACGGGCCATAAATGCATTGAAGTTGGCCGCATAGTCGTCTCGATGCGCTGGATCGGCGTCCTGAAGCGCCGCCAGGATAGTACGGGCCTGGATCTTCACCAGGGGTGGCGACAACCAGATGTGCGGGTCAAGGCCGGTATGTTCATGGTGATCTTCTGGATGCTCGGCCTCGGCATGGTGGTCGTCCTTTTCATGCGCATGTTCTGCTTCGTGGTGCTCGCTTTCATGATGGTCTTCTGCGGGTTCATCGTGATGATCTTCTTCTGCGTGCGCATCCTGATGGTGTTCCTCCGCATGGCCCTCCTCATGATGGTCATGCACCGCCATGGCAAGCTTCTCGATACCGTGGTCGGTATGGATCACCATGAGGTTGGGATTGGTTGCAGTTATTTTTTTCAAGTTTGCGTGTTCAAACTCGATCCCGACTGCGAAATAGAGCTGGGCCTTGGAAATGGCCACCATCTGCTGAGGTTTGGGCTCATAGGTATGTGGATCGGCGCCGGGATGGACCATCACCTGCACATCCACCAAGTCTTTGCCAATTTGTTGCACAAAATACTTCTGGGGAGCGATGGTCACAAATACAGGGAGCTTATCGGCTGCAAAACAATTTGCCCATGAAAGACTTACACCAACCACGATAATTGAAATGAAGCTAGTCAGGCGATACATTTCCTCCTCCTTTATCATCCAGGTTGTCATGCCGTATTGAGCCCATTCTATTCTCAATCCTTACGCCCACCTTGTCTAACACTGATTGCGAACCCAATTATTTGGTGCAAAGCGTGTTGTGACAATTGACCGGTCGGTCTTTTCTTAATGAAGAACCAGAGAACTGTTCAATCTGCTTTCGATGTTAACCTTTTTTTCCAGCCAGGGTTTCCTATACAAACCAGCCGTGTTCTTAATGCATCGTCTTCCTTCTTGAAATACGCATCAACCTCTATCTACTTTACCACCCTATTGAGCAGCACCATCGGATGTTCCGGATCACCCCAATATGTAAATCCTTTTGCCCGGATGATATCAGGCGGGATGTCTTCCAGCATTTCCGCCAATATCTTCTTTTTAATGGCGTTCTTGATCTGCAACTATAAGATTCAAATACAAGGGCGTGGCTTTTGTGTTCATGGGTGGGCACAGCCGGTAGAATATCGACGGTACTTTCCTGATCTCCGGCTGCATGAACCTGAACTGCCATCTCTTTTCGAATTCCGTCATACTGCGGTTCAAGGGCATCTTTAAACTGAAAACCAAACCCAGCAGCACTTGACAACGGATCGATTCGCAGAATAAGGGCACACGGCGATAATCTCCTGATATAGCGCTTCACGCGCTTCAAATCCTGGTTTTCAATGCGATCGATCTTATTCAGTATCAGCATATTCGCTGCGCGGACTTGACGCCTGACCAATCCAAGATTTTCGTTGCCAATCTCAAGACGTTGGCGACTGCCAAAAACCGTAAACAATCCAGCTGCGGGTTTTTAACTAGGCACCAGTGGAGACATAGGTGCTTGTATTTGAAAGATCGGCCATCTGATTGGGTTTGGGCCCGCAGGTGCCTGGGCTGGTGCCAAATTGGGCCATGATCTGTACGCCCCCACAGGATCGTTGCCAATTCGTTGCACAGGGTATTCTTGTGGCACGATACTGACACGTACAAGGAGTTCGCTGGCTGCGATACCTCCTTATATTAAGCTAATAAAATATTGATATTTCGTTTAAATTTTGCATTCTGCGTTTCATTTGATCTCCCCGCCAAACGAAGACGGG
>JASJCL010000037.1 GCA_030066015.1 Desulfosarcinaceae bacterium | reverse complement strand
GACATTGAAATGGCAGCGGAAACGCTCCGTATCACATTGAACGAGCATCCCAAGAGTGCCGCTCTCCACAATGCAAAAGGGTTGCTGCACCTCGAGATGGCCGAATATGTGCAGTCGATCCAGAGTTTTGAAACGGTAACAACCAGCATCCCAGATAACGCCGATGCCCACATCAACCTTGGAATGGCCTATCTCCAGCAAGGAGACCCTTCAGGAGCCATCACAGCTGCCAAGAAGGGCTTTCTGATCACAAACCCATTTCATAGCAATATTATCAAGATGGCCAAAATCCTTGAGAGCGCTGTCTCAATTCAGGCGATCGATAGACTGCAAATAGACCGCATGTATACCACCTTAATAGGTGCGTATCCACATAACAAGGTATTGATTTATCAATATATTAGCGATTTGTTGGCGCAAGGTAGAGATGCCCGAGCGCTTGATTTCATGGAGATGGCCATCGTGCGTTTTGGATATGATGACGGCATCCTCCAACATGGCGTATCCGTAAGAGCAAAGATCGGACCCATGCGCCTGGAGAACGGTAGCCGATCAGCAGGATCGCTATCCCTTTGTGCCTTGGTGGGAGCCAATTGCCCCAGCTTGGAAAAGCGGCTGGCCGCGCTGAAAGGCCAGGTCCAGGAAATCGTTGCCGTCTCGATCGGAGCCACAGAAGAGGTGCTCCAAATCGCCAAAACATTTGGTGCCCAAGTCTATCACATCGATGACTACCCGCTGGTCAAAAGCCCGTGGGATCTGGCCACCCAAATGGCGGTCGGCGAACAATGCCTGCGAGTCGACTTGCGGTCCGGTAAATCAGGAGAGCTGGCGTAGAGGGGGCTGTGCAAAACACCGTATACACGACTTCATTTTCTTCATGGCGTTCAAAGTAAACATGGATAACTAGATGAAAAAAGCGCTTATCACAGGGATAACGGGACAAGATGGCGCATATCTTGCCGAGTTGCTTCTCGAAAAAGGGTATGAGGTTCATGGCATCAAACGCAGATCCTCGTTGTTCAATACGGATCGGATTGATCAACTATACCAGGACCCCCACGATGAAGATCGCAGAATGATCCTGCATTATGGTGATCTCACCGATGCAAGCAACCTCACTCGGATTCTGCAGCAGGTTCGTCCCGATGAAGTATACAATCTGGCCGCACAGAGCCACGTTCAGGTTTCTTTTGAAACCCCTGAGTACACGGCAGACGTGGATGCTCTGGGAACCATGCGGCTGCTGGAAGGGATTCGCCTATTGGGCCTTGAAGAGAGAACCCGATTTTATCAGGCGTCGACGTCGGAGTTGTTCGGGAAGGTCCAAGAGATGCCGCAGAAGGAGACAACGCCCTTTTATCCGCGGTCACCCTATGGTTGCGCAAAGTTGTATGCATACTGGATTACGGTGAATTACCGAGAGGCTTATAATATCTTTGCTTGCAACGGCATTCTCTTCAACCATGAATCTCCTTTAAGGGGAGAGACCTTCGTTTCCCGCAAAATCACCAGAGCGATGGCGCGCATCTATTTAGGCTTACAAGATTGTCTCTATATTGGTAATCTGAATGCGCTGCGGGATTGGGGTCATGCCAGAGATTATGTATATATGCAATGGCTGATGCTCCAACAAGATACACCGGACGACTATGTCATCGCCTCCGGCGAGCAGCATTCGGTGAGAGAGTTCATTGAATGTACTGCTCAGAAACTTGGCCTCTCCATCCGATGGGAGGAAGCGGGTATTCATGAACGTGGCGTTAATGCAGCCAACGGTAAAACCATCGTGGCCGTGGACCCAACCTATTTTCGCCCCACGGAAGTCGATACCCTCCTTGGAGATCCTACCAAGGCCAAAGTAAAGCTTGGCTGGCAGCCGCAAACCTCTTTTGAAACGTTGGTCAAAGAGATGGTTGCGGCGGATTTAGAGGAGGCCAAGCGTGATGAACTTTGCCAGAGGGCCGGTTTCAGGATTAACCAGCACCAGGAGGCGTGAGCGCATGAACGGCTTAAAAAGATGGGCCTTGCCGCTACAGTAAAAATTATTAGCCCTGATGATGATGACCCGAATACAAGCGGGATTTCCAATTCGGGCAACAACGCGTCTCGGGTGAACATCGATGTCGCAAAATTGAGGGCTGCGCATGCACAAGGATGCGACCATATTTATCGCCGGCGCTTCAGGTATGGTGGGCAGCGCCCTTATCCGCAAGCTCCTATCCTCAGGATACACCAATATCGTGGGAAGCTACCATTCCCGTGTGCCCAATTATGGCCCAATCCCATCTGAAAAGGCGGTGGGAGGGCCTGCACCGATCAACCTTCTGCGGGTTGATTTGATCCGGCAGGATGAAGTGCGAGGCTGTTTTGACGCCATACAACCCCAATATGTGATCCTCGCGGCCGCCAGAGTAGGTGGGATCCAAGCCAATAATGACTTACCGGGTCAATTCATTTATGAGAACCTATCCATTCAGTCGCATGTTATCCATGCAGCCTATCGAGCAGGTGTTGAGAGACTGCTTTTTTTGGGTTCCTCCTGTATTTACCCAAAAAAGACGCCCCAACCGATGCGGGAAGAGCACCTCCTCACCGGTCCGCTCGAACCCACCAATGAGCCCTATGCCATCGCCAAAATTGCGGGTCTCAAAATGTGCGAGGCTTACAATCGGCAATACAATACGCGCTTTGTAGCCCTCATGCCCACCAACCTATATGGTCCAAACGACAATTATGATCCAGACCACTCACACGTACTTCCCGCTTTGATTCGCAGATTTCACGAAGCGAAACGTCGCGGTGATCCAGAAGTGGTGGTTTGGGGATCTGGTAGGCCGCGGCGTGAGTTTCTGTATGTGGATGATCTGGCCGATGCCTGTTTGCATGTTTTAGCTCTGGACAATCAATTAATCGAGGAAACTTTCTTGAACTATCCTTCTCCCTGCTTTGTAAACGTGGGGGCTGGAAAGGACATTGCGATTCGCGATCTGGCTGAGATGGTTGGGCAGGTCATCGGGTATGAGGGCGAGATTTGTTTCGACCCTTCAAAACCAGATGGGACACCACAGAAACTGTTGGATCTTTCACGGATGTCCAAACTCGGTTGGCGGGCGAAAACCTCTTTGACCGCTGGCATCGGCCTAGCTCACAAGTGGTATCTTCGCCATGAACATTAGCTGGAATCGGTCAGAGGCCCAGATGTTGTAAACAATACCGGTCTCTCGGCGCAGTATCAAAATGAAAACCTCCATCTTCAGTGCGAGATGGAGGTTTCTTATTGAAGGTATGGCGGATACGTTGCTGGTGTTTAAGACGCAGCCGAGATAGAAGGCCGATGGGCTGCCGATTGCTGATTTTCGTCGGCATCACTGGTTGAAGGAGCGCTCCCATTCGCGACCGATTCCCGCAAACCGGCGGCAAGATTTTCGTTGATGGCAATGATGATGTCGAGAGCTTCTGGTTTGGGATATGCCATGATATTGATGGACCGTTGATCGATGAAAGCGCCCAGTTTGAGGATGTTTTGCTTGATTACCTGAGGCATGGGGTTGTCAGCCCGGGTGAGTTCTGCCTGGAAAATGCTCCATACACGCCCATTTAGTTTTAAGGCGTCATCAAGCAATTGATCCCGCTCCGGGGAATCCCATCTTTGCTGGCAATCCCGCAGTGCCATGGCGACTTTGGTAAGCGCGTACGCTTCCACTTCGCGACCCGTCATCCCCGATTTGTCGACTTCCTGGTAAGCTTGTAAAGGGGTTTTATACACGACTTAGCACCTCCGCCTCGTAATTAATCAAGTCTCTACCTGTCTTCAAAGCGCGATAGTAGTGGGCTTCAAGTAATTCATCAGACATCTTTGCGATGTAGGGCTTTATACTGGGCGCTGCTTCGATAATTTCCGCAGCCTGATGGTTGAACAAGGCATGATGCGCATCTCGTTGAGTGTTGTCTATGTAGATCAGTTGCGCGGTCAAATAGAGTCTCTTACAGGGCGTATCCGCTGCCTTTTCGCTCATGATGTTGTTCTGTCGCAGGATTGGGACTTTATTCTCTACGATGAATTCCGTCTTTCTCCCGCCATTTGTGATGACGGCACCATCAATAATCATTCGCTCATTGGGCTTCAAACTAATTTTGAGTGCCATAATTCCTCTAAAATGTCGTTTGCAGATTGGTTGTTTTCACCCAATGTCAGTTTGCAGAAAAGGTGCCAGGCCTGTTGGGTAAACTGTATGCCGCTTCAAATAGTACAGACTGTGCCATCTTTACTGCCCTTAGTTCATTATAAACATTGTTGAGATGATGTGTGTTGTCGCTATTGGCCTGGTCTGAAAAGAAAAAAGGTGGGGGATTATTCCCCCACCTTAAATTGCCCCTTACCGTTCAAAGAGCAGAGGATGGATCATCTTAGAACAGTCTCAGTACTGCCTGAGCTGCCTGGGAGGCGATGCTCAGTGAAGTGGTGCCAAGCTGTTGACGCGTCTGGAGCATCATCATGTTGGCCCCCTCTTCGTTCATGTCTGCCAAGGTCAGTTTGTCCGCACCTTCTTCGAGCGTGTTGACCATGTTGGTCGCCCACTCATCACGGGTGGTGATGATGTTCAGCTTCGAGGAGAGGATCTTGGACTTGGTCCTGAGCTCGGAGTTGGCATTGTCAATGGCCGTTAGGGCATTGTCAATGGCGGTGGTGCAGGTTTCCGTGGCCGAACTGGTCCAAGTCGAACCAACATCGGAAACCGTGAGACCATCTGCCGTGCCGGCAAAACCTGTCAGGGTGATGGAGTTGTCACCATCGGCATCGAAGTAGACCGTCAGTTCCTCGTCCGTTCCGTTGAGCAGGTTAATCCCCTTATATCCAGAGTCCTCAGCCAATGTGGTCATCTGGGAGCGGATCTCGTTATACTGCGATGCGAACTGCAGGGCATCCGTAGAGCTTGCAGACCTGGCGGACTGGGCCAGAGATTTGGCCTGGGCCAGCATGTCGGAAAGACCTTCGATGCCATTGTTGGCCGCCTTCACCGTCTGAACAGCCTCAGACATGGCGTCTTTACGAGACTCCAGGTCGTTGGCGCGGTTGCGGTGCTCCTGGGCTTTGAAGAAGTTGATGGGATCATCCAGAGCGCTCTGAACCTTGAGGCCGCTGGCCAGTTTGCTCTGGGTGCTGTCCATCAGCTTAGCCGTGTTCTGCATGCTGACGAGGTTGGATCTCATACCAGCTGTTAGATGAATATTGTTCATTGCCATGATGTTTCTCCTTTTCTAAGAGTGTGTCGGGGTATTCTAACCCCATATTGTCTTCTACGGGGGATTGTCTTTCTGACGCTCTCATGAGCGCGCTTTAACAAGCGCAACAAAGCCGTCCTCCTTTCTCGCTCGGTCTGGGGCGATCAATCACAGTATCGTCTGGATGGCGGATGGACTTTAGGGGTATCGGCGTCGTCGTTCAGAGGCCACCGATCTGCGCTGTTGACGGTAACGAGCGGAAGCACAGGATGGGATAGGCTGGTTCCGTACCCATTTATTTGGCGGATAGCCAATTGGCCACATGAAGATATTGCAAATTGAAAAAAATTGATTAAAAAATTTGCAAATTGCGTTGGTTTGTCTGCAATTTCCAATATCCCCGACGGCATTCGAAGTAGTGACAACCAATGCCGCAATTGTCTGGGAATACCGCGCAGAAAACTAAAAATAATAAAGATATTGGTATGTTAAGATCAATAAACAGCATGGCTTGCCCTTGGAATCCGACCGTACGCATTGAGAGATCGGTAGTTGGTGCACAACTTGCCTACACCACAGATCACCCCCGCAACTGAATTCCCCCGCTGAACGTTGCCGACCAAGGAGGCCATTTGCAGGGTGAAACCATCGAAATAGGTGAAACGACCGCTGGGCGATGTGGCAAGCAGGCGCGATCGAATCCCATTATCGGCCGAAGCTCGGCAATGGCGAGGGTGTTCGAACGGATGCAGCGCGTCGCACCCACCGATTCGACCATCCTGATAACGGGCGAGACCGGCACGGGCAAAGGCATGGTGGCCAAACAGCTCCACGCTCTATCGGGCCGCTCCAGCCAACGTTTCATGGCCATCAACTGCGGCGCCATTCCGGCCAACTTGCTGGAAAGCGAACTATTTGGTCATGCCCGCGGGGCGTTTACCGGCGCCTCCACCACAAAAATCGGTAAATTCGAGGCGGCCAACGGCGGCACGGTATTTCTGGACGAGATCGGTGATATGAGCCCCGATCTCCAGGTGAAGCTGCTCAGAGTGCTCGAAGAGAGATCGTTTGAACCTGTTGGCAGCAATCGCCTTGTCGCCGTGGATGTGCGCATCATCGCCGCCACCCACCGCGATCTTGAGGCCGCCGTGAAGGCGGGCCGCTTTCGGGAAGATCTTTATTACCGTCTGCACGTCATCCCGATTCGGCTCCCTGCACTGCGGGAACGCGCCTCCGACGTGCCCCTGATTGCCGACCACTTTCTGCGGCAATACAGCGCCAAGCTCGGCTTCGAGGTAACTGGGTTTGCGATGGAGGCCATGACCGTGTTGAAGCGCTACACGTGGCCGGGCAACGTGCGCGAATTGTCCAATTTGGTGGAACGACTGGTGGTGCTGACGGGTAATGGTCTGATCGGTGTCGATGACCTGCCGAGTAAAATGCGAACCGCCACGGCGGTCAACCCGCCTCCCCGCGTGGAGCTGACCGAAGGGGGCGTCAACCTGCAGGCGGCGGTGACGGCCTTCGAGAAGAAATTGATCTGTCAATCCCTTGAGAAAACCAACTGGGTAAAAACCCGTGCGGCGGATTTGTTAAAAATTAAGCGCACCACCTTGGTTGAGAAGATCAAACGTTACGATCTGCAAAAAACGGGCTGAAATCGGGATCGCGTCTTCCCGCCACCGCTGTTTGGATGCCCGGCAAAGGATTGATTTGCCGCCAATGGTCGGTAAGCTTACATGCCACGTGAGCATCGCCGCCGCATCCTCCAGTTGGACAAACGCCCGCCAGAATCCTGGCCACGGCGCTCCGCGTCAATGCAGTGACGTTAAGACTTCATCGGCTCAGCGGCAGCAGCATTTCCCTGCTTACCGCAATCATTTGGAATCAATATCGATCCCTCGTCGATAGCGATCTATCTTACCGGACACCCGCACCCCTTTTCGACTGGCACATTTGTTGCCACTATCTCCCCTGACCTTCTTCAACCAATCACCTGTACCGCGAGCGGATCTACCGCATCACAGCATGAGCCAACCACTTCGAAAAGTGATCTACATCGGTGATACCATCGATCCCTCGTCCGTCTTCATCCCTCATTTGTCGGCACAGGGATTCCCCGTGGAACCGGTCGCCAACGCCAGGGAAGCGCTGGATCGGTTGCGGTCATCGGACATCGACCTGCTCCTGGTTGAGTTCGGCACTGACGCCGATGATCGAATTCAGCTAATGCGCCAGCTCCAGAAGGAGAACGATTCCCCGCCCATCATTGCATTGAGCCCAAGCGCATCGGTCAACGAGGCTGTCCAGGCCATGCAGCTTGGCGCCGTCGACTACCTCGCGCTACCCGTGTCCGCCGAGCGATTGGCAATTTCAGTCGAGCTGGCCCTCTCAGTGGCGGCCAGTGAGGTTCCGGCCCACCCATCCCAGCCTGGACCTATACATGGCGGGGAGAATGAATTGGTGACCCAGGACGCGGAGCTGTTGGCCCTGCTGGATATGGCCCGACGGGTCGCCGACAGCGATGCCACTGTTTTGGTCACCGGCGAAAGCGGTACCGGTAAGGAACTGCTGGCTGCCTATGTCCACGCCCACAGCGGCCGTGCTCAGGCACCCTTCGTGGCCATGAACTGCGCCGCTCTCCCGGATCAGCTGGCTGAGAACGAACTCTTCGGACATGAAAAGGGCGCCTTCACAGGCGCATTGACCCGGAAGCTGGGCCGCTTCGAAATGGCCGACGGCGGCACCCTCTTATTGGACGAGATCGGCGAACTCCCTTTGACGCTCCAGGCCAAATTGCTGCGCGTGCTGCAGATACGGATGGTGGACCGCATCGGCGGACAGGCGCCGGTATCCGTCGATACCCGCGTGGTGGCCACCACCAACCGCGACCTCAAACAGATGGTGACCGATGGCACGTTTCGCCAAGATCTCTATTACCGGCTCAAGGTGCTGCCCTTCGAGCTGCCGCCATTGCGCAAACGCCGGGAAGATATTCCGCTGCTCGTGGACACCTTTATCGCTCGCTTCAGCGGGCGCCACGGGCGACTGGTGACGGGGATAGCACCAGAGGCCCTTGCCCGCCTGGAAGCCCATTCCTGGCCCGGCAACATCCGAGAATTGCAGAATACCATCGAACGCGGCGTCCTGATCTGCCGGAATACCACCCTCCAAAGCGAGGATCTCCTTGTTGAGGATCCTCAAACAGCACTGCCTGAAGACCTGCCGGCCGGCACCACGGTCAAGGAGATGGAGCGTCGGCTGATTCTCTCCACCCTGGGACAGGTGAACGCCAACCGCACCCGCGCGGCTGAGATGCTGGGGATCAGCATTCGCACGCTCCGCAACAAACTCAACGAATACCGATCCGAAAACCCGGAGTTGTCCAACGCCACCGGCTGAAGCCTTCAGCCGACCGGCAGAATCCTCTGCCGTGCCGGTACAAATTGCCGCCCAGCCACCCGATGGGGAGGCTGAGGCATCTGGCAAAATACCGTAAGCTACTAAAAATTTGTCAAAAATAATTCTAAGGCGATGTCTTTAGGACCGTGGTACAAACCTTGCTTTTAGTACCCCCAGCAATGCACAAGGAAGGTAGACATGCCGGTAGACAAACTCTTCAACGCCAACTTCGATCTGATGCAACGTGCCCTCAACCTGCGCTCCCGTAAGCACGAGGTCGTCGTCTCCAACGTCGTCAATGTGGATACGCCCGATTACAAGGCATTTGACTTGGCGGTCAAAGAAGCTCTCCAAGCCAATAGTCAAAAAACCGGCAACGGAGAATTGACACTGACCCATCAAGGGCATCTGCCGCCGCGCAGCCACGCCGGCGCTGCCATACGACCCGAAATGCGTGAAGTGTCTGCAGAGGTGAGTCTGCGGGGAGACGGCAACACCGTCATTTTAGAAAAAGAGATGGCCGACCTGGCACGCAACAACCTTCTTTATAAAGCCACCGCCCAGATTTTGGGAAGCAAGTTCATGGGCCTGAAGAATGCGATCAAAGGAGGTGGGAAGTAATCATGGATTTCATGAAGTCGCTTGATGCCAGTGCCGCAGGTCTCAATGCCCAGCGGATCCGCATGAATCTCATCTCCCATAACTTGGCCAATGTCAGCACAACGCGGACCGCCGAGGGCGGACCCTACAAGCGCAAGGATGCTCTTTTCGAAACCGTAGAGCCGCCGGCCGACTTTCGACAAGCACTGCGCAACCGTATGGATACCTACCTCAAACAGGTTCAGGTCACCGAGATCCGAGAGGACAGGCGACCCCCTATCCGCAAATTCGACCCGGCCCATCCCGACGCCGATGAAAGCGGTTTTGTGGCCATGCCCAATATCAACGTCGTTGAGGAGATGGTCAACATGATGTCGGCCAGCCGCAGCTATGAGGCCAATGTGACCGCCGTCAAAACCACCAAAGACATGGCCGTGACGGCACTCGAGATTGGACGCTAATGATGAAGTTGAACGCCCTCCAACCCCCGCGCATCGACACCGTTAAACCCGCTCCAGAGCGCCCCGAAGCCAACCCTGCTGCGGAAGCCAGCAGCTTCGGTAATCTCCTGCAGTCAACCTTCGACCAGGTGAACGAACTGCAACTCAAAGGAGATGAGGCCGTGCGGCAAATGGTAAGCGGCGAGAACACGGATATTCACAACACCATGATCACCCTGCAGAAAGCGGAAGTGAGCTTCGAGTTGATGGTTCAGGTGCGCAACAAGATCGTGGCCGCCTACGACCAGATTAAAAACATGCAGATGTAAGCATAGGGACCTATGGCCTTCAATCCTAAAGAGATACCGGCGCTCCTCAAAACCCTTCTCAAGCACATCTCCCTCGGGAAACTGATCGCGCTGCTGGTCTTTTTCTTCGGCACGATGGCGGCCTTTCTCTTTCTGATCACCTGGTCGGGGAATGACAATTACCTGCCGCTCTACACACAGATGGCACCCGCCGACGCCGGAGAGGTGATCGCGGCATTGGATGCACGCAAGATCCCCTACCGTCTTTCGGCCAATGGCGCCACCATCATGGTGCCCCGCGACAAAATCTACACCACGCGCATCGACCTGGCCACCCAGGGATTGCCCAACGGGGGCGGGATTGGATTTGAACTGTTCGACAATCTGAAGCTCGGCATGACGGAGTTTGCCCAAACCGTCAACTATCAACGCGCCTTACAGGGGGAACTGGTTCGCACCATCAATGGGCTCTCGGAGGTGGAGAGCAGCCGGGTGCATCTCGTCATGCCCGAAAAATCCCTCTTCATCGAAGATGAACACCCCGCCAGCGCGTCGGTGATCCTCAAGCTCAAAGGGGGCCGTTTTCTCTCCAAGGATCAGGTGCAGGGAATCGTCAACCTGGTTTCCTCCAGCGTGGCGCAGTTGCCACCGGAAAAGGTCACCGTGGTGGACAGCAACGGCAAGCTGCTTGCCGGCCACGAGAATCCCAATGACCTGGGCAATATTTCCAATGATCAACTGGATTTTCAGGCGCGCTTGGAGCGTATTCTCGAGACGCGGATCGCCACCATGCTGGAGAATGTTCTTGGGAAGAACAAGGCGATTGTGAGGGTCGCCGCCGAATTGGATTTCGTCCGACAGGAGAAAACCGAAGAACTCTACCTGCCGGACAACCAAGTGGTGCGGAGTGAGCAAAACTACAACGAAGCCTCCAACCGGGCCGTTGGTGGACCAGCCGGGATTCCGGGCCTGGCCGCCAATATTACCCAGGGGCAACCACGCACTTCTGGCGGCGCCGCTAAGGATGGATTTCGTAAAACGGACAACACTACCAATTACGAGATCGGCAAGGTGACCAGTCACCAAGTCATGCCAACCGGCAAGCTAAAACGGCTCTCGGTGGCGGTGGTGGTTGACGGCACCTACCAGAGTGTGGCTGCCGCTGTCGAAGGGGAGGCACCCACGACCACTTATGTCCCTCGGACGGAAGAGGAGATGGCCAAACTCCAGAATATCGTCAGGCGTTCGGTCAACTTCGACGCCGAACGCGGAGACCAGGTGGAGGTCGTCAATATCAGCTTCGCCGCCGGACAAGGGGAGGTCTCCGAAACCGTCAAGGCGCCGGGGTTATTGGATAAATTGTCTGAGTATGCCTACCTGCTCAAATACCTCATCGCCGGGGGATTTCTCATTTTCAGCTACCTCATCGTCGTAAAGCCCCTGATCGCTTGGCTGACCTCAACGTCAATAGAGGACTACGAATTGATCGAACAATTGCCCAAGACGATCGCAGAACTGGAGAAAGAGTATGATGGCACCCAGCTGCCGTATACCCAGCAGGCGGCGCAGCTGATCTCCAGCAACCAGGACGGCACCGCGCAGTTGATGCAGTCCTGGTTAAAGGATCAACAACAGTGAGACCTTGCGCAGTACTTCCCATGGCGCCGTTTGAAATGCGTCCGAGAACGCTTCGGAAAGCACAGCACAGATGAATCCCAACAAGCTTGCCGGATCTCTGAAAGCCGCCATTCTCGTTCATGCCATTGGGTCTGAGGCGGCCCGGAGCCTTCTCGACCGGCTGAGCGATGCTGAGCGCGCCATGATTTACAAACTGCAGTCCCAAATGGGCAGCATCAGTCCGGACTTGGTGGAACGCGTGGCGCAGGAGTTTCTCAGCAATCTGGGCGGTCCTCAGTTAACCCATGAACCCCAAGCAGGGAGGGGCGAGGGCAGCCCCAGCGGTTCGGAACCCGTCGCCGTGGAGGGCGGCAACGGGGGCGATGACCCGAAACAGCCGACGAATCTGGCCGCTATCCAGAACATCGAGGCGAGTCAATTGGTGCAGCTCATCAAGGATGAGCATCCCCAGACCATCGCGTTGATCATCGTCAATCTCAATCCCCATTCGGCCAGCGAGGTGCTGGGGCAGCTGCCCGATGAGATCAAGTCCGATGTGGCTTACCGCATCGCCAGCCTGGACAAGGTTGTCTCCGGCATGGTGGAGGAGATTGACAAGGTGTTCGCCGAGATTTTGCAAAACAAGGATAATGCCGCCACCCAGGAAGCTGGCGGAGTGACGCATCTGGCAGAGATTCTCAATCAGATTGACGGCGCTTCGGCCGAACAGATCATCGATGAGATCGAAGAGAGCGATCCAGATCTGGCCGAAGAGATCAAGGCCAATATGTTCATCTTCGATGATATTATCTACGTTGACGACAAGGGCCTGCAGCAAGTGCTGCGCTCGGTCGAATCCAATGAGTTGGCACTGGCACTGAAAGCCGCCGCCGACGAGGTCAAAGAGAAGATTTTCCGGAATATGTCGGAACGCGCCGCTTCCATCCTCAAGGAGGAGATGGAAGTTGCCGGCGCGGTGCGGATGAAGGACGTGACCGATGCCCAGCAGAAGGTCACCAAAGTGATCCAGGATATGGAGCGAAAAGGCGAGCTGATCATCAGTGGCCGTGGTGGGGAGGAATTCGTTGCTTAGTATGGCATCGCAATCACCATCAAACGATGACGGGTGCTTCAAACCGCACTGCTTCCCCGAGTTTGAGGGGGCTGACGCACCCGAAGAGAGTTCCCGCAGTGGGTGGTCAGACAGTGAGACGCCACCAAATTCGGGCGCTTTTATCCCCGCCAACCACCATCAGGAGGGTGCGGAAGGCAGTGAACCGTCGACCGCGCAGCAGATGACCATGGCCCGCCAAGAGGGATATGCCGCCGGTATGGAAGCTGGACAGAAAGCGGCGGCCGAATCGTTGGCCCCAGTTATTCAGGCCCTTCAGAGTGCCGTGGCGGCCATGGCTTCTACCGAGGCACAATTGACGGGGCAGGCCGAAAAGGCCGTCGTCGAGCTTTCCCTGGCCATCGCCCGTAAGGTGATACCCCATGCGATTGGCGAACTGCCGCAAGCACTGCCGAGCGTCCTCAATCAGGCCCTCGCCAAGGTAATGGACACGAATCGGCTCAATATTCGCGTCAATCCGGACGACCTGGCGCGGCTCAAGGATAGCCAGAATCTCTTGGATCTGCCGACCATCGACCCGGCCCGCCTGACCTGGAGCGCCGACCCGGGCATCGGCCGCGGGGGGTGTATCGTCGAAACCGATTTCGGCGATATCGATGCACGGATCGAGCACCAGTTGATGCTCATCGAAAACCTGTTCCGTCAACAGCTCGGCAAGACGATCGAGACGGATGAAGGGCAGGGGACCGACGGATGACCTTGGAAAACCGAACCCAACGCTACCTCAAGATCCTGGACGATGCCATGACGGTGCGGGCCAGCGGTAAGGTCACCAAGGTGGTGGGCCTGGTGCTGGAGGCCACCGGGCCGGCATCGCAGCTGGGCAGTGTATGCGAGGTGTACGCGCCGGATCAGCAGGCCAAGATTATGGCGGAAGTGATGGGCTTCCGTGATAATACCGTTCTGCTGATGCCACTTGAGGAGATGCGGGGGATCGGTCCCGGCAGCCGGGTGATGGAGGTGTCGCCCCAGGCCGACATCGGCGTGGGCAGAGCCCTCCTCGGCCGCATTGTTGACGGGCTTGGACAGCCCATCGATGGGAAGGGGGGCATCCCAGTGGAGGCCCACTACCCCATCTACGGCAAGCCCATCAATCCCTTGCTGCGAAGCCGCATCAGTGAACCCTTGGACCTGGGGATCCGGGCCATCAATGGCCTGCTAACAGTGGGGCGTGGACAGCGCATGGGTATATTCGCCGGTTCCGGGGTCGGCAAGAGCGTCCTGCTTGGAATGATCGCCCGTCGCACGGTAGCGGACGTCAACGTCATCGCCCTCATCGGGGAGCGCGGCCGGGAACTCAATGAGTTTATTGACCAGCAACTGGGACCCGAAGGTCTCCGAAAATCGGTGGTTGTGGTGGCCACCTCCGACCATCTGCCCCTCATCCGTATGCGGGGCGCCTTCATCGCCACCGCCATTGCGGAGTACTTCCGCGACCTGGGATTGACGGTCAATCTCATGATGGATTCGGTGACCCGGTTTGCCATGGCCCAGCGTGAGATCGGCCTCGCCGTCGGGGAGCCGCCCACCACCAAGGGCTACACCCCTTCGGTGTTTACCCTGCTGCCCAAGCTGCTGGAACGGGCCGGTACTTCCCAACAACAAGGCTCCATAACCGGCCTCTACACGGTATTGGTGGAGGGGGACGATATGAACGAACCCATTGCCGATGCCGTTCGCTCTATCCTGGATGGCCATGTGGTGCTGACCCGCGAGCTGGCCCACCAAAACCACTTCCCGGCCATTGATGTTCTCAAAAGCATTAGCCGGGTAATGAACGATATTACAACCCTGGACCACCGCCACAACGCCGGTCTGTTGAAAGAGATCCTGGCGACCTACCGCAAAGCAGAGGATTTGATCAACATCGGCGCCTATGTGGCCGGCTCCAATCCGAAAATCGACCAGGCCATTGACAAGATCGAACGGATCAACTCCTACCTGCGACAGGATATCCAGGAGACCGGTGATCTTGAGACCAGCTTGGAACAGCTGGAAGGCGTCATTAATGGATGACGACAGGGAAAAGGCGGGCACGATTGTATCGCTTCAATTTAGAGGTCCTTCTGAACCATCAACGCTTTATCGAGGATGAACACCAAAAGGCGTTGGCAGAGATACGATTGCAACTCGATGCCCAAACGGATGTGTTGGAGCGGTTGCTCCAGAAAGAAGCAGATATGACAGCACAATTTAAAAAAAAGCAGAACGGGGCCCTCAGCAGCGATGACCTGATCCTCTATCGGCACTATTTTGATCGCCTCCGCGAAGATGTGGCCAGTCAGCGCGAACTCACCCGTGAAACGGAGCGCTGTTTCCGCGTCAAGCAGAAGGAGTTGCTGGAAGCCGTCAAAAAACGGGAGATGTTGGAACAGCTGCGGAAGAAGGGACTCAGCGCCTACCACGAAAAGCTGCTGCGCAAAGAGCAGGCCGACCTCAATGAGATCGCTTTGGGTGCTTACAATCGTAACCGCATGCCCAGCTAAGGGCAGTATTGTGAGGTGAGGATGCATTTCGATATCAATCCGGTGCCGGCGAGTGTAGAAACGGTCCCGGTGGAAGCACCGGCGATCAGCGGAGACATGAACCAGGTGGCATTCCAAGATGGCACCGCGGGAGGGGATCAGGAGCAGCCCCGATTTTTAAAAGATTTTCGCGAGACCATGGCGGATCTATTCCAAGCGACCGACGCCGATGCGGCCGCCGGCGCTGCCCCGGTGATCCCCGAATCTCCTCCCGTCGGCGATACCCCAGTCGAGGAGGGGCTCCTGGTGGCGCCTGGCGTGCAACCGCCGACGATGGTGCCCGAGCAAGCGCCGCTTGCGCCCGATACTGGCGCCGCCCCATCACCTCCGCCGGAGATATCCGCTGCGGGCGGGACCTTGGGTAGGGATTCGGTTGTCACCGCCCAGAAGGAAGATCAGCCGACGGTCCCGCCGTTCAAGGCAATCCCCAAGGGAGCTGCGGTACAGACGGCGTCCGGCATGACAGCGGCAAACCCAGCCGGCAAGATGGCGGCGAAGACGCCAGAACCGAGCACCACCGCCGCAGTGGCGGAACAGGTACCGCGGCGATTTGATCCCGAGGGGAGCAGAATCTCGGTCGAACGGGCGACTTCGGAGGGTGCGCGTGGGGATGACGCACCAGTCGTCAAGCCGACCGACAATCGCGCCCCTGCCATTTCCCAGCACGCCGGCCCGTCGACAGAAAAGTCCGATCTTGGCGGGAAATCGGCCCCGCCAAACGGGACGCACCTGCGTGCGGATCAATTGCAAGGCGGCTCAGGGCAGACGCAGTCGAAGGGAGGCGAGGCGCCCGCCAACATCGCGAAATCGATCGCCACCCAAGAGGGACCGCCTCAAGCCGTTTCTAACATTGCGGATCAAATGGCGCCGAAGGACGCTGAGGCCGGACCGATGCGGGCCGCCGGGGACCTCCCCCTGGAAGCAGCGGGAAACGCCGGTCCAAAGAGCGCGACGCCCGCCACCAGCGCCCTGGCCAGTGCCGGTAAGACAGATCCGGCCCCACCGCAGCCGCTTCCAAGGGAAGAGGTTGTCCAGCAGATTGTCGAATCCGCCAAGGTCCGGGTGCAGAACGGCCAGACCGAAATGCGTATTCAGTTGAAGCCCGAGCACCTGGGACAGGTCCGCCTAAATATCTCCACCGACCAGCAGCAGGTGATGGTCAAGGTGGTGGCCGATATGCCCATGGTCAAAGAGCTCCTGGAAAGCAATCTGCACCAGTTGCGCAGCGAACTTTCAGGGCAGGGACTGGAGATCGACAAATTCGAGGTCTCCGTGGGCGGCGACCAGGAATCTCAGAACAAAGAGCAACAGACCTGGGGCCAGCGCCGCAGCGGAGGTCGAGGTAAAGCCTTCAGCCAGGCGAATCGGGAGCATCGCGAGGACCAATCCCGATCAGAGCACCAACTTCCGCCACAGGAGACGGAGACGAGCGACGGCGTGGACTACTTCGCCTAGCGCGCCTCGGGGGTGTTTCCCGAAAACCCCTTTCACAAGGAGAGAATATGTCACTGATTGGCATCGACAATGTCCAGAGTGCTGCCCAGACCAATACTCAAACCAATACGAACAACGAACTGGGCAAAGATGAGTTTCTCACCATGCTGGTGGCCCAGCTCCAGTATCAGGATCCCATGAATCCCATGGACAGCACGGGCTTTACGGCCCAATTGGCCCAGTTCAGCTCTCTGGAACAATTGGAGAACATCAACGCGACACTTGAAACCCTGACCGCCTATCAGGCTGCCAGTGACAACGCCCAGGCGGTTCAATTCATTGGCAAACAGGTGACGGCGGTTGGCAATGAGGTCGAATTGGATGATACCGGTGCGGCGACCCTGCGCTTTGACCTGGCAGGGGATGCCGATGCCGTCTACATAAAAATTTACAATGCCGCCGGCGCCTATGTGGGCGATTTCGAAGTAGGCTCTCTGGCCGCCGGCGAGCAGCAGGTGACCTGGGATGGCACCGATCAGGACGGACAACCGCTGCCAGAAGGGCGTTATCAGTTCGATGTCCTGGCCGTCGACGAACAGGATGTTCCGGTGTCCGCCACCACATACTCATCGGGTGTGGTGACAGGCGTCAGCTACCAGAACGGAGAGGCTTACCTGCAGACCGACAGCTTCTTGCTGCCCATCGGCTCCGTGGTGCGCATCGATCAGGCCGCCACCGAGGGGTAAACGCGACTGCAGTATTACTGCTACTGAAGCGACACCAGCTGAAAGGACGTGTTACATGATAGGATCATTATATTCAGGCATCTCCGGACTGAAGGCCAACACCAGCGCCATGGCCGTCATCGGCGACAACATCGCCAACGTGGATACCACCGGTTTCAAAGTCTCGCGGGTCACCTTCGCCAACATCTTCACCGCCTCCATGGGATCGGCCCAAAACCAGATCGGCCGAGGCGTCGTCATGAACGGCGTCAATCCCAACTGGGATGCCGGGTCCATGGAGAACACGACCAGCGTCACCGATCTCTCCATAAACGGCCAGGGGATGTTCATCGTACAGGATCCCAACGATGGCAGCCAATACTACACGCGTGCCGGGAAATTCGAGTTCGACCGCGACGGCGACCTGGTGACACCCGACGGGTTGGCGGTTCAAGGCTACCCCATCGACATCAACGGCAACACCCAGCCCATCAGCAACATCACCTTGCCCAACGGCACCAATTCGCCGCGGGCCACCGATGAGATCTCGTTCGAGATCAACCTCGATGCCACCGCAGCCGACGGCGACACCTTCGACTCCACCATCACCGTCTACGATTCTCTGGGAACCCCCGTTGAGTTGACCTTCCAGTTCACCTACGATCAGACCAACACCGAGTGGGACTGGACCGTCGCGCCTTCCACAGGCGCCAGCGCCACGACGGGCAGTATCAGTTTCGACTCCGACGGCAGTCTCGACGCCGCCACCGAGGCAGGGGGCAACCCCACCATCGCTATCACCGGTCTGGCGGGTGCCAACCTGAACATCGACTGGACCTATCTGAATAGCGCCGCGAGCGACGGCAGCGTCACCGGTTACTCCTCCGAATCCACCAAGACGGCGCAGGCCCAAAACGGCTATCCGCCCGGTATGCTTCAGGGGGTTTCGGTGGACGAGGATGGTGTTTTTACCGGTCTCTACTCCAATGGCACCATGATCCCTTTCGCCCAGCTCGCGCTGGCGGATTTTCCCAGCTACGCCGGACTTTCCAAACAGGGCGCCAACCTCTTCGCCGAGTCTCTGGCCTCAGGTCAAGCGTTGATCTCAGCTGCCAACACCTCTGGCATGGGATCGGTTGCGCCCAATACACTGGAGATGTCCAACGTGGATCTGGCCACCGAGTTCGTGGAGTTGATCACGACCCAGCGGGCCTTTCAGGCCAATTCAAAGGTGATCACGGCCAGTGATGAGGTGCTGGCGGAGTTGATCAACATTAAGCGTTAGTGCTGCCGGCGCTGGTAATTTCGTCACCCGTCCCCCCGCACGGGTGACGTCCCGTTCCACGTGCGTGCTCCTGATCCCCCGCACGGGAGGCACGAATACCCATGAACGGGCGCCCGTTCCCCGCACGGGCGAAATGGCCGAGGTCGCAGGGCAACCTGCGACCTCGGTCTCACCCCCCACCGCCCCCCACTGCCCTGACAACCCCCTGTTCTCGCTGTCAAAGGCTTGACTGCCATCCGAACAAGTTTGACGCTGACAAGGTCGTTCCGTCTGCTGTGAGTCCCTGCCCATGGCGACGGTCCTCCACCCCCTCCGGGCGAGACGGCCCCAAATCCGGGCGCCGACGGGGGCCATGCCGCGCTCGGTGGGGATGGCACCTGCGATGGCACAATCCATGCTTTTAGCTCTGTCGATATTGACCGGGACCCGCACGTCCGAATCGGAGAGCGCCGGTTCCGGGAATGTGAATCGCCTTCTCACCTGGGAGAACTGGATGGATATCGCAACATTCATGGGGCTCGTGGTGGCCGGCGGACTGGTGGTCAGCTCCATTTTGCTGGGGGGCCCTGGCGCCTGGTTCATCAATGTTCCCTCGCTGATGATCGTTATCGGCGGCACCATGGGCGCGACCCTGATCAACTATCCTCTCAAGGACGTGGTCAGTGTTCTACGGGTGACCAAAAACGCCTTCCTGCATCGCTCCCAACCGGCCACCAGCATGATTCCCATGATCGTCGCCCTGGCGCGGCAGGTGCGCCGTGAAGGGATTCTCTCGCTGGAGAACGCGCTGAGCAAAGTTGAATATCCCTTCTTGCGCAACGCATTGGAGATGGCCATCGACGGAATGGAGGCCGAGGCGATCGAAAACGTGCTCTCCACCGAGGTGGTTTATCTGGAGGAACGCCACCGCCTGGGTGCAGAGATCTTTTCCACCATGGGCACTTTCGCTCCCGCTGTGGGGATGTTGGGCACCATCATCGGCCTGGTACAGATGCTGATGCAGATGGAGGACCCCAGTGGCATCGGCGCCCCCATGGCCGTTGCCCTGTTGACGACCTTCTACGGTACCCTGCTGGCCAATTTGCTGTTCCTACCCATATCCGGAAAGCTCAAAGTGCGCAGCCGCCAAGAGATGCTGGCCAAGCAGATGGTGATCGAGGGGGTGATCGCCATTCAGGCCGGTGATAATTATCGGATTGTCGAACAGAAGATGAAGGCCTTTCTGTCACCCCGTCTGAGACCCGGTGGAACTGATGCCAACCGTTAAACCGCAGCACCACCGCTTCACCAAGAAGCGTCGGCGCGATAACCGCAGCGAATCGTCGGACAAGCCGCTGACCTCAGACGGATGGCAGCTCGTCTACACGGGCTTTGTTCTGATTCTGCTCTGTTTTTTCATCATGTTGACCTCTTACGCCTCTTTCGAGCAGGCCAAGGTGATGCAGTTCACCGAGGCCTTCTCCGATGCCATCAACATCTTCTCCGGCGGTCGCAGTCTGGACAAGGGCAAAACAGTCCTCAAACCGGCAGCCGAGATCGTTCCCAAAGAGAGCCCAACCGCCCGACTCGTCGAAGAGATAGCCGCTTTCGCTGGAGATAACGAATTGTCCGACGTGGAACTGCGCGTGGATCCCAAGGCGGTCGTCATGACCCTGCCCGACGCCGCCCTCTTCGATTCGGGTACGGCGCGCATTAAATCGGCAGCGAGACCCACCCTCACCACCATTGGGCGTCTAATCGCCCAGGTACGCTGCCAGGTGCGTATCGCCGGGCACACCGATGACCGTCCGATCCGGACGGTTCAGTTTCCCTCCAACTGGGAGCTGTCCACCGCTCGGGCTGTCAATGTACTGCGGTTTTTTCTCGAGACCACCGGCATCCCTGCCAGCCGGCTCTCTGCCGCCGGTTATGCGTCGCATCAGCCCTTGCCGGGGGACGTCACCGCGGCCCGGCAGCGTCGTGTGGAGATCATCTTTTTAACCCATGAACTCGATGCGGGCGGTGCCGAGTGAGACGGCCTGGACGCCACCAAGCGGCGGCATCGCCGCCGGCCAGAGGGATTTGGCTGACCACTTTCAACGATATGATGACCCTGTTGATGGTTTTTTTCGTGCTGCTTTTCAGCATGAGCACCGTTGACATGAAGCGCTTCAAGCATTTTCGCGGTGAGCTGCAGAGCGCCTTTGGGATTCTGGAAGCGGGCCAGAAAACAGAGGTCGCCGTGGTGGCGCCTGAACCATCCATCGCCAGATCGACCCCAGCGGAGATAGGAGCGCCACCGCCGCCGGAGGTCGTCGCAGAAGTATTGGCACTGAGACGCCTTAGCGAGCGGCTGGGGCTGCCGAGCGCCTGGTCGCCCCGCCGCATTCAGATCACGCTGGAAGATGCGCTGCTGTTCGGTTCGGCGCAAACCCGTTTCAATCCAGCCGCGCTGCCAATTCTGCAGGAGGTGGCGACCGCCTTGAACCGGATTGAGGGCGACATCCTTGTCGAAGGGCACACCGACAACCGCCCGCTCGCATCGAGCCGATTCCCCTCCAACTGGGAATTGTCCACCGCCAGGGCCGCCCAGGTCGTCAAGCACCTCATCAGCACCGGTCAGATCGCACCGGAGCGGATGGCCGCGGTCGGCTACGCGGACAGTAAACCCATCGCCGCCAACGACACTCCAAGTGGGCGTGCGGCCAACCGGCGGGTGGAGATCGTCCTGCTGATGGGGCCATAGCCCGGATATTCCAAACCGTTTAGGAGACCATCGATGTCCAAAACCCTCATCATTATCATCGCCGCCTTCCTGCTCTTTGTTATGGCCCTTATGGGCGGCGGGTTCTTTATCCTCTGGACGAAGATGTCGGCCCTTTCGGCGCCGGCGCCAACGACCGAAGAGGAGGTCGTGGAAGAGGAGGCGCCCGCCGAGATCGGGCCGCTTTACTCTCTGGGAACCTTGATCGTCAACTTGGCGGACGAAGGCGGTAAGCGCTATCTGCGGGTGACGATCGAGCTGGAACTGGAAGCACAGGACATGACCGAGGAGGTTGAAAAACGTCTGCCGCAGGTGCGTGACAGTATCTTGATGATTCTGCCGACCAAGACCTTTGCGGACATCAACACCACCCCGGGTAAGATCGCTCTGCGCGACGAACTGCTCGCCGCCATGAACGACATCGTCACCAGCGGCAATATCAACAACCTCTACTTCACCGAGTTCGTCGTCCAGTAAAAGAGGGCGCCATGGCCGACCAGATACTATCCCAGGAAGAGATCGATGCGCTGCTCAGCGCCATGGACAGCGGCGAGGTGGATGTCGAGGAGGAAAAGCCGCGTGAGGCCAAGATCAAGTCATACGACCTCACCTCCCAGGGCTCCATGCTGCGGGATCAGTTCGACGCCCTGGATGAAATATACGATAAATTCATCAGCCTGCTCAACAACACCCTGCAGAATACACTCCAACGCGCCTTCGAGGTGAAGATCGCCTCAAAGGAGGTGGTCAAGTTCGGTGATTTTCTGCAAGCCTTCTCCAATCCCACCGGTTTTAGTATTTACAATATGGAACCCTTGATCGGGTCGGCCCTGCTGGCCATCGAGCCCAACCTGGTTTTCTCCCTCATCGACTGCATGTTCGGCGGCAACGGCCGTCCCCTGGAAAAGATACGCGAGTTCACCATGATCGAACATCGCATGGTCAGACGCTTTGCCGGCGATGTGTTGGGAGAGTTGGAAAAGGCCTGGGAGGTGGCATATCCTGTGCAGATCCATCTTAAAAAAATGGAGAGCAAACCCGAATTCGTTAATTTGGTGAATCCCAGCGACTTGTTGATCATCGTCGTTTTCTCCATCTCAAACCCAGAATTCACCGGAAACATTCATGTTGCCACACCCTATCTGATGCTCGAACCGATCAAAGACAAGCTTACCTCCAGCTATCTGCGCGAGAAAGATATGGCCCACTCTTTTCGCCACCAGCTGCACGCTTTGCTGAGGGACACCGATGTCCAGGTCGTGGCAGAGCTGGGACGCATGCACTGCAGCATGCGCGATATCATGGAACTGGAGGTCGAAGACGTTCTTCGCCTGGGGACCGGCCCCCAGGATGCCGTGCAGCTGAATGTGGAGAGCATTCCCAAGTATTTCGGAATGCCCGGGGTTGTGAAAGGAAACCGGGCCGTTCAGGTGACAGAGCTGATAGAATCGCCCTTCGAAACGGAATCGGAGTAGGATCTGGACCCCATCGGTGACTAGGTTTCACAAAAAGGATGGTAGATGAGCGACACGACTTCAACCGATACGAGCATCGCAGCAACGGCGAAACCGACCGATGCCGGGCAGAATAATCTGGACTTCATTCTGGATATCCCCTTGGAGATTACGGTGGAGCTGGGACGCACCCGGATGATGGTCAATGAACTCCTCAAACTGGGGCAGGGGTCGGTCATCGAGCTGGGTAAAGTAGCCGGTGAGACGCTGGAGATTTTGGCCAATAACCGATTGATCGCCAGGGGGGATGTGGTGGTGATCAATGATAAATACGGTATCCGTCTGACGGAGGTGATCAGCCCGGCGGAACGGGTGGAGCAATTGGGATGACCCATTCGCCGGATCTCTGGGCAACTGCCCTGCGACTGTGTCTCTCGCTCGGACTGGTGGTGCTCCTCTGTTGGGGCGGCATGTACATGGTGCGCCGCTTCCTGCAGAAAACGCCCGCGGGCGGTCCCGGCGGCCTGCTGCAGGTCCTGGGTCACCAGTATTTGGGCATGAAGCGCACCATCACCATGGTAAAGATCCCAGGCGCCGTGCTGGTGCTGGGGGTCACGGCAGACCGCATTCAGCTGCTCAGTCGCATCGACGATCCCGTTCAGCTGGCGCGCTTCGACACCGCCGTCCCCCAGGCGTCCAGGGGACGCTTTGCCGATCACCTGTCGAAACTCACCAGTGGCCGCAATGTCGATCTCTCCGCACCTGAGGATGCCGACCCGCAGGGCGTCAAGCAAGCGGGTTCGAAGATCACCGCCGATGAGGGCGACCATGCGTGATCGAAACCGCCACGATGGCATCGGACGGCTGTCTCCCATCACCATCCTGCTATGCCTTTTGATCCTTAGCGGCAGTCTGGCGACGGTCACCGCGGAAGCGGCACCGCCCTTTCTGAGCGTTAGCCTGGACGAGGCCCAGGAGCCTGGTCAGGTGGCGGTGGTGATGCAGATCTTCCTGCTGATGACGGTGCTCTCCCTCGCGCCGGCGCTCCTCATCATGCTGACCTCCTTCACCCGCATCGCCATCGTATTGTCATTGCTTCGACAGGCCATGGGGGCCAATCAATTGCCGCCCAATCAGATCCTCATCGGATTGGCCCTCTTTTTGACCTTTTTCATCATGACGCCCGTTTGGCAGACCGTCAACCAGACCGCCCTGCAGCCTTACCTCCAGGAGGAGATCTCCCAACAGGAGGCCTTTCAGCGTGCCCTGACGCCGATCCGTGAGTTCATGTTGCGTCACACGCGGGAGAAAGACCTGGCCCTGCTGGTAGACGTGGCCAAACTGGAACGTCCCCAGAACCAAGCCAGTATCCCGACCCAGGTGCTGATCCCCTCCTTCATCATCAGCGAACTCAAGACCGCTTTCCAGATTGGGTTCATGCTCTACGTGCCGTTCCTTATCGTCGATATGGTGGTGGCCAGTGTACTTCTCTCCATGGGCATGATGATGCTGCCCCCGATCATGGTGTCGCTGCCCTTCAAACTGATGATCTTTGTCCTCGCCGACGGCTGGTACCTCATCGTCGGCTCCATAGTGAAAAGCTTCACCGGTTAGGAGGAGGCCCTTGACGCCCGAATTCATCACCGCCTTTTTCATGGAATCGATCAAAACCGCCATTCTACTGGCCAGCCCCATGCTCTTGGTGGGACTTTTCACCGGCGTGCTGGTGAGCATGTTTCAAGCGGCCACCCAGATCAACGAGATGACCCTCGTCTTCGTCCCCAAAATGTTGGGGGTGGCCCTGGCGCTCTTGGTATTCTTCCCCTGGATGCTAAAGCTGATCATCGGCTTCACGACCAACCTCTTCGTCAATCTGCCGCTCTACGTGCACTGATCATGCTGGCGCTGAATCTCTCTCTCGGCCAGCTGCAAACCTACCTGGTCATCTTCCTGCGGGTCAGCGCCATCCTGTTCGTCGCACCGGTCTTCGACAGCCGCACCATCCCCATCCTTTTCAAGGTGGGGTTGGCCATCAGTATCAGCCTGTTGCTCTATCCGGTGGTGCAGCTCGATTCTGCGACGGCATTTGACAATCTCTTCCGGTTCGTCTTCTGGGTGGGCGCCGAGATCGCCCTGGGCGTTGTGATCGGGATGAGTGTCAAGATGTTCTTCGCCGGTATCCAACTGGCCGGCCAGTTCGCCGGTTTCCAGATGGGCCTGGCCATCGCCAATGTCATGGATCCCGCCTCTAGCGCCCAGATGCCCATCCTAGCCCAATTCAAGAACCTGTTCGCCATGCTGGTGTTTCTGGCCACCAATGCCCATCACTGGTTCTTTCGGGCGCTGGTGGAGAGCTTTCGCATCGTGCCACCATTTCAGATCGCGGTGCAAGACGATCTCTTCACTGCGGTCATGGCCATGGCGGCCAACATCTTCGTCATCGCCATCAAAATCGGGGCTCCCGTCATCGCCGCCATGCTGATCACCAGTGTCGCCTTTGGCATGCTGGCGCGCACAGTGCCCCAGATGAACGTCTTCATTGTGGCCATGCCGGTGAAGATCGTTCTGGGACTGATATTTCTCAGTATCTCGTTGCCCTACATCGCCGCCTTCCTGACGGAGCGATTCACCCACTTGGGGCGGGACTTGGTGCAAGTGATCTCGCTAATGGGGGGATAAGACACCACCATGGCCGGCGGACACGATCAGGACAAAACCGAGGCCCCAACGCCCAAAAAGCGTGCCGACGCGCGTGAAAAGGGTCAACTGCCCAACAGCCGAGAGCTCACCTCGGTGGTCATCCTGATGACCGCCCTGGGTGTCTTCTTCTTCGGCGGCGCCTGGATGTTTGGCCGCCTCACCCACTTCATGCGGACCACCTTCGAAAAAGCGGGCAGCTTCGAATTCGGGATCACCGCCATCTCCGCCTACGTTTGGACAGTGTTCGCCAGTAGCATCGCCATTCTCGCACCCGTCATGGGCGCCCTGATCTTCGCCGGTGTCTTCGGCAACGTTTCCCAGAACGGATTTCTGCTCACCAGCGAACCGCTGACACCCAAGCTCAGCAAGCTGAATCCCCTCTCGGGTCTCAAACGCCTCTTCTCCCTTAAATCGTTGACGGAACTGATCAAATCGGTGCTCAAAATTCTCATCGTCGGCACCGTTTCCTACGTCGTAGTGCGCAAGGAGATGGCCGCTTTCCCGGGGCTGGTCCAATTGGCGGTGATCGACATCCTCGTTTTCATCTCCGAAGTGGCCTTCAAGACCATGCTCTACATCAGCCTGGTGATGATTTTAATGGCGATCGCCGACGTTGCCTACCAGCGCTGGCAGCATGAGAAAGATCTGCGCATGACCAAGCAGGAGGTCAAGGACGAAGCCAAGCAGCAGCAGGGGGATCCCACCGTTAAGGCGCGCATCCGTGCCGTCCAGCGAGAACTGGCCCGTCAGCGGATGATGGCCGCGGTTCCCGAGGCCACCGTGGTGATCACCAACCCGACCCGCCTGGCCATTGCCCTGAAATTTGAAAAGGAGTTGCCAGCACCGGTGGTGCTTGCCAAGGGGGCCGGCCATGTGGCGGCCAAAATCAGGGCGGTCGCCACCGAGAATGGGGTTCCCATCGTCGAGCAAAAGCCGCTGGCGCGCTCCCTCTTCAAACTGGTGGAAGTTGGCGACTATATTCCCGCCGAGCTCTACCGCGCAGTGGCCGAAGTTCTGGCCTATGTCTATCGTCTCAAGGGCTTGGTGCACGCACCTTGATCACCATCGCTGGCGGCGGTCAAACCCATCCGGCGGAAAATTGACGCCGTGTGGGCGGCCATCTGCTCCGACCGCGATGGCGGCCCTTGCAGCTCTCCGGCAAGCCCTTGACCCCAGCTGTCAGGATAGCGGGCGCAGCACGCCATGAACCCTCCTTTAACTCCCTTGTCACCGCCGGACGGAGATTCAAAATAAACAAAAAATATTAACTGGTTAGCTTGTATTCATGTGATCCGCAAGCCCTCTCCCGCGGAACACTTGATGGCGGCATGCCTATTGCTAAGATCTCAGGCCAGTACACCCAACTCATTAAGGATAGCGTCTACATATGGAGCTTGCCGCCAATCAACCAGCGGGTCACCTGGGGATGCTGTCCCGCCATTCGGATCTCTTCATGGGCATCGGCGCCATGGGGATTCTAATGGTGATGATCATCCCCATTCCGCCGCTTTTTCTCGATCTCCTGCTCTCCTTCAACATCACCTTCTCGCTATTGATCCTGCTCATGGGGATGTATGTGCTCAAGCCCCTTGAGTTGTCGGCCTTTCCGACCATTCTGCTGCTGACAACCCTGTTTCGACTGTCCCTCAACGTGGCCTCGACCCGCATCATTCTGCTCAGAGGTCAGGAGGGGGCCGGTGCGGCGGGGAAGGTGATTGGGGCTTTCGGGGACTTTGTGGTTGGGGGCAACTACTTGGTGGGGCTGATCGTTTTCATCATTTTGGTGGTGATCAATTTCATGGTCATTACCAAGGGCGCCGGTCGCATCGCCGAGGTGGCGGCGCGCTTCACTCTGGATGCCATGCCCGGCAAACAGATGAGTATCGACGCCGATCTCAACGCCGGATTGATCGACGAGCAGGAGGCCCGCGAGCGACGGGAACTGATCTCCAAAGAAGCAGAGTACTACGGCGCCATGGACGGTGCCAACAAATTCGTTCGCGGGGATGCCATTGCCGGCATCATCATCACCTTGATCAACATCATCGCTGGTTTCGCCATCGGCGTCTTTCAAAACCAGATGGGTTTCGGCGACGCCGCCCGCACCTACACCCTGCTAACGGTGGGGGATGGTCTGGTGAGCCAGATTCCCGCCCTGATCATCTCCACCGCCGCCGGTATCATCGTCAGCCGGGCGGGTTCTGACAGCAACCTGGGCAGTGAGATCAGCTCACAGTTGCTGGTACAGCCGCGCGCCATTGGTCTGGCGGCCGCCATCTTGCTGGGTCTGGGGCTAATTCCCGGTCTGCCCACCGGGCCCTTCTTCGTCCTGGCGATCGGCACCGGACTCATCGCCTTTCTGGTTTACCGAAGCGAACACGCTCGCAGCCTCTCTGAAACTGCGGAGCAGGAGCTTCCCGAAGAGACCGACGAGAAGCCCCTCGACCTCCAGGCACCCCTGCCGCCCGTGGACATCCTCGGCCTTGAGGTGGGGTATGCGCTGATTCCCCTGGTGGACGTACAGCAGGGCGGCGAGTTGCTCGATCGGATAAAGTCCATCCGGCATCAGATCGCCCAAGAGGTCGGCATCGTGGTGCCCTCCATCCACATTCAAGACAATATGCAGCTGAAACCGGGAGAGTATCTGATCCGCCTCAAAGGGATCGAGATCGCCCGCGCTGAAATGATGGTCAACTACCATCTCGCCATGAATCCGGGCAACGCTCAGGGCAAGGTCGAAGGGGTCAGCACCACCGAACCCACTTATGGTCTGCCGGCATTCTGGATCAAAAATGACCGGAAAGAGAACGCCATGGCAAGGGGGTACACGGTGGTGGATGTCCCCACCGTGATGACGACCCACCTCTCCGATGTCATTCGCCGCCAGGCCCATGAGCTGATCGGTCGCCAGGAGGTGCACCAGCTGCTGGAAGCCCTCAAGAGCTCCCATCCCAAGGCGGTGGAGGAGCTGGTGCCCAACCTCATGACCCTCGGCGGCGTGGTCAAGGTGCTCCAGGGACTTCTGGCGGAGCAGGTTCCCGTGCGTGACCTGCTTACCATTGTCGAAGCCCTGGCCGACTGGGCTCCCAGCGTTAAACATCTCGATCTGCTCTCGGAGTACGCGCGCCAGGCGTTGGCCCGCACCATTACGGGCATCTATCGCACCGACAACAATGAGCTGTACGTGCTTACCATGGATCCGGCTCTGGAAAAGCGCATGGTCGAGTCGATTCAACAGACCGACCAAGGGGCCTTCCTGGCCATGGATCCCCTGGAGGCGCAGGCCGTCATGCAGGAGATCGCCCAACGGCTGGAACGATTCGCCCAGCTAAACCTCCAACCCGTCGTTCTCTGTGCCACACAATTGCGCAGTCACTTCAAGAAGATGGCCGATCGCTTCATCCCCAATTTGGTGGTGTTGGCCTACGATGAAATATTGCCCACCGTTAAGATTCAATCCCTTGCCACAGTGGAGCTGAACCATGCAGATCAAGAAATTTGAAGCCAGGGACATGGCCGCCGCCCTCCGCAAGGTCAAGAAGGAGTTTGGCGAGCAGGCTGTTATCTTGTCGGCCAAAACCCTCAAACAGCCCGGCGGTATCTTCGGCACCCACAGACGCAAGGGTGTTGAGATTACGGCGGCCTCCGACCCACTCCCCACCGCCGATAGCAGCGCCGCGCCAAGGTTCAAAGCTGTCCTCCCCGCCGCTGCACCCGATCCGGCCAATCTCCTCGGAAGGGAGCTGCCGGTCAACCCAACCCAGAAACCCGATCCGTCTGCAACCGCTGACCAGACAGCGATGCCGACGGCGGCGCCCACGGTGACGACCCCGCTTCCGGCAGCAGCGGCGCCTGCCAGCAGCGCACGAACACCCTCCCCGGGTGCTGAACTGGCGGCGTTCAAGCGCGCGCTGCTGGCCCAGGATGTCAGCGACGATCTGGCCACCCAGATGGTTCACCGGGTCACCCGCGATCTTGAGGTGCGCGGGGAGGCGGTGGACATAGATTTGAACAGGCGTTTCCAGCGCCTGCTCAATGACCAATTGCACTTTGCCCGCGCAGACCGATCCAAAAAGGGGGGGCCGTGGGTGATCGCTCTGGTGGGGCCCACCGGCGTGGGCAAGTCCACCACAGCCGCCAAGCTGGCGGCGCGTTTCAGCGCGAAAGAGGGGGCCCGGGTCGGCTTGATCAGCCTGGATCATCAGCGGATCGGCGGTACAGCGCAGCTGGAAGTGCTGGCCCAGGTGATGAAACTGCCCTTGGTGGTCATCAAAGCGAAATCGGAGCTCAAAGCGGCACTGGCCGAGATGAAGTCATGCGACATCATCCTCGTAGATACCCCCGGTGTCAGCGTCAACTGCACCCAGGATCTCAAAAAACTGTCGCAAATGTTGACGCCCCTGCACCCCAACGAGACCCATCTGCTCTTAAGCGCCACAACCAAAGACCGCGACCTGCATCTCCTTGCCGAGCAGTTCAATCGTGTGGGGTACAACCGCCTCATCTTCACCAAACTGGACGAAACCGCAGTATATGGAAATCTCTTGAATTTGATGACCACCAACCAGACCCCGCTCGCCTACTTGACCGATGGCCCCAAAGTGCCGGACGGCCTAAAAACCGCTACGGCGGCATCTGTCATTGAGCTCTTTACCCCCCATGGCGCCAGTACGGATTCCGCCACCGGTGACAGCGGCACTGCCGCCGCCATCGCGCCCCCCAAGAGCGGGAATTCGCCCGTTTTGGCGGCTCAGCAGGACTATTTTGTGGCCAATCGCAATTCCGATATTTTTCATCAACCGGACTGCAAAGCCGCCAAGCGGATCAACCCGGAGAATATCCTGGTGTTTAAAAATATGGGCGAAGCCAAGTCCCAGAATTTCAAGCCTTGCCGGATGTGCTGTGCCATGCGTCTATCCAGACGACCGGCCTTCGAAACCTTCCGCCTTAAAGCGGTTGCCAGCTGATCACTGAGGAGAGCGAACTTGATTCAGACCAACGAACCAACCAGCAACATCATCCATCTGAGCGATATCAAAGCACAACGCACGGTGCGGCCAGCGGGCGTCCTGGGCACCAACGGCAAGCGTGCGACCCGCGTGCTGGCGGTCACCAGCGGCAAGGGTGGGGTGGGCAAAACCAATATCGTCGCCAATCTTGGTTACGCCCTCACGAAGAGAGGCCAGCGGGTGTTGATTTTCGACGCCGATCTGGGATTGGGAAACCTCGACGTGCTGCTGGGGATTGCGCCGCGGTACAATCTCGCCCATGTCCTCAACGGCGAAAAACGGCTCGACGAGATCATCGTGACAGGACCCGGCAATCTTCATATCCTGCCGGCGTCATCAGGGGTGCAGGAACTGACGCGCTTATCCCATGGGCAGCAGTTCCGCATCCTGCGAAACCTCAATGAGCTGATCGAGGCCTACGACGTGTTCCTCATCGATACCGCTGCCGGCATCTCCACCAACGTCCTCTACTTCGCGGCCAGCGCCCAGGAGATCCTCGTCGTCGTGACCCCCGAGCCCACGGCCATCACCGATGCCTATGCCCTCATGAAGGTGCTCGCCATAAAATATCATGAACGCCACTTCAAACTGATCGTCAACGCGGCCAAGAGCGATGCCGAGGCCGACGAGACCTATCGTCAACTGAACGTGGTGACGAGTCGATTTCTTGACATTGAAATGGAGTATCTCGGCAAGGTCCTGCTGGATGACAACGTCAAAAGAGGCGTCCGCTGCCAGACCATGGTGAGCGAGTTGGCCCCCATCTCAAAAGCCAGCCGCAATTTCGCCATACTGGCGCGTTGCCTGGAAGCGTCGCTACCGCCAACGCTGTCCGTCACCGGGGATTACTTCTTCGGCAAGGACATCCTTCAGCAGATTGTAGAGTGATTTATCCGGATAGTCAGGAGGGTTAGGCCTCGAAATTGCATGATCGGCTTGCAGGTGTATCGAGCAGAGAACTGCTTGCGGGAGAACCGGGACATCTGAAACTTCAAGGGAAGGACGGCTCGTGAGAACTGGACAGCAGAACATGGCAGTCACGGAAAAGAAGATCCAGACACTGCAAAAAGATGATTTCCTCCTGCGCAACGAAATCATCACCGAGTATCTGCCCTATGTCAACCGCATCGTCAACCGCATCGCCGTCCACCTGCCGCCCACGGTGGAGGTGGATGATTTGGTGAATGTCGGCATCATCGGTCTGATCCAGGCCATCGAACGCTACGATCCGACCCGCGACAACAAGTTCATCACCTATGCCGTTTTCCGCATCAAGGGCGCTGTTCTCAGCGAGCTGCGCTCCCGTGACTTTCTCGGGCGCACCACCCGCCGTAAAATCAGAGACCTCGAGAAGGCCTATATGAAACTGGAGCAGAAGTTGGGGCGCGAGGTGGACGATGAAGAGGTCGCCAAAGAGCTGAACATGGACTTGGAGCAGTATTACCAGGTCAAGCGGATGTCCAGTATCTCCTTCATCAGCTTTGAGGAAGTCGGCTACACCGGCCGAGAGGAGAAGGACGCCATCCTGGACAGTCTTATCAACGGCAATCGCGAGGACGCCCTCAGCATGACCACCATGAAGGAGATCAAGATGGTCATCGCGCGCTCCATTGAAACCCTGCCCGAGAAGGAGCGTCTCGTGGTGTCGATGTATTACACGGATGAATTGACGATGAAGGAGATTGGCAAGGTGCTGGGAATCACCGAGTCGCGCGTTTCTCAAATCCATTCCCAGGCCATTATCCACCTGCGCGCGAAGCTCAGAAGAGAGGGGCTGATCGACGACTGATGGTCCGGCGGCGGACGATGACGATGCAGCGTTGGTCGATTGGATTGCAACCGGTCCTCATGCGGTTCGGCCCTCCTCGCCACGGAGGTGAACGACCATGATCACACGGACCAAAAGTGTGGTGGCCGTGCCGGCTGCTCAGCGACAATCCCGGGAGCGCCGGCGACAGCGACGACGTCGTAAGGAGCGCCCTTCACCAGAGGGCGAGAACACCCCGCGTAAACCCTCAAAAACCACCCTTCTCGATTTGGGCCGGCACAGCCAACGGCCAGCATCGGATTCCGATGAGAAGGACGCCAACCGCAAGCACCCTATGACGCCACCAGGGAACCGACGACCGCGTGTGGATATCCATGTCTGAATAGGGGAGAGGAGAGGGTTCGGGCGATCATGTTTCAGACAGGCTCTATGATGACGCAGGTGAATATCGATCTGTGGGTGCTCTTGGTAGGCGTCGCCTTGCCCAGTACCTGCCTATTGTTGGTGTCGCTCGTCTATTGCTGGCGTCGCTTTTCCCGGCGGCGATCGCGGTCAACCCGCCAAACCGCCGACGTAAACTTCAACCAGCGCGTCCTTCTGGAGATGATCCTGCAGCAGACCGACACGGCCTTCAACGCTCTCGTAGATGCTATCCAAGCGCAACGTGTCCAGTTGCTTCAGGTGCTGGAGACGCAGCAGCTCCCGTTGCCACCGGAGACGTCTGCGGCCTCACTTCCAAATGGCCCTGCCGGTCCGCCGCTCGACGCTCCCCAGGGAGCGCAGCTCCCCAATGGAGAGGGACACCCTACCGGCAGGCAGGCCAGCGGCACCGCCGACGATACGCTTCTCGACGGAACTGCGGTGTCCAGCGCTTTATTCGACCCCTATGCCCAAATTCCCGGGTGCATCCGCGAGGGATTGTCCATACCGGAAGTGGCCGCCCGCCTGAACCTGCCCGAGTCCGCTGTTGACCTCTACGTCAACTTGCGCATGCCGGATCATAAGAGCGGTAGCCAAAGAACCGCCTGACACCCGATCGCACGCCTCGATAATCCCACATCGCTACAAATCGGAAAAACCTTCCTGAAGCGGCAGATCTTGCCGACACCAGCGCCGTTGATCAGGTGCCATTGCACGCCAATTCTTCCACAGTAACCGCATGGCGAGCCGGGATATATGCCGAACGACCGATTATTGGTACGAGACTTGTATCTCTTCGTGTGCATGAATCGCTGAATCGCAATATCTACTCTCACGGGAAGGAAAATCGATGAGTGGTGGCATCTATGTGGCAGCCTCTGGCGCACTTCTGCAGCAGATGCGGTTGGATCTGCTGACCAATAATCTGGCCAATGCCAACAGCCCTGGCTACAAGGCGGATAAACCCATCTTCCGCCTGCCTGAAGAGGATGGCGCCGCAGCGGACGCCGTCGACGCGTCGCCCCTAATGCGTCAATCACTCTCCCCGCACACCCCCCCTTTTGACAGCGCGATCGATTTCAGTGCCGGTGCGCTCAAGCAAACGGGCAACGCGCTGGATGTCGCCATCGTTGGTGCCGGGTTCTTTGTTGTGGATACGCCGGACGGCGAGCAGTACACGCGAAAAGGCAGTTTTATTGTCGATGCCGACGGAAACTTGACAACGCCCGACGGCTTCGCCGTTCAAGGGGAGGGCGGTGCCATCAATGTCACGGACGGTCGGGTGAACATTGACGAGGCCGGCAATGTCACCGCCGACGGAAACGTGGTGGACCAATTGAGAGTGGTGACCTTTGCCGATCCTCAGCGGCTCGAAAAGACCGGAAACGCACTCTTCATCGCCAATGACCCTGACAATCCGCCATTACCGGCGGAAGATGCCACCCTCAGCCAGGGGTATATCGAACTGTCCAACGTCAATGCCGTTCAGACCATGACCCAACTGATCGAAACGACGCGGATATTTGAAACCTATCAGAAAATGATTGCCGCCATGGACCAGGCGGATGGCAAGGCAGTGAACGAGGTGGGCAAAGTATCTCCCTAAATGGGTGACATTACGAACCTGCCTGCACAGCGTGCAGGTTTTACCCGCCCCGGCGACCGGGGCAAGGAGGCCGAATGATTCGCAGTTTATGGACCGCCGCTTCCGGCATGCAGGCCCAGACCATCAATATCGATGTCATCGCCAACAATCTCTCCAATGTCAACACGGCTGGCTTCAAGCGCAGCCGGGCGGATTTCCAGGATCTGCTATACGAGAGCATGCGGCCGCCCGGAATGTCATCATCCGCTGACACAGAGGTGCCGACCGGTATCCAGATCGGCCACGGCACCCGGCCGGTGGCCACCCAGAAGATTTTCTCCCAGGGGGATTTTCAGCACACCCAGAACGTCCTGGACATGGCGATTGAGGGCAATGGTTTTTTTCAGATAACCCAGCCCAACGGGGATCTCGCCTACACGCGTGCCGGCTCCTTCAAGATCGACGGAGACGGACGTCTGGTCACTTCCGACGGATTCCCCATGGAGCCTGAGATCTCCATTCCCACCGACACCATCTCCATCTCCATCGGCACCGACGGCACGATCTCGGTACTCCAGGCTGGAGACGACCAGCCCACCGAGGTGGGCACGGTGGAACTGGCCCGCTTCACCAACCCGGCTGGCCTGCTGAGCATTGGTCGCAATCTCTATTTGCCCACGGGTGCATCTGGAGATGTGGCCACGGGCATCGCGGGAGAGGACGGCTTCGGCACCATTGCCCAGGGATATTTAGAGATGTCCAATGTGAGCGTGGTGGATGAGATGGTCAACATGATTACGGCTCAGAGAGCCTACGAAATCAACAGCAAGGCGATCCAGTCGGCCGACGATATGCTGCAAGTGGCCAACAATCTCAAACGATAAGGAATGAACGTTAATTAAATGGCCATTCGGTCTCCCCATACCGCGTTTCTGCGCGGTGCGCTTCTCGTGCTCTTGTACACCATCCTCAATTCAGCGCAGATGGCTGCGGCGGCTTCCCTGACGATTAGAGGCAATGAGGCTGTGGCGGTGTCCCAGGAGACCCTGCTGTTGGGTCAGGTCGCCGAGGTGATCGGCGAGAATGCAGCACTGCGGCAGGCTGTCGAGCAGATCGTGCTGGGGCCTGCACCCAAACCGGGTAGAAGTACGACCATCGATGCCGCGGCGATCCTGCGACGTTTGAAAAGCCGCCGCATCGACAAAGCCGCCGTTCATATCGACATGGACCGCCCGATCAAGGTGACGCGCAAAAGTGCTACCCTCGAAGCCGCCAGGATAAAGACGGCGGTGACAGTATTTCTTCAGCGGGAGATGCCATGGCCGAAAAAAGCCGTCCGTATCAAGACGATTCGGGGGCTCGCAAGCCTGACGATCCCTGCCGGTAAAGCGGATCTCAAGGTGACGGCTTCTCGCGGCAGCAAGTACCTTGGCAGTGTGCCCCTGGCGGTGTCCATCTTCTCCAACGGTGAATTTTATAAAAGAGTCTGGGTCACCGCCGTCATAGAGGTGCGCAGCCAGGTAGTGGTGGTGGCCAAACCGTTGGGCCGCCATCAGCCCATCGCCGCTGACGACCTCAAGCTCGTGGCCACGGACCTCTCCGAAGTCCCGTCCAACGCGATCACTCGGATAGATGCAGCCGTGGGCATGCGGACGAAACGCAAGCTCTTTCCCAAGACCGTTCTGCGAGAGGACTATCTGGAGGCCCCCTATGTGGTTCAGCGGGGTGACCTTGTGCAAATGGTGGCCAGCTCCGACACCCTCAAACTCACCGCTCAGGGGATCACCAAGGAGCGGGGCCGCAAGGGGGAGCGCATCCGGGTGGAGAATACCGATTCTAAAAAACAGGTCTATGCAATCGTTGTGGATGCATCTACCGTTGAAGTGCAGTTTTGATCTGGAGGCAAATATGCAAACCAATGGACTGACAATTTGTGGTAGGGCGCTCCTCATTATCGGCCTGATGGGCCTGATGGCATGTAGTACGGGGTCATCCAACCAGATCAACGTCCAGCAAAATCCCAACTTCGACGGAGATCTTCTGGCGGTGAAACAGGATCTCGAAAGGGAGCATGCGGCCGCCTACAATCCGCCCGAGGCGGGATCCCTGTGGACCGATCAAAACAATTTCGGCAGTCTCTTCACCAACCCGAAGGCACGCCACATCGGCGATATCCTCACCATCCGCATCGTCGAATCCTCCAGCGCCACCAACAAGGCGTCCACCCAAACCGGTCGCAGCAGTTCCGTATCGGCTTCCGTCAACAACTTCTTCGGTCTCGAAAACGACTTCTCCGCCAACAGCCCTTTTTTCAATCCCTTTGGAAGGGTATCCGGTGGTGTGGAGAGTGACTTCGATGGTAGCGGCACCACCAAACGCAGCGGCGATCTAACCGCCACCATTACGGCGCGCGTGGTCGACATTTTGCCCAACGGCAATCTCATCGTGATGGGGTCACGGGAGGTGTTGGTCAACCGCGAAAAGCAGGAGATCACCCTCTCGGGCATCGTGCGCCCCCGGGATATCTCTTCTGAGAACGTGGTCCTGTCCAACTACATCGCCGATGCCAAGATCGCTTACAGCGGCAGCGGCATCATCAACGATCGTCAGCGGCCAGGCTGGTTGGCCCGGACGATCGATGCAATTTGGCCGTTTTAATGAGACGCGCGCCTCGGCGGGTTCGCATGGCGAGCGTCAATCTTCTATTAATCTTCCAGCCCGAGGTGATTTCAGGTATGCACCCCAATAATCTGACCCAAACCCGCAGGCAACCCATGCGGTGCTCTGTCTTCACGCTTGTCGCAGTGCTGGCCTTGACCCTTCTTTGGGCGACGGGCGCCCAAGCCGTGCGCATCAAGGATATCGCGGACATCAAAGGGGTGCGCAACAATCAATTGGTGGGCTACGGGCTGGTGGTGGGCCTCGATGGCACTGGGGACGGCAAGAAATCCAAATTCACCATCCAGTCGCTGGCCAGCATGTTGGAGAAGATGGGGGTCACCGTAAACCCCGACGATATCGCCGTATCCAATGTGGCCGCCGTGATGGTCACCGCCGAACTGCCCCCGTTTGCCAGGAGCGGGGGGCGCATCGACGCCCTGGTCAATTCCATCGGCGATGCCGAAAACCTGCAAGGTGGAACCTTGCTGCTGACGCCACTGAAGGCTGTCAATGGCAATGTATACGCCGTAGCCCAAGGGCCGGTCAATACGGGCGGCTTCTCCGCCAGCGGCGCCGGCGGGAAGGCACAGAAGAATTTTCCCACCGTTGGACGCGTTGTCGGAGGCGCCCTCATCGAACGTGAGGTGGTCAATGACTTCAATGCGCGCCGCAAGCTGACCTTGGCGCTGCACCAGCCGGATTTTACCACTGTGGCCCGCGTGACGGACGCCATCAATGGGGTGTTCTACGGCAATATCGCTCGCGCGCCTGACGCCGGGACGGTGGAGGTGCAGGTGCCGGAGAAGTATATCAACAACGTGGTCAGTCTGGTGGCCCTGCTCGAAGGTCTCTCGGTGACGCCGGATCAGATGGCCAAAGTGGTCATTAACGAACGCACTGGCACCGTCGTCATGGGGGACCAGGTACGCATCTCCACGATCGCCATCGCCCATGGCAATTTGAGCATCGTTATTAAGGAGGGCGTCGACGTGTCGCAGCCGGCGCCATTCTCCGAAGGGGAAACCATCGTCGCTCCCAACACGAGCATCAGTGTTCAGGAGGATGACAACCGACTGGTGGTGTTGAACGAGGGTGTCAGCATCGGCGAAGTGGTCAAAGCCCTCAACGCTTTGGGTGTGACACCGCGTGATCTGGTGGCCATTTTTCAAGCGATCAAAGCCGCCGGTGCCCTGCAGGCTGAACTGGAGGTGATCTGATGGCCGACGGCATATCGCGGATGCAGATGCCGTATCTGCGGCAGGCGCAATACGTCAATCGAAGCCCGAAGGAAGCGCCCACAGCTCAGAAAACACCGCAAGACCAGCAGTTGACCCAACTCAAGCAAGCCTGCGACAGCTTCGAAGCGCTGTTCCTGCAGCAGATGCTCAAGCAGATGCGCGCCACCATACCAAAAGATGGCATGTTCAGCGGTGGTTCGGCGGAACAGATGTACAGCGAAATGCTCGATGCAGAGTTGGGTCAAGAGATGGCGGCCGGCGGTGGCTTGGGAATTTCACGGCTGCTTTTTGAGCACGTGCGGGCAGCCCAGGCGGACAAGGCGGAAACTAAAGATTAAAGGATCCCCCATAGGTTACCGATACATCATGCAAGAGAACCAGCCAGATGGGACCGCGGATTGGACTATCTGACTGGAGTGACAATTGGTTTTACAAGGCGAAGGGCTTTTGTCGCCACTTTCGCCGAAATTGGTAATCTTTGTGGGGGTATGCAATGGAAATATCCAGTTCCAATTCCAACTTAAGCGTAAATGCATATCTGCAGACCGCTGGCAGCCGACCATCGGAGGCGCAGTCGCAGCAGAAAACCGACACCGCGACGGCGGGCTTTCAATCCGACCGCGTTGAATTATCCGGTCAGGCCAAGGAGGTCCAGCAGGCCATGACCGTTCTCAAGGAGATGCCCGAGATCCGCACTGAACTGGTCGATGAAATTTCGACCCAAGTGGACAAAGGAACTTACACCGTGAATGGTGAAAAAACCGCCGGGCACATGCTCGACGAGGCCTTCATGAATGCTCAGGTGATGAAACGGATTGACTTGAAAGCCTAAAGCACCCGTTGAAACCGAGTACCTGATGGCATCTCCCCATTCACGTCGACCTGCTTGACACCGAAATGGATCAGCAACAAACCCCCGGCCTGTTCTGCAGGAACAGGCCGGGGCGGACCCAAAGGAGATGTCCATATCGTGATGGAAGCCACCCCCCCCCAATGGACCCGCTTGATCGAATTGCTCAAGGCGGAGCTTCACCTCTACCGGGAACTTGCAGACCTTATTGATAAAGAAGCCGGCGCCCTCCCCAAATCGGATCTGACCGTATTCAACCGACTACTTAGCGAAAAGCAACAATTGGTGCGCCAACTCCAACGCCTGGAACGGGAGCGCTCCGATTGGTTGGCGGCTCATGGCCCGCCAGGTGACTCGCCGAGTCTCAAGGCCTTAATCGCTTCAGCGCCGCAGAAGTTCGCCGATTCTCTGGAAAATTGTCGTCGCGATTTGGCTGCCGCCACCCGAACCATGGAGCGTTGCAACCATCAGCACCGGAAGATGTTGCAGCATTGCAGGGGGCTGACCGACGATGCGCTGCGTTTATTGAGTCGTCAGCTCTATGTTCAGCCGACCTATCAGTCCAACGGAAACCTGGCCGGTGCCGGTTCTGGTGGTCTGGTGCTCTCCGGCCTCGCTTAGGGCATTCGTGATGCCGCAACCGAAGGGGTGACCGACCATGCCGAATATTTATGGAATGTTGGATGTAGGCCGCACTGCGCTGGCCACCCAGCAGAAGGCGATCGCCGTTACCGGTAACAATATCGCCAATGTCAACACGCCCGGTTATTCGCGTCAACGGGTGCATATGGAGCAGAGCGAACCGACCCGTTCCGACGGCGGCCAGCTCGGCCGCGGGGTTCAGGCGAGCCGCGAAGTTCAGCGGATCTACGACCAATTCCTCGAGTCTCAGATCGTCACCGAGAATCAGAATTTCGGCCGCTGGCAGACGCAGAAGGATGGCCTCGCCAAGGTCGAGCTGCTGTTTGACGAAGCGTCAGGCTACGGGATTAACAATGCCCTGTCGATGTTCTGGGGCTCATGGCAGGATCTCTCCAACAACCCCACCGGGCACGTTGAACGCACCACCCTCGTGGCCAACAGCGAGATCATGGCCGGCACGTTTAACCGCATGGCCGCCGATCTCGAGCAGCTTCAGGCGGAGACCGACTATGCCGTTCAGCGCCTGGTGGACGAAATCAATCCCATTAGTGAGCAGATCGCCGAGTTGAACTGGAAGATCGCCTCCATCGAGGGGGCCGGCAACACCGCCAACCAGTATCGGGATGAACGCGATCTGCTGCTAAAAGACCTCTCCGAAAAGATCGACATCAATTACTTTGAGGATGGTGACGGGTTTGTGCACGTCATGGTGGGGGAGGGCAGGCCCCTGGTGGACAATGTCAACGCCTGGCAGCTGGAGACCCGCACCAACGTCACCACGGGACTCCACGATCTTTATTGGGTGGACAGCGCTGGAACCGCCCAAGACATCACCGGCGAAATCGATGGTGGCAATCTAAAGGGTCACCTCGAAGTGCGGGATACCTATATTCCCGACTTCCGGGGCCGGCTGGACACGCTGGCCGGTGAGATCATCTCACAGGTCAACACCCTGCACACTGCCGGTTATGGCATCGACGGGGTTTCTACGGGAAACGACTTCTTCAGCGGCACCGATGCGCGCACGATCGCTGTACACACAGATATCCAGAATGACAACGGCCTAATTGCTGCCGCCCAGGCGGTGAACGCGCCCGGCGATGCCCGCAACGCCGCCGCTATCGCCGCTCTGCAGGATGCCGCCACCATCGGGAGCAGCAGTTTCCAGGGCTACTACGCCTCACTGGTCAGCGACGCGGGCAGCTACGCCCAGGAAAGCAATATCTATTACGACTATCAGAGCTCCATGCTCCGTCAGATGGAAAGCTATCGTGAAGAGGTCTCCGGTGTCTCCTTGGACGAGGAGATGGTCAATTTGGTGAAGTACCAGAACGCCTACAACGCCGCCGCCAAGATGGTCAGCACGGTAGACGAACTTCTCGAAACGCTGATAGCGATGACCTAAGGACGCCGAGGAAGAGGGTACCCATGCGCGTAAGCAATAAAATGCTGGCGGACAATATCACCGCCAACCTATTTCGACAGACGGAGCAGATCGTTCGCAAGCAACGTGAAGTCTACACCGGCAAACGGATCAATTCGGCTTCGGATGATCCCATCGGCATCGGGCAAGCCCTGCGCCACCGCAAGACGATCGCCGCCATCGAGCAATACCAGACCAATATCAAAGAGGCGCGCATGCGGATCGAGCACGACGAGACAATTTTCGACACGGTGGAGAAGCTCCTCCAGCAGGCGGTGGACATGTCGCTGGACACCAATGTGGATAATCGTCTCCTCTATGCCGAACAGGTATCCGATATTCGCGAAGAGATCCTCCAATTGGCCAATTCAAAGATGGGCGATGACTATATCTTCGGGGGATACCAGACCGGTACCGAACCCTTTCTCAGCGATGGCACCTATGTGGGCGATGGCGGTGAGAAGGCCTATAGCATCGCCAACAACATCCAGATCGATCTGAAGACGGACGGCTCAGACATTTTCCAGGGCGCCCACGACGTTTTCGCCGTTCTCGACCAGCTGAGCACCGACCTTACCAGCGGTACCGCCGCCGATATCGCCTCCCACGCAGCGCCCCTCAACGAGGTGATCGATCATCTTGAAACAGTACGGGCGCAGGCATCGGCGGCATATCAACGACTCGAACTGACCGACGCCCATTGGGGCACGTATAAGGTCAATGTGGAGAATATGCTCTCCAGCATCGAAGACGTCGATCCGGCCGAAGTGATCGTCGAACTCCAGGCGCTGCAGACGGCCTATGAAACCTCTCTGGCCACTTCCGCCAAAATCATTCAGCCCAATTTGATGCAGTTCTTATCCTGATCAAACCGTAGCGGCCACAAGGACGCACCCAACCCTGGAAAGGCCCGGTTCGAAGCACCGGGCTTTTTTTGTGGGTACCGTCACAAGACGGCACTATGGGAGCGGTGCGTTTGCCGGAAGGGTCTGGGGAATCTTCCCCACGATGATTTCGACACGACGGTTTTTCTGACGCCCAGCCGCGGTGGCATTGTCCGCGATGGGCCGGTATTCGCCGAAGCCCATGGTGGAGAGTCGAGCAGGGTCGATCTCGCTGCTGGCGAGAAGCAGTTCTGCGACAGCCGCAGCGCGGGCGATGGAGAGACGCAGGTTGGAGGTATAGGTCCCCCGTCCCCTGTGAATCGGCACATTGTCAGTGTGGCCGGCGATGATAATATCCTTGTTGGCCTTGGCAATGATCTGACCGATCTTTTTCAATAGTGGTTGGGTCGGCTTTCGGATGTCGGCGCTGCCGGAGTCGAAGGTGCTTTCACCCATCATGCGAATAACGAGATTGTCCTGTTCCAGTCCGACGTCCAGTTGATCCCGCACATCGTAGAGATCATTCTTGAACGCTTCTTCCAGTTCACGGCCGATCTCCTCTTTCAAGCGCGTGGCGATCACCTCTTGGTCAAAATCGCGCGCGATCATCTTGATCCCTTTGGGAGATTCCATAACGCGGGTACGTCGCTGGACGCCAAACGCTTTCTCCATCGAACCGGCCACCTGCTTATACTTCGCTCTATCCATTTCGGAAAAAGATAGCAAAAGGACAAAGAAACAGAGCAAGAGGCTCATCAGGTCCCCAAAGGTGGTGACCCACCTCGGAGCGCCTTTCTCACAGGGCGGACAGTTGTCGGCGGGGGCGCCCATGGGCTATTCTTCCGCTTCTTCCACGACCTTGTCGCGATTCTTAGGGGAGAGGAAAATCTTCAAGGACTCTTCCAGTACCATGGGGCTGACCCCGCGATTGATGGCGATGGCGGCTTCGAGAATAATGCTCTTATTCAGCTTCTCTTTTTCGCTGTTCAGCGCCAGTTTGTCCGCCAGAGGTAGGCATATCAGATTGGCGATAACGGCACCGTACATGGTGGTCAGCAGGGCGACGGCCATCGCCGGGCCAATTGTGGATGGATCCTCCATAGATGCCAGCATCTGCACCAGTCCGATGAGGGTACCGATCATTCCAAAGGCCGGGGCAGCGTCTCCCATGCTCTTGAACACGCTCTGACCTGTCATATGGCGCTGGAGGGTCAATCGAATGTCCTTGTTGAGCATATCCTCGATGAGACCTTCATCATAGCCGTCGGAGAGATAGCGCAGCGCCTTGGCGGAGAACTCGTCGGTCGGCGTCTCCTTTTCCAAGGCGATGAGTCCCTCCTTTTTGGCGATACGGGTGAAATTCACCATCTCGTTGATAATGTTTTCGGGGCTTTCCATTTTCTGGAGGAAAGCCTTCATGGCGACGTTGATGGAACCGATGACGTCTCCCATCTTGAATTTAATGAAAGTGGCCGCGATAGTGCCGCCGCCCACAATCAGTAGCCCCGGGACATTGAAGAAGATACCCGCACTGCCTCCCATCAGAATGGAGATCAGGATGAGAATACTGCCGCTGACCAGTCCGAGAACGGTTGCCAGATCCATGGGTTATGAACTCCGCGTCTCTTTGTAGACGATCACCTGGTCATTAATGTTGCCCAGGGCCAGGTAACCTTTCAATTTGTCGATGTGATGATGGTTCAATTGGGTATCGGCCGCCATGACGATGGCGCCAGTCTTCATGCGTACATCGTCGGCCAATATCATGCCCTCATCCAGCGCTGCCAGCGAGAGCGGTGTGTCCGTGCGCGCTTGCTCCGCCTTCATGAGATCCATGTTGAACGCAAGCAGGAGGTCGATGAGTTCCGGCGAAAGCTGATAGCCGCACAGCCGCTGCAGATGATCCGGAATCTGTGCAAAGTCGACCTTGCCACGGTGACGCAGGTTGTCGTAAATCGATGCCGCCGATACCAATTGGGCCGTCATGGGAATGTCCGCACCGGCAAGGTTGTCCGGAAAACCGCGACCATTGTGCTGCTCGTGGTGGGCGCGGACGATTTTCGCCACCGGCTTTAGCTGGTCTATGTTTTTCAGAAGCAGCTCGCTGCGGACCGGGTGCGAGAGAAACTGCTGCTGCTCATCGCCACACATCTCTGTACGCCGTTTGGCCAATAACTCTGGCGAAAGCCCCACCATGCCGATATCGTGAAGTAATCCTGCCGTTTCAACGAGGTCGTACGCTTCCTCGTCGACGGCGGGGTGACGCGTCGCCAGTTGCCGCGCCAATCGGCTGACCCGCAGACAATGGCCGCCCAGGGTCTCGTCGAAGCTTTCCATCAACTGTGTGAACATCTGCAAGGTCTGATAGTAGCTGCTCTCTATCTCCTTGTACCGCTGATTGAGCGCCGCTTCGAGGTTGACAACGCGGGCAGCGATCTGCAGACGGGCTCTAAATTCGGCCAAATTGATCGGTTTGGTGATGAAGTCGTCTGCACCCGCTTCCAACCCCTCGACAATATCCTGACGGGTATCCTGGCCGCTGATGAGGATGATATAGATGTAGTGCTTGAAGCCGGTTTCGCGAATCTTGCGGCAGAGGGTCAGCCCGTCCATCTCGGGCATCAGCCAGTCACTGACCACCACACTGACGGGCTCCACCTGCAGGAGATGCCACGCCTGCTGGCCGTCACACGCTGTCGCTACCGTATATCCCCACAGGGTGAGCTGGCGTTCCAGCAGTTCCAGACTGACTTTATCATCGTCCGCCAGGATAATTTTCATGGTATCGATCTCAATCTACGCTTTCTCAACGCCGGGGTCGGCCGCTCCGCGAGCGCCGTCCCCCTATTCGTTACCCGTTGCGCCATCTCTGATACAGGTGCTGCCTGTCGTTGTGTTTATCGCTCATCCAACCGAAAACTTAAGCTATCACGGTATCTTGACGGTTTTCGTCGCCCCGCATCCCACTGCCTTTAGGGCCGGTGGTCGCTCTAAAGTAATCGGAGTCGTGGGCGATAGCAGAGTCGATCGGTTCAATTGGGTCTGCCTGCCGGTCCAAGGCGGCCATCGCGACCGTGCTTCGGCCTGGCGGGCATCATACACAATCCGGTCAGGCCACTGTCGACTATGGAACTATGCTCAGACCGTGCCAGTCCAGCCGCCTGATGACTGTGGATGTCATCAACCGCGTCTGGGTGGATGAATCGCCGATACAAGGGAGCCCAATCGTCAAGGGGATGCCATGGAGATCATGATCGTTGAAGATGACCGGATTTCCCGACGACTGGTGGAGAAGATCGTTGCCGATATGGGGCACTCCGTCATCCTCGCGGACAACGGTCGAACCGCTTGGGAAATGTATCAGCAGCAACCGGTCCGCGTGGTCATCACCGATTGGATGATGCCGGAAATGGATGGACTGGAACTTTGCCGCCGCATCCGTTCGAAGGACCACGCCCACTATGCCTACATCATCACCCTGACCGCCCGTTCCCAAAAGGCGGATCTCCTGCAGGTGTTCGCAGCGGGTGCGGATGATTACATCGCCAAACCCTTCGATGCCCAGGAGCTGCGGGCACGCATCCAGACAGGCGAACGGATTGTCGAACTGGAAGACGGCCACCGACGTCTGCAGGCCACCTTGATTGAAAGTCGCAATAAGGTCCGGGTGGTGTTCGATTCCCTGCGGGAGGAGATCGTCTCCATCGACGAGGATTTGACCCTTATATCGGCCAATCGCCGGTTCCTGCGGATCCACAGGGGCAAGTACGGTGATATGATCGGCGCGAAAGCCACGCAGACGTTGCATGACACCGGTAGACCGATCCTCAAGCGAGCCGTGATTCAACGGGTCGAGTCCGTCTTTGGCGATGGTCGCGCCCAGCAGTACCTGGATACCTTCACCAATGGCCACGGTGACACCTGCTATCATCACGTTTCCTGTCTGCCCATCAAAGGGCGTAACGGGCACGTTGAGCAGGTGGTGGTGGTCACCAAAGACATCACCGAAGACCGTCGCAAGACAGAGGAGATCAGGTCACTCAATGCACAGTTATTGAAGAGTGGGGCCCAGCTCGAAACCAAAAACGCTAATCTCGAGGAAGCCCTTTCGCGGTTGGAGGCCACCCAGGCCCAGATCGTGCAGCAGGAGAAGATGGCCTCCATCGGGCAATTGGCCGCCGGCGTGGCCCACGAGATCAACAATCCGACCGGTTTCGTCAGCAGCAATCTCAAAACCCTCCAAGATTACGTTGCGGACATCAACCACCTCATCGCACACTATCAGCAACTGACCAAGCAGCTCCAGCCGGAGCGTATTCGGGCAACCCTTCCCAAGGAGCTCAGTGCCCACCTCGACGCTATCCAGGCAGAGGAGCAGCGGATCGATATCGGTTACATCCAGGAGGATGTGACCGACCTGATTAAGGACTGTCGTGACGGCACCGGGCGCATCAAAAAGATCGTCATCGATCTCAAAGATTTTGCCCATCCAGGTGAGGACAAACTGCAGCATACCGATCTCAACAAAGGGCTGCAGTCCACCCTCAATGTGGTTAAAAATGAGATCAAATACAAGGCGACCGTGAAGACCGATTTCGGTGAGATTCCGCTGGTGGAATGCTTTGCTCAGGAACTCAACCAAGTCTTCATGAACATCTTCGTCAACGCGGCCCAGGCGATGGAAGAGAGCGGTGAAATCGCCGTCAAAACCCGCCACAACGATGGACGGGTGCAGATTGAGATCCGAGATACCGGCGTCGGTATCCCGCCGGAGCACCTCAACCGCATCTTCGAGCCCTTCTTCACCACCAAGGAGGTCGGCAAGGGAACCGGACTGGGGATGCATATCGCCTACAAGATCGTGCAAAAGCACAGCGGCAGCATGCGCGTTGAGAGTCAACCTGGAGAGGGATCCACCTTCTTCATCGAATTACCGGTAAGCGTGTCGTGAGACGATGAGCGCCCCTACCACCATCAGCATATGCGGGAGAAGAGATGAGCCTTAAACATACCGTGCTTTTCGTGGATGACGAGCCCGAAGTCTGTCGGGCATTGGCGCGGATCATCCGTCAGGAGCCCTATACGGCTGTATTCGCTAACAGCGGAGCAGAAGCGCTCAGCATCATGGCCGCTCAGCCCGTTCACATCATCGTCACCGATCTCAAGATGCCCCGCATGGACGGCACCCATCTCTTGGAGCAGGTCACGCGGCGCTTTCCCTTGACCATCCGATTGGTGCTCTCGGGACTCGACGACAGCGGCGCCATCCTGGAGGCGATCCGGGCAGGCCAGATCTACCGCTATATCCTAAAACCCTGGGATACCCACGAACTGCGCCTGACCATTCGGCAAGCCCTCGAACTCTACAAGCTGCAGGAAGACAAACGGCGGTTGGTTGCCCAGATTGAAAGCCACAATCGCCAGTTGGAGGAAACCGTCCGCCACCGCACAGAACAGCTCCTCAAGATCCGCGGCCAAGCGGAGATCGGTAAATACGCCTCTGAGCTGGTCCACAACCTCAACAATCCCCTCCATTGTGCTGCCGGTGCACTCGATTTCGCCGGCGTGTTGGTTTCACAGGCGGAACTCGACCGCGAGAAACTGGCGCAGTCGTTGCGGATCTCTCAGAAATCGATCGAAGATCTTAAAAAAATCGTCGGCGGCATTCTGCTTCACGCCCGTGAGGCGAATTCCTACCATCTGGAAAAGGTGGATGTGAACGCGGTGGTTCGACAGGAGCTGGAATTTTTTGAGATCAATCCTCTCTTCAGGGACCATGTGCGCCGAGAGATCGATCTCAGTACCGTGCCCCTCATGGTCCTTGGAAACCGTATCCAGGTGAAGCAGATCCTTGACAACATCATTCAAAACGCTCTCGACGCCATGGAGAGCTGTCCCGAGAAAACCTTGACCATTCGCAGTCGGGCCATCGACACCACCATCGAATTGGAGATTGCGGACACCGGCTGCGGGATCGCGCCGGAGGTCCTCGATAAGGTCTTCTCGCCCGATTTTACGACCAAGCCGGCCGGAAAGGGAACCGGTCTTGGGATGGCCAGCGTCCATACGATGGTCAACGCCTACTCCGGAGAGATTGCGATTCAGTCTCAACTGGGCCAGGGGACCCGCGTGATCCTCTCCCTGCCAGCCGCCGCGCAGGGTGTCCGTCAAGCCGCTTGATTCGACGCCGCCACCTTGACAATTTCGTCCATTTCTGAAAATTTTACGGGGTGATCCACACGGTCAGCCGGCGCTTTGGATCCATCCGTCCATCGTCGCCGTTCGCTCTCGTCGGCGCCCCTTTGCGGCGCTGCCGCCCCACCCAACCATTGCATTGAATCAAGGAGCGTTCACCATGTCGACGGACTGCCTGTTCTGCAACATCGCTTCCGGCAAAACCGATACCCCTTTTCTCTTCGAAAATGATAACCTCGTTGTCTTTCGGGACATTAACCCCCACGCCCCCGTACACCTGCTGATTGTGCCCAGGCGCCACATCCGCAGCATCAACGACCTGACCCCCCAGGATGACGCCATCCTGGCAGAACTCTTCTTCGTTTCTCGCGAGATGGCGAAACAGGAGGGCGTCTCTGAATCTGGCTACAAGCTGCTGTTCAATGTGGAGCGCGGCGGGGGGCAGGTCATCTTTCACCTGCATCTGCACCTGATGGGGGGGTGGGAACGCAAAGCATAGGTGCTGTGCGGGTTGGGGCAGATGGCATCTATTTGCGATTGATCATGGCAGCCATGTAACCGCCGCCGAAGCCGTTGTCGATGTTCACGACGGCCACGTTGGAGCTGCAGCTGTTGAGCATGGCCAGCAGGGCCGTGATGCCGCCGAAGCTGGTGCCGTATCCAACGCTGGTGGGAACGGCAATAATGGGCCGACCGACCATCCCCGCCACGACACTTGGCAACGCACCCTCCATTCCAGCGACCACCACCAGAACCGTCGCTGCCTCGATCTCCGCTTTGTGGGCGAAGAGGCGATGAATGCCGGCAACGCCCACGTCATTGATTGCCGTCACCGAATGGCCCATGGTTTTGGCTGTCAAATACGCTTCACGTGCCACGGGTATATCGGAGGTGCCGGCCGACAGCACGAGAATGGTACCCCGGCCGGCGGCCGGCATGGGATGTCTTTCATAGACCAACATGCGCGCATCCGTATCGTATTGCGCGTCGGGAAATGCAGTCAAAATGGCGTCCGCCTTCTCGGGGGCGACGCGTGTGACCAGGATGACGCCCTCCTGGCGTGCCATGGCCGTCATGATGGCCGTAATCTGCTCAGCCCGCTTGCCCTGACCGTAGATGACTTCCGGGAAGCCTTTGCGCAGCGAGCGATGATGGTCGATGTGGGCAAAGTCTATGTCTTCACTGGGCAGTGAGGTGAGTGTCTGCACCGCATCTGCCACCGGTGTTCGGCCGTCGGCCACGGCATCGAGGAGTTTTTTTAACCGCGCTTGGTCCATCTGCTAATTTAGATCCTGTTCGGTGATACCCTCTTGGGCGGCAGGCCTGCCGGGCGTCGATTTGGTGGCGGGAGGCGTCGACGGCTGTGGTCCAAGGGTTCGCTTCTTGTGGGGATACAATCGGTTTTCCAACGCGACGAGCTCTCCTCGAACCTGGGTGATCTGACGGGACATCTCTCCCAACTGCTGTTCCAGCTCTTTGTCCTGGGCCTGTAAATCCGAAATAATGCGGAAGCGATCCAGCTTGAGTGCCAGGTCCATCTGCTCCTTGCTGATTTTCTCCGCGGACAAGGTGTCGATATTCTCGGTGAGAACCGCCAGCTGGTCGTTCAGAGAGTCGATACTGGCCCGCAATCCTGCGAGCACGGGATCCATGGTGGCGAGCAGACCTTCCAGCTCCGAGAGCCGTGCGGTGGTGTCTTGCCCTTGGGCGGTCAACCGCTCATTGGCGGCCGTCAGCTGCTGGGTCAAGGGGATCAGCTTCTCTTCCATGGCCGCCAGCGTCTGGCCCGTCATCTTCTCCAGCGTCTTCTGGGTGGCAGCCGCGGCACCCATCGCTTTGAGGGCCGCGTCTGTTTCCGTGACGCGGACGCCCATGGCCGCCGATGCTTCATTGAGCTGGGTGATCTCTTTGCTGAATGCCTCTTCGAGTTTGGCCTGACGCAGGCTCAGGGAGGAGAAGCGCGACTCGAGATCCCGCGAAAGGCTTTCGAAGCCCTTGCTGCCTGTCGTCTCCGTGCTGATCACCCGCCGTTTAATGTCCAGGTAGGTGACGCCCAGGATGACGACGATCAATATGGGGATCAGAATGGTGATAAGGGTCACCCGCTGGCTAAGCTTTTCAACCTTGAGACCCTCAATCTCGGACTGTAACTGGCGATCGCTGTCCTCTTCCGGCTCCTCGTCGAAGGAGAGACGAAAACCGCCGTCTTGCCGTTCTGCCGTCATGGTGTTATTCCCACTCGATGGTGCTGGGCGGTTTGGAGCTGATGTCGTAGACCACCCGGTTCACGCCACGGACCTCGTTGATAATGCGATTCGAAATACGGCCGAGGAGGGCATGGGGCAACCTGGCCCAGTCGGCCGTCATGGCGTCCTTACTGGTTACCGCCCGGATGGCGGCGATATACTCGTACGTGCGGCCGTCTCCCATGATGCCCACCGACTTGATGGGCAGCAGTACAGCGAAGGATTGCCAAAGCTTGCGATAGTAGCCCGCCTTGCGGATCTCATCCAGCAGGACCGCATCCACCTCGCGCAAAATCTCCAGTCGCCTGCGGGTAATCTCGCCGACGACGCGGATCGCCAACCCCGGCCCCGGGAAGGGTTGCCGCCAGACGAGATCGTCGTCCAGGCCAAGGGCCTTGCCCAATTGGCGCACTTCGTCCTTGAAAAGATACTTGAGTGGCTCCAGCAGCTTGAGTTTCATCTTCTTTGGCAGTCCCCCCACGTTGTGGTGGGATTTGATTACCGCGGTGGGACCGCCGAAGGCGGATTGGGATTCGATCACATCAGGGTAAAGCGTGCCTTGACCGAGGAACTTGGCATTCTTGATCTTCTTCGCTTCCGCCTCGAAGACATCCATGAAAACCTTACCGATTATTTTGCGCTTGCGCTCTGGATCGGTGACGCCGGCCAACGCCCTGAGAAAGCGGTTGCGTGCGCTGACAAAGCGGATATTGATCTTGAGATGCTGCTTGAGACGCAATTTGAGGTTGGCTGCCTCCTCTTTTCGCAGCAATCCATTATCGACGAAGATGCAGGTCAGTTGACGACCGATCGCCTTGTGCACCAGGAGGGCGGTCACCGATGAATCCACCCCCCCGCTCAGTCCAAGAATAACTTTCTGGTCGCCCACCGTATCCCGGATCTGAGTGACGGTGTCACGGGCGAATCCCTGCATGGTCCAGCTGCGTTTGCACCCGCAGATGTCGTATATGAAGTTGTGAATCATTTGGGTGCCCTTGACCGTGTGGACCACCTCCGGATGAAACTGAAGACCGTAGAAGCGTCTGCGGGCATTCTGGGCCGCGGCCACCGAAGTGTTGTCCGTGGTGCCGATGACGCTGAAGCCCTTGGGCAGCGCGACGATGCTGTCACCATGACTCATCCAGCACTGGCTGTGTTTATCCACCTTGGCGAGCAGGCGGCTTCTCCCTTTGGCGGTGAACTCGGCGAAACCATACTCCCTGCGGGCGGCTTGTTTGACCTTGCCGCCCAGCGTGTCCACCATGAAGTGCATTCCGTAGCAGATGCCCAGGATCGGGATGCCGAGATCGAAAATGGCCGCGTCCACCCGCGGACTGTTCTTGGCGTAGATGCTCGCCGGACCTCCCGACAGGATGATGCCCTTCGGTGCCAACGTCTTGATAGCGTCAATTGGGATACTGGGCGGCTCCACCTGGCAGTAGACCTTCCCTTCACGCACCCGTCTGGCGATGAGCTGATTGAACTGCGATCCAAAATCGATAATGAGAATCATGCCATACCCTTTGCTCGCATGGAAGTGTTTGACGGCGCGCGCAGCGCCTGCCGAAAACTCGGCAGAACACGCTTTAAGTGCCTGATATCAGCGGTTCAAACGATTGTAAAAACAGGCTGAATATGGTAGACACGGGCTGAAAAGTCAACCGATTTCTGGGGGTTGCCGACGCCCTGGATTACCCGTATTGTCATTGTCATCAGATGGTTGTCAGGGCGCACCCTCACCGCCGGCGGTTCCGCCTGACACCTGTTCAGCGCCACTATCCCGAGAGGGGCGCCCCCCTCTTGCTGGCATTCCTTTGGAGGAGGCGATATCACCATGCTTGAAAGTGGAGATCTGAGAAAGGGACGAAAGCTCGAATTCGACGGAGAGCCCTATGTGATCGTTCAATTCGAGTTCGTCAAACCGGGCAAGGGGCAGGCCCTCTACAAGTGCAAGCTGAAAAACATGATCACCGGGGTACAGTTCGATAAGACCTTCCGGTCGGGCGAAAAGTTTAAGCCGGCCGATCTGGAGGAGACGGAGATGGAGTACCTGTACACCGACGGCAGCAGCTACTGCTTCATGAACACCACCACCTACGATCAGGAATTTCTGACCGAAGCGCAGGTGGGGGATGCCAAGAGCCTGCTCAAGGAGAACACCGTCTGCAGCGTCTTGCTCTTTGATGGCAGACCCATCGGCTTAACCCTGCCCAACTTCGTCGAGCTCAAAATCACCCAGGCCGAGCCCTGGGCCCGCGGAGACACCGCCGGTGGCGATACCAAACCCGCCGTTCTGGAAACTGGCCACGAATTGCAGGTGCCACCCTTCGTCAACGAGGGGGAGATGATCCGTATCGACACCCGAACCGGGCAGTATGTGGAACGGGTGAAAAGCTGACCGCTCGCGAAATCCTCTTAGGGCCCTGCATACCAAACGCCGGCCACCAGGCCGGCGTTTGGCGTGGGAGCCCCAACCAACGGATCCGTACCTATGGATGTGCCTTCCTGAGGAAGACAATGTCACCGAACGCCGCTGCCGCGCGGCTGCCGGTGTTATCGGTATCGCACATGATGGCGATGCCGATGACCGGCGGCGGTGCCTCACCAAAAAGACGCCGGTAATCGGCGGCCACGTCGCGGATTTCGCTATACCAGTGTCCCGTTGGATCCTCCCGGCCGCGCAGGGCCAGCATCTTCACCTTGTCCGTATAAGGACTCGGCGCCGCAGTATCCCGCCGAGCAGTGCTGCTCCAGATATAGGTCAAGGCGCTGCCGGGCGGCGGGTGCCCGTAGCGACGGGTTCCCAATGCGTGCAACTGGCGTTCCCAGAAGCCGGCCCTTTCGGGCATGAAGGCAAAATTGACGTAAAGGCGGGCGGCGTAGTCATCGCCCGCTTTGCTGGACATCTTCTCGCCCGTCACGGGCATCTCCACGCGCCAGCGCCACTGTAGTCGGGGCCACTCGGTGAGGTCGATCCGGATGCGGCGCTGCAGCCCGGAGGCGGCCGCCTCGCTCTGGGCGCGGACCACGACGACACCGTTCTCCTCGGCATCGAGCCAGTACCGCGTCTGCCGGTCGATGCCATCGAAACGCAGCGCTTCCCATCCCTGGGGAAGCGGCCCCCCAGGCGATTGGCCGGAGAACGCGCCGACAGTGAGGCGCGCCTCGCTGGCCGCTGTGGTGCCCGCACCGACGATGATTGAGATGAGGAACAGCAGTACCGCCACCGATGCACTATGGATAGGGGGATGACGCGGCTCGGCGGCCGTGCGGATTCGCTGCGATCGCGATGAAGCAGCGCCCGGGGGCGCTTGCCCGAATCGCTTCACGCCAACCGTCATTGTCTCAACCATCCCTTCGCACTCCTGGAAGATGATGTTACCGCAGGATTTACAGTGGGAGGCGTCCCGGTCCTGCCAGTGCAGTCCGCAGCGGGTGCAGATGAGGTCGCGTTTGGTCCCCATGCGCAGCCAGGCCTTGATGATCAAACCGGCCTGCCAGGGGATCAGAACGATGTTCGTGAGAATCATGGCCACCGCCAACCAGCGGCCGCCGGAGGTGACGGGGACGATCTCCCCGAATCCCACCGTGGTGAGCGCCACCTCGGTGAAACAGAGGGCGTCGCCGAAGGTGTTGACCATCGGATTGGTGGAATGCTCCACGCGAGAGAAGAGGCCGCTGGAGATGAAGAAGAGCATGAAGATGGTCAGAAAAAGACGCAGGCCCCTGAGAAATCGCCAGGTGTATCGACCGAAGAAGAAATCCGGATCGGCGGTGAAGCGCAGATAACGAAAGATGCGGAAGATGCGCAGTCCGCGCAGGAGCTTGAGAAACGCCAGATCCGGCGTGAATTTAAAAAGCGGCGGCACCCGCAGCGCCACGGTGGGCGCGATGGCCAGGTCGATCCCTTTTCCGAGGGGTGTTCGGCAGTCGATACGGCAGAAGTGCAGGGTCCTCCGGAACCCCCCTTTGACGGGGGGCCGGGGCGGTCGAGGCGGCAGGGGCCGCACTGCGGTGTTCAAGGGATCACGGGCCGCCCTGGGCGGGCATGCGGACCAGGTATTTGTTGATGCGGTTGCCGTCCATCTCCTGAACCACGACGGTGCAGTCGCCGATCTTGAGCGTTTCCTTCTCCTGGGGAATACGGCCGATCTGATCCAGGACGTAGCCCGAGAAGGTGTCATACTCGCTGGATTCGGGGATCTCCATGCCCAAGGCGTCGTTGACCTCATCCACCGCCGTCTTCCCCAGCACGCGCCATTCGCGCGGTTTGAGTCGTACGATGAAGGGCTCCTCGCGGTCGGTTTCGTCGCGGATCTCGCCGACGATCTCCTCGAGGGCGTCCTCCAAGGTGATCAGGCCGGACACCCCGCCGTGTTCATCCACGACGATGGCGATATGGTGGGAGCGTTTTTTGAACTGCTGGAGGAGCTGGTCCAGCTTTTTGATCTCCGGCACGAAATAGGGCTTGTGCATGATGGCGGCCAGCTTGACCGGATCACCGGAAGTGGCCTGGTGCATGAAGAGATCTTTGATGTTGAGGATGCCCACCACATGGTCCACGTCACCGTCAACGACCGGGATGCGGGTGAATCCCGACTCGGCCACCGCCTTGAGGTCCAGCGGCTCGTTGACATCGACGACGAACATGTCTCCGCGGGGGGTCATGATCTCGGAGGCCTTGGTGTCATCGAACTCGAAGATGTTCTCGATGAGCTCTTTCTCGGCCTCCTTGATCTCGCCCTCCTCCTCGACCACCTCCACGAAGGTCATCAGCTCCTCTTCGGTGATGGACGGTGTCTCCTGGATGCGGCCGGTGAGCTTGGGAATGAAATTGAGCACCAGAATAATGGGTGTGAACAGCCAGGCCAGGAGGTAGATGGGGCCGATCACGAAGCGGGCGATGGCGATATTGTTCCGGGTTGCCACGGATTTGGGGAACACCTCGCCGAAGACGAGGATGAGGAAGGTCATCACACCGGTGGCGAGCCCCACGGCATAATTGGGGAAGGTGTTGAGGGTCACCGCCGTGGCCAGCGCCGATGCGGCCACGTTGACGACATTGTTGCCGATCAGAATCGTGGTTAGCAGGCGGTGCGGATCCTCCTTCATCAGCCAGATGAGCCGGTCGGTGCGGCCGCCCTCCTTGACCAGGTGGCGTGCCTTGGTTTTGGAGATGGAGAACAGCGCCGTCTCGGCCGATGAAAAAAAGCCACTCAGCGCCAGCAGAAGGACGAGGGCGACGGTGTCAGCTAGCATAGGTTCGGAATTCCTGCGCTGGTCATTGGGCTTGCAGTAATACGGGCACAACTCGCGTGCGGCACGTGGGGGTTCAAAATGGTTGGCGCAGTGTCAGGCCGGCGCTGGGTGCCGCCGGGCAGGCGTAAAGAAGGGTCTTCCAAAACGGGTCTTTCCACCTCCCGTCTATCGGTCTGACGGGAAAAAAAAGAGGCAATGGGTAACACGATCGGGTAAAACGGTTTCGGAAACGGTTTGCCGGTAATGGTATAACAAACCCAATATAGCAAAAAAAACCGTCATTTCAAGTCCATCCCATGACCAATCTGAAAACCCCCCTGCAAGATTTCCTCACCGCGTTTCGCGACTCGCCCACTTACGGGCGCCAGCTGATCGATGCGGGGTGCGAGCCCGAGCGTCCACCGCACTGGACGACGGATCCATTGCCGCTCTCGGATCGGCTGCGCCAGGCCTTGAAGAGGGGTGGCATCGAGCGGCTCTACCGGCATCAGGCGGCGGCCCTGGATGCCATCTCGGCCGGCACGGATACCGTGGTCGCCACGCCGACGGCCAGCGGGAAATCGCTCGTTTATCAACTGGCGATGCTGTCCGCCTTAGAAGACGAGGGGTCTGCGCGGGGGCTGTTTCTCTATCCCCTGAAGGCCCTGGCGCAGGATCAGTGCCAACGCTTCCGTACCTTGGCGGAGACCCTGGATCTGGCCAATCCGGCCGCCATCTACGATGGGGATACGCCGGCGGGGGAGCGTCGCCGCATCCGGCAGCAGCCGCCGGCGGTGCTGTTCTCCAATCCCGAGATGCTCCACCTCTCTCTGCTGCCCCACCACGACGCCTGGGCAGCGCTCTGGCGCGGCTTGCGGCTGGTGGTTATCGATGAGGCCCATGTCTATCGCGGCATTGCGGGCAGTCATATGGCCGCCCTGCTCCAGCGCCTTCTGCGGATGGCCGCCGCCTACGGCAGCCGCCCCCGCTTCGTCTTCACCTCGGCCACCATCGCCAACCCGGACCACTTTTGCCAGCAGCTCTTGGGCCGGCCGGTCTATGCCGTGTCGGAGAGCGGCTGCGCCCGTCCTCGCTGCCACCAGCTCCTGGTCGACCCCGATCGGGGGGCCGTTTCTACGGCCATCGACCTCCTGCGCGCCGCCCTGCACCGCCGCCTGCGCACCATCGTGTTCACGCCCTCCCGCAAGCTGGCCGAGGTGATCTCTCAAGCCGCGCGAGACCGGTCGACCACCATGGCGGGCACTATCAGCCCTTACCGGGCCGGCTACACCCCAGCTGAGCGGCGCCAGATCGAAGGTCAGCTCGCACGGGGCGAGCTCTTGGCGGTGGTCACGACCAGCGCTCTGGAGCTGGGTATCGATATCGGTGACCTGGATCTGTGCATCTTGGTGGGCTATCCCGGCACCCGCATCGCCACCCGCCAGCGGGCCGGTCGGGTCGGCCGGCGCCACACCGCGGCCGCCGTTGTGCTCATCGCCGGCGAAGACGCCCTGGACGCCTATTTCCTGCGCCACCCACAACAGCTCTGGCAGGGTGAAACCGAGCGGGCGGTCCTCAATCCGCTCAATTCCAGGATATTGGCGCAACATCTGATCTGCGCGGCCGCCGAACTGCCCCTGGACACGTCCGAACCCTGGCTCACGACCGCCCCGGTTGCCGCCGTGGCCGATTCGCTGCGACGCGATGGCCGCCTGCGGCGAAGAGCCGACGAAACACGATTGCTCGCCCGGGAGAAACGACCGCACCGCCATGTCCACCTGCGCACCCATGGCCGACCGCTGCCCATCTGGGACGCCGAGAATCAGCGCCTCATCGGCGACGTCGATCGGCACCGGGCCCCGCGCGACACCCATCCCGGCGCCGTCTATCTTCACCGCGGCGATACCTATCTCATCGAGACCCTCGATCTGGTTGCCGGCAAAGTGACCGCCCGTCCTCGGCGGGTGGGCTACACCACCCGGGCCCGTACCCATGGGCGCACCGAGATCGTGACCTGTGCCATGGAACGGGAGATCGCCGGCACGAAATTCTTTTTCGGCCAGCTGCGGGTGGAGGAACAGGTGGTCGCCTATGACCGCGTGCGCAAATCCGATGGGAAAAAGCTGGCCCGGGTGGATCTTGACCTGCCGGCCCAGCGCTTCGACACCGAGGGCCTGTGGTTCCGTCTGGATGCGGTGCTACTGGAGGAGTTGGTCCGACTGGGCGTCGATCCCATGGGTGCCTTGCACGCCGCCGAACACCTGCTGATTGCGCTGTTTCCTCTCCAGGTGCTGGCCGATCGAAACGATGTGGGCGGGCTATCCACCAATTATCACCCGCAGACCGGCACCGCCGCCATCTTCATCTATGACGGCATTCCCGGTGGCGCAGGTCTCTGCCAAGACGCCTTCGAACGTGTTTCTGCCCTCCTGGAGGAGGCCATTGCCACGGTGGCCGCCTGCGCCTGTGAGCGGGGCTGCCCGGCCTGTGTTCACTCCCCCAAATGCGGATCGGGAAACGACCCATTGGACAAACGCGGCGCGAAGCTGCTGCTGGAAGCGGTGCTGGCATCGAATCGTGGGGGGCCCAACGAAGCGCCGCCGCTTTCGACAGCGCTGCCGGAGCGGTCCCCCGCGCACCGCGTCCGCGGGCCCCGGCGATACGGCGTACTCGATCTGGAGACCCAGCGCTCGGCCGAGGAGGTCGGGGGGTGGCGGAACGCGGACCGCATGGGGCTCAGCTGCGCCGTGCTCTACGACAGCGCTCGCGACGCCGCCGCCGTCTATTGGGAGCGGGACGTCGATCGGCTGCTGAGGCGCCTGGATACCCTCGATCTAGTGGTGGGGTTCAACCTGCTGCGGTTCGACTACCGGGTACTGCGGCCCTATCTGCCCGACGGCTGGCGACCATGGGCCACGCTCGACATTCTGGAACAGGTGCGTCAAAGATTGGGCTATCGTCGCTCACTGGCCCATCTGGCACAGGAGACCCTGAACAGCGCCAAAACCGGAGACGGTCTTCAGGCGCTGCGGTGGTGGCGGCAGGGGCGCCTCGCCGAACTGGCCGACTACTGCCGCCGGGACGTTGCCCTGACACATGATCTCTACCGCTACGGCCGGCGCCACGGCCACCTGATTTACCGTGACCCCGAGGGGCAGCGGATGGAGGTACCGGTGGATTTCCCCGCACCGGTTGCGGACGCAGCTGCCAAGGGGGCGGGCGGCGGGTGACCATAGGCGCGCGGCGGTAAGCTGGCGGCCGACTGCGATCATCTGCTGATTATGGCGGTGCGGTGAGATGGCGGCTGAGCTGCAGCAAGTCGGTGATCACCATGTCGGGTTGGGCGGTCGCCCAGTCGGGGTCCTCCCGTCGCCAGCGCAGGGAGCGGGCATCTCCGGCGAACAGGACGGTTTGAAAGCCCGCTGTCTTGGCGGCGGCCACGTCGTTGCGGCGGTCGTTGCCCACCATCACCGCCGCTCCTGCGGCGATACCGATTTGCGCCAGTGCCCGCTGGGCCGATTCAAACAGGGCCGGTCCTGGCTTGGCCGCGCCGCACCGAAAGGAGTAGTGGCAGAGCTCGTCCGTAAACCCCTGCTCCAACAGCGGGCCGCCCAGGAAGTGCCGCAGCAGTAGCGGGGTGTAAAACTGGGCGTTGGAGATGATCCCCAGACGGAGACCGTCGGCCTTGAGGGCGGCCAGGCAGCGCCGCATGGCGGGCATGGGCCAGACAGGGTTGACCGTCAGCTCGTAGGCCAGGGCCAGGCGCCGCAGCGCGCTCTCCGAGGCTGCGGGGTAGAGTTCCCCCCAGACCTTCTCGATGACCACCTCCGGATGGGAGAACCCGCGGCTTCTCAGCCGCCGGTGGGTCTGCCGGATGGCGCCCCTCAGCGCGCTCCGCACGCCATCGGCCGGGGGGACAAATCCCAGATCGCGCACCCGACGGTCCAGGGCATCCGTGGATCCCATCCCGCTCTCCCCATCACCGCCGGCGTCAATGTCGCCGCTGGCGCTGATCAGGAGGGTGCCGTAGACGTCGAACAGGACCGCCCTGACCGGACGCCTGAGCGCGCCGCGGGGGGATTCGTTGGTGGGCCTCGGCCTACGGGGGCTGATCAGCTCCCCAAGCTGGCTGTCAAGCATCGTAGGCGCTCCATTTGAGCAGGCTGAACTGCTCCGGCCGAAGAAAGGCGCGGCAGAGCGCGGCCTTGTCGATGTGCTGACGCACCGGCCGGCGGGCGGCTTGGTAGAGCGCCGTCAACTGGCGGCGGTAGCCGTCGGGACCATAGTGGTCCAACACCTTTTGGCGGTTGTTGCGGATCCGTCGGTCCGCGTCTGCCAGAGACCCCAGACCCTTCAGATCCGGATGACGCCGCGTCAGCGCCTCCATCCCATCCGGCAGCGCGGCCAGTTCCCGCAGCACGGCCACTTGGTGGGTCTCATGGAGCAGGCCGAAATCCACTTTATCGTCAAGGAGCAATCCTTCCAGCACCCGCTGCGCCGCAGCTTCGCTCAGCGATAGACCGAACTGGCGGTGGGCCCGGTTGTAGGCCCCCAGCCAGCGGGCTGCGAAATCGGCCCTGTCGAACCACTCCACGGGGATCCGCAGGTGGGAATAGAGGTGGCCGAGATCGATGCCGTGGGCTTCGAAATCGCCGCAGATCGCCGCTAGGCGGCGTCCCCAAACGGCACGCCTAGCCGTCCACGGTTCCAGAAAGGAGAAGCCGAATCCCTCGGTGATGCTGGTGGTGATGAGAAAGGGGGCGGCATGCACCAGTTCGCTGAAGCGCCGTCCCACGCCCACCTCGAAGGCGACCCCGAGACCTTGCGCCTCGGCCAGCCGGCGCCACATCCCATAACTTTTCTGGTCGGCCGGGCTGGTGGGCGGCAGGGTGATCCCCAAAGTGAGCCCTGGGCGAAGCAATTGCGCCAGGAGCAGGGCTTCGCCGATGTTTTTACGCCGGATCGCCCGCACCGGGTAGAGCACCTGTCCCCGCGCCGGTGGGACCGCGCCCGCCGGCGGCAGGGGCGTAACCATGTTGGGCAGCAGATGACAGCCCTCGGGGCGCAGGCCGGCCGCCCGCAGGAGGGAGCGGTCGCGGGAGTTGATCACGGCGTAATGACAGTCGGCCGGGTAGGGTGAGCGGGTGTACACTTCGGGGCGGCCGTCCTCGGCGAAGTCGTGGATCTGCAGAAGTAGTCGCTGGCCCGCCCGCTGCAGTCGCTCCAGGGCGGGCAGGAGGGCCCGGTTTTTCACCAAGGTTGGATTGTGGACGTGGATCAGATCGCACCCCGTCGGCCAGGTTGCATGGATGGCGCTGGTGATGGCGTCGGCCAGATCGGCGGGCCCCACCGCCGTTTGTCGCACGTGGTCGTAGTCGAGGTCGGCAAGTTGGATGGCCGGCGCCGCTAGGTCGTCGGGCGGCGGACTCCCGCTGAGGATGAGGAGCTCATGATCCCGGGCCAGGGCACTCGCCTGCTGGCGCAGGACGGTGGTGACCCCGCCGGGTTTGAGGTGATAGTGGAGGTAGACGATCCGCATGCCAGATGGGCTTCCCTCCCGTGGGCGCGTCACCCGAAGCGGACGCCGGCTTGATAGGCGGTGGGATCGGGCACGCCGGCGTCCACGAATCCCTGGTGGCGCAGCAGACAGCTGTCGCACGCCCCGCAGGCCAGCCCCGCCCCATCGGGATCGTAGCAGCTGTGGGTCATCCCATAGTCCACCTTCAGGGAAACGCCCCGACGGATGATCTCGGCTTTGCTGAGGGTCATCAGGGGGGTGTGGATCTTCAGGGGCGCCTTGCCGGTGACACCCGCCTTGGTGGCCAGGTTGGCCATCTTCTCATAGGCAGCAATAAACTCGGGCCGGCAGTCGGGGTAGCCGCTGTAGTCCACCGCGTTGACCCCGATAAAGATGTCGCAGGCGGGCAGCACCTCGGCCCAGGCCAGGGCATAGCTGAGAAAAATGGTGTTGCGGGCCGGCACATAGGTGACCGGGATCTCCGCCTCCATGGCGGCCAGGGAGCGCGCCTTGGGGACCGCGATCTCGTCGGTAAGGGCCGATCCGCCGATTTGACCCATGTCGATGGTGAGCACCAGGTGGCGTTCCACCTCCATGGCCGCGGCCACCTTGCGGGCCGCCGTGAGTTCGAATTCGTGCCGCTGGCCGTAGGCGAAGCTTAGGCTGTGAAGGCGATAGCCCTGTTCACGGGCGATGGCCAAGACGGTGGTGGAATCCAGCCCGCCACTGGTGAGAATCACTGCGTTTTTGGCATTGTTCACGGGGTATGCGCCTCCATTGCCGATCTTTCATCGGAGAGGATTCCGTGCGGCATCCAACCAAGGACCTTATACGCCCCGCTCCACGCCTGGCCAGATGATGGGGTGCAGCTGCAGCTGCAGGCGCACGGCCAGGCCGTCGGCCAGCATCCAGCGGGCCAGCTCGCGGGGGGCCAGCTGCGCCACCACGGGAGAGAAGAGCAGATGGTCCCAGGGCAGCTGGGCCGGCTTGCGGGCGGCGGATGCGACGGCGTAGTCGTAGTCGGTCCGGTCCCCGATGACGAATTTGAGCTGGTCGTGCGGTGTCAGCCAGGTCAGGTTGTCCCAGTGCATCCGTTCGCTCTCACCGCTGCCGGGGCACTTGATATCCACAATGCGCACACAGCCTGTGGGTACCGTGTCGATGGGCTGGCTGCCGTTGGTCTCCAGCAGCACTTCGTACCCCCGCTCCAGGAGGACCTGAATGAGGGTCGGCGTCTGCGGCTGTAACAGGGGTTCACCGCCGGTGATCTCCACCAGGCGGCAGCTGAACTGCGCCACCTTGGCCAAAACGAGGTCGAGCTCCAGGGCCCGCCCCTCGTCGAAGGCGTAGCGGGTATCGCAATAGGCACAGCGCAGATTGCAGCCCGTCAGCCGAATGAAGACGCAGGGACGACCGGCGTGGAGGCTTTCACCCTGAATGCTGTGGAAGATCTCATTGACGACGAGGGTCATGCCCCTCCAACCGCACTGCCCGTGCCGGGTTGCAAAGCCTTCCGAAAAAAGGCAAATTGGGTCCTGCCCTGCTGGAACGGTCGCTTCGCCGTTCAGGGCTTCTTTTCCTATACCAGCCGCCAAATAGGCTGTAAACCGGCCCCATCGGTCGCCAAGCGAGAAACACCATGCAAGCCGCCTATCCCCTGGACAATCCCATCATGACTTACGCCTGGGGGTCCCACACGGCACTGGCCGATCTCTTGGGCCGCCCTCGGCCGAGCGCGCAACCGGAGGCGGAGCTGTGGCTGGGCGCCCACCCCAAGGCGCCCTCGCGGTTGGCCGAAACAGCGGAAAGCCCCTCCCTGGCCGGCCTGATTCGGGCCGATCCTCTAAAGACGCTGGGGGAGCGGGTCAACGGTGCCTTCCGTGCCCGGCTGCCCTATCTGCTCAAAGTCCTCGCCGCGCGGGAACCGCTCTCGATTCAGGCCCACCCAAACCTGGCACAGGCCCGCAGCGGCTTCGCCCGTGAAAACCGCGCCGCTATCCCGCTGGACGCCCCCCACCGCAACTACCGCGACGACAACCACAAACCGGAGCTGATCTGCGCCCTGACCCCCTTTTGGGCACTGTGCGGATTCCGGCCCCGCCAGCAAATCGTCCGGCTGTTGGACACGGCCTGCCGCGACAGTCTGGGCCACCTGATCGAACCGCTGAAAGCGGCCTCCGCCGAGCAGCCGCTGAAGGCACTGCTTCGTGGCCTGCTCTCCCTCTCGGCGGCGGAGCGGCAGGCGGCGCTGGACGAGGCCTGCGACCATTGCCGCACCACGCGCGAAGACGCCGCTCACTGGCACTGGATCCCCCGCCTGGCGCGGGCCTACCCGGGCGACGGCGGTGCACTGGCGCCACTGCTCCTGCACCTGGTCTGTCTGCAGCCCGGAGAAGCGCTCCATCTGCCGGCCGGGGTATTGCACGCGTATCTCGAGGGCACCGGCATCGAGATCATGGCCAACTCCGACAACGTCCTGCGCGGTGGCCTGACCCCCAAACATGTGGATCTGCCCGAACTGCTCAGCGTCCTCGAATTCAACCCCTTTCCTCTGCAGATCCTCACCGCCCGCGAGGAGGCGGACGGTGTGGCCGCCTTTGCGGCAGTCTGTCCCGAGTTTCAGCTCTTTCGCCTGGACCCAACGCAGGCCGGCGGAACCATCACGCTGGAGATGACCGGGCCTGAAATACTGCTCTGCACGGCGGGCGACCTCTCATTGGCCGCCCCGGCACCCGCGCAGCGTCTGGCGGTGCCAAAGGGAGGGGCCGTCTTCGTTCCCGCCGCTACCGGCCGCTACCATCTTTCCGGTAACGGCAGCGCCTACCGGGCCACCGTCCCCCCGCGAACCGACTGATTCAGGAGGCGTCAATGGTCACCTACACCGGCATCAACCACCTGGCCCTCGTGACGGGCGATATGGACGCCACCATCGCCTTCTGGCGCGACCTCTTGGGACTACCGCTGGTGGGCGGGCTGGGGCACCCGGGCTATCGGCACTATTTTTTCGCCTTGAGTGCGCATGACATGATCGCCTTCTTCGAGTGGCCCGAGGCGGACAAACTGCCGGCCAAGGACCATGGCGTGCCGGTCGTGGGGCCGGTGGGCTTCGATCATCTCAGCATGGCAGTGGCGTCCGACGATGATCTCTGGGAACTCAAAGACAAGCTGGCGGCGGCCGGCATCTGGGTCTCGGAGGTGATCGACCATGGCTTCATCCACAGTATCTACACCTTCGATCCCAACGAGATCCCCATCGAGTTCAGCGCACCGGTGCCGGGCGTGGATCTGCGCCGCGCGCCCCAAATGACCGACACCGCTCCCAGCAGGTTGGCTCGGGAAGGGTCTGCACCGGTGCGAGGACGCTGGCCGGCCGTCACCAAGCCCACCCCTGGGGGGGAGCGCTGGGTTTTCCCGGGCGAGGGGATCATCTTCCGGGAGAAGTAGACCCCGACCACCGCACCGTCCACCCTCGACGCAACGCCCGCCGACACCGACGTCCAACCAGGCGGAGGCCATCCAGCGCCTCGAGCGGGCCGTCACCGCCGGGGCCGGGGCCGAAGTGGGCAACGGCCCCTAAGCGCGGGGGGCATCTATACCGCCCTGCACAACATCGCTGACTAGATCGGACAGGCGCTTTCGGTCGGTTTGAGCAGGATGCGCGCATCGACGATGGTCACGCCCTCCTCGTGGACGATGACCGGGTTGAGATCCATTTCGGCGATCTCGGGGTAGGCCTCCACAATGTCCGAACAGAGCAGCAGCAGCTTGATGAGGGCCTTGCGGTCGTGGGGCGGGTTGCCGCGCACGCCGTCCAGGATGGGCGACGACTTGGTCTCCTCCGTCATCCTTTTGGCCGAGAGACGCGAGATGGGCAGCACCCGGAAGCTCACGTCCTTGAGGATCTCCACCATGACCCCCCCCAGACCATACATGATCACCGGTCCGAACTGATCGTCGATTTTTGTACCGATGATCACCTCGACGCCGGCGTCGGCCATGGGTGCCACGATCACCCCGCGGATATCGGCGTCAGGGGCATAGGCCTTGGCGTTCTTCACGATCTGGTTGTAGGCCTTGCGGATGTCGGCCTTGCGGCTGAGGCCTAGTTTGACACCGCCAGCGTCGCTTTTGTGCAGAATCTGGGGTGAGACGATCTTCATGGCCACCGGTCCCTGGATCGCCTCGGCCAGATCGGCCGCCTCGTCGGCGCTCTGGGCCAGGGCGTCGGCGCTGACCGGCGCCTGGTGATGCCGCAGCAGCGCCTTGGCCTCGTTCTCCAGTAAAGCCGAGCGCCCTTCGGCACGTACCTGACAGATGATGGCCGCGCCTTTGGGATGGGCCTTGTGTCCCCAGTTGAAGACAAAATTGGTTTTGGCGTGGTAGCTGTGCAGATAATTGCCATATTCCGCCAGGCTGGCCACACATTTCGTGGCCACGTCAAGGGAGTCGTGCACTGGAATATTATAGTAGCGCAATAGTTCCAGCGGGTGGGGCTTCTCCGACGCGTAGAGGCTGTGCACCACCACCGGTTTTTTATACTTGCGCACCATCTTGCCCATCTGATGGGCAGCGTCCTCCTCCATGAGGGTCAATTGTTCGGCGAAGCGGATGCCGTAACCGCCGAAGAGGCCCACCAGGAGCAAGCCGCCCACGTTGGGGTCCTGCAGGATGACGCGCGCGCAGTCGGCGAAGAGGGAAGGGTCGGCGTCGGTACCGCCGGCCACGTCCACCGGGTTGACCACCGATGCGGCCGGGGGCAGCAGCTCGCGCAATTTCTCCTGGGTTTTGGCGGAGAGTTCGGGCATCCGGACCCCGTGGTCGGTGAGCAGGTCGGCGGCGATGGTGGCGTGACCGCCGCCGTCGGCCAGGATGGCGACGGCGTTGTTGCGGATGGCCGGCAGGCTGGAGAGCGATTCGGCCACGGGAAAGAGCTCGTCCGAATTTTCGATCACCAGCACACCGGCCCGTTGAAGGGCCGACTTGGCCACCCGGGACATCCCCGCCAGGGCGCCGGTGTGGGAACCGGCCGAGCGTTTGCCGGTCGAGGAGCGCCCGCTTTTCAGCAAGATGACCGGTTTCTCGATGGTGGTCTTGTAGGCCTGCTGGAGAAATTTGCGCCCTTCGCGCATCCCCTCCACGTACATGAGGATGGCTGCGGTATCGGGATCCTGACGGAAGAACTCCAAGTACTCGTGGAACTTGATGTCCGCCTCGTTGCCCACTCCCACATAGTAGCTGAAACCTTTGTGGCTCTTTATCTTGGCCTCCATGATGAGGGTCAGGGCCATGTTGCCGCTCTGGGTGAGCAGGGCGATGTTGCCCTTGGGCGCGTCGCGCAACCCCACCAGGTTCATGTTGCTCTTGAGGTTGAGCATGCCGCTGGTGTTGGGCCCCACCAGGCGAATGCCGTGGGTGCGGGCCACATCGACGATGGTGTTCTCCAGTTCGCGTCCGGCCTGTCCCGTCTCACCGAACCCGCCGGCCAGCAGCACGGCGCCGGCGACCTGCTTCTCACCGCAGGCCTCCAGGATGGTGGGGATGGTCTTGGCAGGGGTGCAGATCAGGGCCAGGTCCACGGCGGTCTCGATCTCCTTGAGCGAGGGGTAGCAGGTCAGTCCGAGGATCCGCTCCTCTTTCGGATTGACCGGGAAGATCTCCCCTTCGTACTGCTCCTCGAGCAGCACCCGGATGGTCTGATAGCCGCGTTTGGTGGGGTTTCGCGAGGCGCCGATGATGGCGACGGAGCGGGCGTCCATGATGCGGTCCAAGCTCATTGTCTTCTCCACTCTCCCGTGCGGTTGGTCGTGTTTCCCGAAACCGCTTTATGGCGCGGTTTTCCGGTTGGCAAAGGCGTCCAGGGAAGTCTGCCGCTCCTTCGTTGAAACGCAGGCCAGGCAGGCCTCCACCTCGTAGGCCATCAGGGCCTCCAGGCTGGCCTCGCCGGCCGCCAGTTGGAGTCCCTTTTTAATCATCTTGAGTGAGAAGGCGGAATTGGCGGCGATTTTGGCCGCCAACGCGTTGACCGTCGGGACCAGCGCCTCCGCCGGCACGGCGGTATTGACCAGACCGATGCGGGCCGCCTCACGACCATCGATATACTCGCCCGTGAAGAGCAGCTCTCTCGCCTTTCCGGGCCCCACCAGGTCTTGCAGCAGGCGGAAGGCGCCGCCGGTGACCGACGAGGTGACCTTGGCTTCCGGGGATCCGATCTGGGCCGTTTCGGCGGCCACCCGCAGGTCGCAGGCCAGGGCCAGCTCGTAGCCCGAGCCGACGGCGTAGCCGTTGATGGCGGCGATGGTGGGCTTCTCGAAGCGGATCACCTCACGGGATACCTCTTGCAGGGTCTCAAGGTAGCCGCGGTAGGCTTCGATACTGCGGGTCTTGGACTCCTTGAGATCGGCGCCGGTGGAGAAGGCGCGCCCCTCGCCGGTGATCACCAGCACCTTGACGGCTTCGTCCCCCTTAGCGTCCGCCATGGCCGCCTGCAGATCTTGCCACATTTGGCGATTCATGGCGTTCAGCACTTTGGGGCGGTTGAGCCGGATCCAGGCCACGCCTTCCGACTTGTCGTAGATGACACAGCTTAACTCCATCACAGCTCCTCTCCTCGCGGGTAGTTGTCGACATCCGCGGCGTAGGCCGTGAAATCTCGCTCGGCCAGAAAGCGGGTGATCAGCGTCGCGACCATATCGGCGGTGTCCACCCGGTAACGGCCGCGAGCGTCCCTGCCGACGATCTGTTTGGCGTTCTGAACCACCGTCTGGAGGGCGGCGGCGGCGATCTCCACATTGACATTCACGCGAACGGTGGGCTCCGGGGAACCCGCATGGGCACTCATTTCAATTCGCTCTCCTGCTTTGGCTGACCGTCGGCCGGCGGTAAGGTGATGCGGCGCTGGCCCCAAATAAAAATGCCATCCGTCCGGCAACCCACCACCAGGATCCCTTGGATCCGTTGAGAACGGGTCTGCTGACACTCGGATGGCATCATCCTTAGTACCGACCTTTGATTCGGTAGTGACAATTGGATGGAAACGCCCAATATCGGGCGCCTATAACAGCTCCCCCCAGAGGGGTCAAGCAGGGATTCCAAAAAAAAACCGGCGGGATCCAAACCCCTGCCGTGCCACGCCAAAACGGGCCTCCTCCCGCCGCCAGAAGATTGAAAGGGGTGAAGGGGTGTGCTATAGCCTCTCAACCGGCGAAACACGGCGTATTCCCCTTGAGTTACAGTGCAATCGAATCCGAATCTGACTGCCGGTGTACAACGCCCTGAGCGCTAAGGACTTCCCATGGCCGCGGAATTTCCGATTTTGATCGCAGACGATGACCCGGTCACCCGCAAACTGCTCGAACGGACCCTGACCAAGAGAGGCTATCGGGTCACCGTCGTGGATGATGGCCGCAAGGCGTTTGAACGTTTCCAGGAGGAGTTTTTCCCGCTGGTGGTATCCGACTGGATGATGCCCGGAATGGATGGCCTGGAGATCTGCAAGGCGATCCGGGGTGTCGAAACCGAGGGCTACGTCTTCATCATCCTGCTCACCTCGCGGGACAATCGCGAAGATATCGTGCGCGGCCTCGAAGCCGGGGCCGACGACTATCTCACCAAACCCTTCAATCCGGCCGAACTGGCAGCCCGCATCAACACGGGCATCCGTATTCTCGAACTGGAGCGATCCCTTAAAAAGGCCAACGACGAGATCCGGGTACTCTCCATCACCGATCAACTCACCGGCTGCTACAACCGTGTATACATGGTCGAGCGCATGGAGCCTGAGATCAAGCGGGCCAAGCGCTACCGCCACTGGCTGTCGGTCATCATGTGCGACCTGGACCATTTTAAACAGGTCAACGACACCCACGGCCACCAGGCGGGCGATATGGTGCTCAAGGGGTTTGCCGAGATCATCAACCGGTCGATCCGCGACAAGGTGGACTGGGCCGTGCGCTACGGCGGCGAGGAGTTCATCATCATTCTGCCGGAGACCGATCTGGAGGGCGCGGCGGTGGTGGCCGAACGCCTACGTCGATCCGCGGCGGAAGCCCGCTACACTGCCGAAGGAACCTCTTTCCACGTCACGGCCAGTTTCGGTGTCACCGGGCTCAATGAAAAGACCCCCTGGGAGAAACTCTCCATCGACACCATCATCCAGCACGCCGACACACTGCTTTACGCGGCCAAGGACGCGGGACGTGACCGGGTCCACCTCGACCAGCTGTAGCCCCTCATTACCGATGACGGACGCATTGACCAACGATTACCAGAAAGAGCAGCTCGCGGCCTATTTGCTGGTCCGCCGCCATCTAAGATCCCTGAACAGCCGGGATCGCAGCGCCCTGCAAGAGGCCATCACGCCCTATCTCCATTTTCGGCGGACGCTGGACCGCTTCCTCGGCCGTCATCTAGAGGCGGTCTGTACCGCCGCCTGCTACCAGGACCAGCGCAGCGCCTGCTGCTCCAAAGACGGCATCATCACCTTTTTCGCCGACCATGTCATCAACGCCCTCTGCAGCGAGGCCGATCCCCTGGCGGCCTTGGAAGCCCGCCTGCAGCGGGCCAATCGCACCGGCAAATGCGTATACCTCACTCCCCAGGGGTGCTGCTGGACCGTGCGGCCCCTGGTGTGCGCGATGTTCCTCTGCGACCGTTCCCAGGCGACGGCCTTTGGCGAAAGTCCGGAAGTGATCGAACGCTGGCGGGCTTTCGAACTGGCGGCCAAACGCTTCCGCTGGCCCGACCGCCCCGTCTTGTTCGACGCCCTCGAGCGCATCTTCATCGACGCCGGTCATCGGTCCTCCCTCATGTACCTCCACAACAGCCCCGGACTGCTGCGGGTCAAGCAGCGCGCCGGTCTGCCGCTGCTTTCGGTCGGCCCGTAAAAGCCCTCCTCAAAACCGCACCCGGATTTGATTGCCGGCGACGGGGCCTGCCGCTTGGGCGGCAGACCTTGGATGATGCGTCATGGCGCCCAAGTCTGCTACGGAAGGCAACTCGTCCATGGATTGGCGTTCCCGAACCGTCACGCTGCGCAATGACCTACACGTTGCCGTATCGGGGACGCTGAAGCGAAAGCGCTTCTGGGCGCCCGCTGACAGATCGCTGCCACTGGCCGGATCGCCGCTCAGATTTTCGACGCCGATAAAAGCGCTGCTGTAGGTGCCGATTCCGACCATGGCCTCGACGCCGGCGAGGCCGGCGCATGGTTGAGGGCCCGGGGTGTGTCCGCGGGGTCGATGGACTGAAAGCGCCTGTCCTTGTGATCGGGGGCGGTGGCAGCGTTGAAGACCGCCGTCACTTCGTCCGCTCGGAGATGACCGGATGGGCGTGATCGGTTCACTGGCGAAACCCGCCGACATATGAAAACTTGTGCCAAATATGGGAAGAGATTTGGCTAAACCGCCCGGCCGGCCGAGATGAAACGGGCCAACTGACGGCTGTATTTCAAGGGGGCGTGATCGCCGAGGAAGGCGGGCGGACTTTCGCGCAAGGGGCGCTTGTGCAACTGCTGCGGCAGGGAGGGGCGCGGTCCTGCGGGGGTGTGGTGGGGGAGCTCGAAGGGCTTGCCGACGGGCAGGAAGCTGACCTCGCCCATGGTCGGCGGCATGCTGGTGACGATGTCGTTGGCGGTGAAGACCCGGTAGATGGCGCGGTCCTTAAGATAGGTGACAAAGGCCTGATCGCCCATGCGCGGTGCACCGAAGGTGTAGACCGCTGTCGGCGCTCTGCGGGCCGCTGTCAAGGTGGCCAGGGCACCGCCCAGGCTGTGGCCGGTGTAGAAGATGGGCCGCCGCACCGTGGCCAAAACAGGCGCCAGCTCCGGCCAGATCTCCTCGAAGCAGCGCTGAAACCCTCGGTGGATCTGTCCTTCCGCGGGATCATGGGACCAGGGCGACGGCAGGCTGTAGAAGTTGGGCAGCCATGCTTCCAGACTGCCCATCGTCCCGCGAAACACGAGCACGGCGAAAGGTGCCGGTCGGCTAGCGGTGGAAAGTATCAGGGCGCATTGGACATGGGGTGTCCCATTGGACATGGGGTGTCCTGAAGAAGCGCACTTCCCGCAGGCCGACCGGCAGGAGGTAGTCATTGCGGGTCGGGCCGCGTTGTCGCTGACCGCTTTCATCGGCGTTCTGGCGGTAGATTAGGCGGCTGATCTCCGCCAGCCACCAGGCATTGCGGGGATCGTAGGCACGTTCATCGGCCTGAAAGTTCGGCAGCGGGGTCACCCGGAAATAGGCGCGGCTGGTGCCCGGTCTGAGGAGGTCTTTCCAAGAGACGTTGACTCGCTTGTTGAGGCGCTGCTTCACGGCGACAGGCCGCAGGTTCAACGAGGGGTCGACATCAATCAACAGTATGCCCAAAATTACCCCCCGCCTGTGGGAACTGTCAACGCGTGTTAGCGAAATGTTAGGAAGAAGATTGCCAATGGTTCGGACGGATGGTCTCGACGGAGATGGGGGCCATACCGGCGGGCACGATGGACGGCTGGGAAAAATCAAGCCGAAAGGGGCAGGCTGCCCTCCACGTGAACGGTGCGGGGAAGGGCGACGAGGCTGCAGTCGTGGAGAAAAAAGATGTCGATCCCCCAGGGCAGCATCTCCTGCAGCTCCTCTCGCTGGTGCCAGAAGGTGTGCGGCAGTCCATGCAGGGCACGGGGTGGCGACCCCTTGCCGCGGTCGGTGCTCCAGATCAGCTCGAGCTGATAGTCGAGCATGGGCAACTGGATGAGAAGGGTCGTGGCGGTGGCCGGATCCGACCCATCACCGATGTTGAGGTGGTAGAGCGGCGGCAGGCGGGAGGGGTGGGTCACCAGGGTGAAATCGGCCTGGGCGGGACTCGCCACCAGCCGGGCCTCGGTATGTCGGCGGCACCACCGACGAATCTGGCTGTGACGCGGCTGATCAACCCAGAGGCTGCGGCCAGCGAGCGCCAATGTCTGACAGAGGGCGGCCGTGGCGGGATAGAGCCCCGCAACGGGTGGGGCCGAGGAGGGGAGGTCGAA
>JASJCL010000121.1 GCA_030066015.1 Desulfosarcinaceae bacterium | reverse complement strand
GCACCTGCCCAGCGGCCTGCCGGTTACTCAAATCGTTGGCGGCATCGTCTTCGCGCTGGTTTACGAAGGCGCGCGCAGTCTGATTGCCCCCATCGTCATCCACAGCCTCGGCAATATGGCCATCTTCGGCCTCTCATTGGTGTAGTTTCAGCAGCCCCCGGTTGACATTTATCGCATCAGCGCATAGGCCATATTGGCAAAGAAGCCCCAGTTTGGGGAATTAACGCCCCGACGGTCCTATTAAACCAGGAGTTGCACCTTGACAATCCCCACTACCAGCGCTCTGCTCAACGAGATTGAACAGCTGCGGGCCGAAGTGGCGGCCACCCGCCGCCTGGCCAAGGAGAAGGAACACGCCCTCTCCTCCTACCAAGCCAGCGAGGCCCGCTACCGCACGGTTTTCGAAAACACCGCCACCGCTACCTTCGTCAAGGAGAACGACCTCACCATCTCCATGGTCAACACCGGCTTCGAAGCCCTGACAGGCTACACCAAAGCCCAGATCGAAAACCGGATGAAGTGGACCGATTTTCTTCATCCCGACGACCATGAGGAGATGCTGGAGAACCATCGTCGGCGACGGGCCAAGGACCCCGAAGTGCCCACCGAACTGGAGTGCCGTGTGGTGGACCGCCACGGCATCGTCAAGGATGTGGTGCTCAAACTGGACCTGATCCCCGGTACCCAGAAAAGCATCGGCTCCTTCATGAACGTCAGCCGCCTTAAACGAGCCGAAGCGGAAGCGCGCGAGAGCCGCGCCAAACTCAGCGCCATCCTGGAAAGCTTTGACGGCCTTATCTACGTCAGTTCCCAAGATTACCGCCTTCTCTTCATGAACAACAACCTCATCCGAGGTATTCATCGCGACGCCACCGGCGAACGCTGCTACAGGGCGCTTCAAAATCGCCGCGAACCCTGCCCCTTTTGCGTGCTCCCGAAAGTCCTGGCGGAGCAAACGACGCTGCGCTTCGAGGTGTTCAACCCCCAAGACAAATGCTGGTACCAAAGCGTCAATTCGCCGCTTCACCACGCCAATGAAACTGTCTCCCTACTGGCCCTTGTGACAGATATCTCCGACCGCAAGCGAAGTGAACTGGCCCTTCGCCAGAGCCAGGACCACCTACGACAGGAAAACCTGCGTCTCAAGGAGACCATCGCCGATCGTCGCCACTTCGGCAATATTGTGGGTCAGAGCCGCCCCATGCAGACCGTCTACGCCCAGATCGAAGAGGCGGCCGCCAACGACGCCAGCGTGGTGATTTTCGGTGAGCCGGGCACCGGCAAAGAGCTGGTGGCCCACGCCATCCACGAAATGAGTGCGCGCAAAAAGGAGCGCTTTGTGCCGGTGCACTGCGGCGCCATTCCCGAAAGCCTCATCGAAAGCGAGTTTTTCGGCTACCGCAAGGGCGCATTCTCGGGTGCCGACAGCGACCGCCCTGGGTATATCGCCTACGCCCACAAGGGCACCCTTTTTCTGGACGAGATCGGCGAGGTCAGCCTCCATATGCAGGTCAAGCTTCTGCGCGTATTGGAGGGCGGCGGCTACACCCCCATCGGCGGCAACCAGTTGGCCAACGCCGACCTGCGCATCATCTCTGCCACCAACCGAGATCTCGGCGAACGCATCGCCGCGGGTGCCATGCGGGCAGATTTTTATTATCGCATTCACATCCTGCCCATCACCCTGCCACCGCTGCGGGAGCGGATGACCGACCTCCCCCTATTGGCCGACCACTTCCTCAAACTATACGACCCGAAGCAAAAGATGCCGCCGCTGACGGCCGAGGACCTGCAGCGCCTGATGAACTACGAATGGCCCGGCAACGTCCGCGAACTTCAAAACGTCCTTGTGCGCTATTGCTCCGTGGGAAATATCGAGCTGCCCAGCAGCGCCGCCATGCGGACCGCCCTCCCCCAAAAGGCAGCCGTTTCAACCTTGGCGGATGCGGCAGCGGATGAACCCCTGCGGATCAGCTTGGCCCGTTTCGAGCGGGAACTCCTCAAAACCACCATGGAGCGCCATCGTTGGCACCGCAGCCGGGCGGCCAAGGCTCTCGGCGTCGACCGTAAAACCCTCTTCACCAAATTGAAACGCCACCGTTTGATGGACCTCTGATGGAATAATGGGGAATATTTTTCCCATTTTGATTCTAATACTCCCCTAAATCAATTTATAACTATATTTTAAGTAGTTATAGGTAAATTACGCGATCAGTTGGGGCATAATCGCCCCATCCTTCCCTAAACCTGGCAATCCCTCAAATAACACGAATTTCTCAATATTTTCATATGCTTTCATTTTATGAAGCCAATTGGCACAAATATTGGTCCATAGAATCGCAGCAGTGACCAAGGGGCCATGAAGGGCCTTCTAACGCCAATCAAGCTCCCAAGAGACCATCGACGATGATCGAATTGATTCATACCAAATCTCATCTGGTATTCGGATGCGGCAACCCCCTCCTGGGGGACGACGGATTCGGACTGGCTGTGATCGAGCACCTCGAAGAAACTGGCGGGCTGCCGGATCACGTGGGGGTATTGGATGTCGGGACCGCCATTCGCGACTTTCTATTTGACATCCTACTGACGGAATCCAAACCCCGGCAGATTATTGTCGTGGATGCCGCCGACAAACCGGACCGCCCTCCCGGCGATCTATATGAAATCCCGGTGACGGAAATCGAATCCCAGAAAAGTCACGACTTCTCATTGCACCAATTTCCCACCACCAACATGCTCCACGAATTACAAACCGCCACGGATATCGAGATCCGTATTCTCGTGGTGCAGGTGGCCCATATTCCGGATGTGGTGTCACCAGGGCTCAGCCCTCAGGTTCAAGCGGCTGTGCCGGCGGCCTGCGGCCGCATCGCAGCTATGTTGGGGGCAGCCGTCCCCATCCATACCAAACACCCGACGACGGTCAGCGATTCAGCGCACCTCTGACCGACCGTTTTCACCCCCTGCAACTACTGGAGAAGAGGTTGTCATGCACAAAGCGCCCATCGGATCGGTAATGGTTGTCGGCGGCGGCATCGCCGGCATCCAAGCGGCACTGGATCTTGCAGATTCCGGCTACTATGTCTACCTGGTGGAGAAAGGTCCCGGCATCGGCGGGGGGATGGCCAAGCTGGACAAGACCTTCCCAACCAACGACTGCTCCATGTGAATTGTATCCCCCAAGTTGGTTGAGTGCGGTCGGCACTTAAACATTGAGATTCTCACCCTGGCGGAAGTGACCAGCGTTTCGGGAAGCATCGGCGATTTCAAGATTCAGGTGCGCCAAGCCCCTCGCTACATCGACATGGACAAGTGCATCGCCTGCGGGCTGTGCGCCCAGAAATGCCCAAAGAAAGTTGACGATGGTTTCAACGAGGGCATCAACAAGCGCAAAGCGGCCTACATCCAGTACGGCCAGACGGTGCCGCTCAAATACCTCATCGATCCCCATGCCTGCATCTATCTGACCAAAGGCAAATGCCGGGCCTGCGAGAAGTTCTGCCCCACCGACGCGATCAACTTCGAGGACCAAGCAGCGACGGTGGACCTGGCGGTGGGCGCCGTGATCCTGGCACCGGGTTTTGCCGCCTTCGATCCAAGCCCTTTCGAGATTTACGGCTACGGACAACTGCCCGACGTGGTCACCAGCCTGGAATACGAACGCTTGCTCTCCGCCTCGGGCCCCTGCATGGGCCACCTCACGCGGCCGTCGGATCAGCGAGAACCCCGGAAGATTGCCTGGCTGCAGTGCGTTGGATCGCGCAGCACCAACCGCTGTGACAATGCCTATTGCTCGAGCGCGTGCTGCATGTACGCCATTAAGCAGTCACTGGTGACGGCCGAGCACCTCTCCGGCGATTCGGTTGAGCAGACGATTTTCTATATGGACATGCGGACCCACGGCAAGGAGTTCGAACGCTACTTTGAAGACGCCAAGGACAAAGGCGTGCGCTTCGTGCGCGCACGGCCGCACACCATCATGCCGGGCGCCCACAACAGCGGCGTCCGCCTGACCTACACCGGCGAAGACGGCGCGCAGGTTGAGACCGATTTTGACATGCTGGTGCTCAGTGTGGGTCTGGAAGCCCCCGCCGACGCCGGCATTCTGGCCGAGCGCTTCGGGATCGAACTGGATGAATTCCGCTTCGCCCGCACCGCCAACAGCGACGCAGTGGCCAGCAGCCGCCAGGGCGTTTTTGTCACCGGCGCCTTCCAATCCCCGAAGGCGATCCCGCGCTCGGTCACCGAGGCATCTGCGGCGTCCGCTGCCGCGGCAATCGCCCTGGCCGACGCCAAGGGCAGCCTGGCCAAGGAGAAGGTCTATCCCAAGGAGCTTGACCTCGCTGGACAGGCGCCGCGGGTGGGGGTTTTCATCTGCGCCTGTGGCATCAATATCGCCAACGTGGTGGACGTTGCAGCGGTGGCCACCTTTGCGGCGACCCTGCCCGGAGTGGTGATGGTGGAGAACAATTTATTCACCTGTGCCACCGATACCCAAACCCTCATCGCCCAGAAGATCGAAGCGCATCAGCTCAACCGGGTGGTGGTGGCAGCCTGCACCCCGCGCACCCACGAGCCGCTCTTTCAGGACACCCTGCGTGAGGCCGGTATCAATCCCTACCTCTTCGAGATGGCCAACATCCGCAACCACAACGCCTGGGTGCATCAGAGCGCCCCTGAGGAGGCCACCGCCAAGGCCAAGGACCAGGTCCGCATGGCTGTGGCCAAGGTGCTCTTGAACGCTCCCTTGACCCCGGCGACGGTGGATGTCGCCCAAGAGGTTCTCGTGGTCGGCGGCGGGCTGGCGGGTATGACGGCCGCCCTGGGAATGGCCGATCTGGGTTTCAAAACCGTTCTCGTCGAGCGTCAGGATACTTTGGGGGGCAACGCCAAGCGGCTCAACACCAGCTACAAGGGTGAATCGATCGCCGCCATGGTGGAGAGCCACGCGGCGGCCGTGACGGCCCATCCGGCGATTCGCGTGCTCACGCAGACCCGTGTGTCGGCGGTGGCAGGATCGGTGGGCAATTTCACCACGACCCTCGAAGTGGCCGGCAGCCGTGAAACGGTCGCCTTCGGGGCGGCCATCCTGGCCACCGGTGCAAAGGAGCACACAGCGGAAACCTACTGCTATGGTCAGGACCCGCGCATTCGGACCCACCAGGAGTTCGACGCCCTGCTAAAATCCGACCATCCGGCCCTTGATGCGGCCGAAACAACGGTTTTCATCCAGTGCGTCGGCTCGCGGGAGCCCCAGCGGCCCTATTGCAGCCGAGTGTGCTGCACCCATTCGATCAAGAGCGCCATCGCGCTGAAAAAACGCAAGCCGGCGATGAACGTCTTCGTGCTCAACCGGGACATTCGCACCTACGGCAAGCGCGAAACACTTTACGCCGAAGCCAGACGCCTGGGGGTCATTTTCATTCGCTACGCCCTGGCCGACAAGCCCCGCGTAGTGGTGGCGCCGGACGCGCTTCAGGTGACGGTCAGCGACCACATTCTCCAGCTGCCCATCGAGATAGCGGCCGACCACCTGGTGCTGGCCACTGGTATCGTGCCGCAGGGCAACTCCGATATTTTCGAGTTGTTCAAATGCAGTGTGAACGCCGATGGATTCGTGAATGAGGCCCACCCCAAACTGCGTCCGGTGGACAGCAGCGTGGATGGCGTTTTCGTGGCCGGCATGTGCAACTACCCCAAACCGATCGAGGAGGCCCTGGTTCAGGCCCGCGCCGCAGTCGCCAAAGCAGGCGCCCTCCTCTCGCAGACGCGCATGCGGCTCGATCCCATCAAGTCCATCGTCACCGACAAGTGCGATGGGTGCGCCTTGTGCCTCGATGTCTGCCCGTACAATGCACTCAGCCTCGTCGCGGTGGAAGCGGACAACGACACCGGCGGTGAGACCCACAGCCGCATTATCTCGGAGATGGCCCTATGCAAAGGCTGTGGCTTGTGCGCGGCCACCTGCCCGAAGGAGGGCATTCACGTTCTGGGATTCACCCAGGACCAGATCCAGGCCCAGATAGAGGCCGCCCTCGCACCGGTGCGCGAACGAATGGGAACAGCGCCGGATCCGGTAGATTGATGGCCCGCTGTTGACCGTCACACGGTCATGAACCTGTCCAATCGGCGCCGGCCGCAGTGGCCGCGCCTTGGAACCCAATCCTCCTTGCTGCCGCCCCGGGGGCGACATGGGGTCCCCCCGGGGCAGCCGCGCCGTCTATGAAGCGGGTTGGCGGCCAAAAGGGTGCATGGATGATTTGGAACAACAAGCGCTTTCTGGTTCTGCTGGCAATTGCGATGAACGATTTTCGCCGGGAAAAGGAGAAGAACCGATGAGAGAACCATTTGAGCCCGTCATTGTCGGGTTCCTGTGCAACTGGTGCGCCTATGCCGGCGGTGATCTGGCCGGGGTATCGCGCCTGCAATACCCGCCCAACATGCGGGCCGTGCGGGTCATGTGCTCCGGTATGGTTCACCCGGACATGGTGGTGGACACCCTGAGCAAAGGTGCCGACGGTGTCCTGGTCATGGGGTGACACTTGGGGGAATGCCATTACCTGGAAGGTAATCACAAAGCCAAGGCCAGAGCCCAAGCCATCACCATGGTCCTCGAAGACAGCGGCATCGACCCACAGCGGTTCGCTTTGGAGTGGGTCTCCTCGGCGGAGGCCCCACGATTTGCCGAGTTGGTCACCCAGTTCACTGATAGAATTCGCGACCTGGGGCCCAATCCGTTGGGATGGCCGCAGGCAGCCGCCGGCTAATGGCTGGCCTCCAGCCAGCTCTGCAATCCTACGGATTGCGACCGAGCTTCGCTCAGTTCGGCACCCCAGACGGGCAGCGGATAGAACGCTGAACGGACCGAATCTAGTGTGACCCAACAGGAGAAACGCACGTGAAAACCTTTTTTAATTTGATTCAGGAGGTACAAAAGCCAGGGCTTTGCCACCGCTGTGGGGGCTGTGTGACCTTTTGCACGGCGGTCAACTATGGTGCCCTGGCGATAAACGACGAGGGAACACCCTACTACAGCGAGATCGAGAAGTGTATCGAGTGCGGGCTGTGCTACAGCATCTGCCCGGAAATTGATGAGTTGAAAGCCGAAACCCGCCGTCAGGTTGCCTGGAGCGCCCCCATGGGGCGTGTGATTGAAACCACCCTTGCACGCGCTCTGGACCCGGCTGTGCGCGCCAACGGCACCGACGGCGGGGCGGTCACCGCCTTGCTGCTGCATCTATTTGACACGGGCCGCATCGACGGTGCCATCGTCACCCAGCCCACCGGCCCTTTTCAACGACGGCCCTGCCTGGCCACCGATCGAGAGACCATCCGCAACGCCGCCGGGTTTTATTTCGACACCTCTCACGGCATGCAGGCCTATAGTGAGGCATACCTGACCCACGCCTCCATCGAAGAGTTCGCCCCCATGATCCGCAAAGGCCTGCGGCGGGTGGCACTGGTGGGCACCCCCTGTCAGATCGAGGCCTTTCGCCGCATGCAGACCATGGGTGTGGTCCCCTCCCATGAGATCGCCTTCTGTTTTGGGCTTTTCTGCACCGGCAATTTCGTCTTCGGCGACGAGGAGCGCGCCCGCCTGGCCCGCGACCACGAATTCGATTGGCGGCAGGCCAAAAAGCTCAATGTGAAGGACCGGTTCAACGTTCACCTCCAGAACGGCGAGGTGAAAGCCATACCGCTGGCGGACCTGGATTTCATGAAACGCTACGCCTGCCACTATTGCGGCGACTACTCGGCCGAATACGCCGATGTCGCCTTTGGTGGAATCGGTGCCCCGGAGGGGTGGACCACCGTCATCGCCCGCACGCCGCTGGGGCGCGCGGCCCTGGCCGACGCCAAGGGGAACACTATCGAAGAGCTCCGATCGGAAGGCGACGAAACCCTGGTCACCAACGCCATCGGCAAGGTGCGCACCCACTCAGCCAAGAAAAAAACCAGCGCCCGCCAACGCCGCCGCGAAATGGCGAAGCCCTCGGTGACCTTCAAAACCTGATAGACCGACGAGCACCGATCACAAGGAAGAGAATATGACTGTCAGTGTCGCAAGCGAATGGCTCAACGCCTGCTCCGGCTGTGAAATCGCCATTGTGGATATGGGGGAGCGGCTATTGAAAATATTGGAGCTGGTGGAGTTTGTTCACATCCCCGTTTTGATGGACAACAAATACTATGGTCAAACGGGTGAGCGGCACCAGCTGCGTCTGCCCGCCGCCGACGTGGGCATCATCAGCGGCGGGGTGCGAAATGAGGAGCATCTCGAGGTCGCCGAAGAGATGCGCCGGCAGTGCCAGACCATCATCGCCCTGGGCACTTGCGCCACCCACGGTGGCATCCCGGCGCTCTCCAACAGCTATGCCAACGATCAAATCGTCGATCGCTATTACCACACCGAAAGCACCGATCCAACGCAGGAACTCCCGCACGACGGCGTCCCGGCGCTACTCGAGGGCTGCAAGGCACTGGATGAGGTGATTCCCGTGGATGTCTACCTCCCGGGTTGCCCGCCGCACCCGGATCAAGTGTTCGGCGCCCTGGCGGCGCTCCTCGATGGGGCCCCGCTGCCATTGCGGGATAAGAGTGTCTGCGACACCTGTCCCACCTCCCGGGAGGGCAAGGGTCGGCTGGCGCAGATGCGCCGCTTCCTGCATGCACCGAAATATGGGGCTGCAGATGAGCCCCTCGACAAAATGCGCTGCCTACTGGAGCAGGGTCTCCTCTGCATGGGGCCCGTCACCCGCGCCGGCTGCGGTGGTGATGCGGCCCTGCCGCGCTGCATCAAAGCCCGTGTACCTTGCCGTGGTTGCTACGGACCGGCCAAACCGGACGGCAACCAGCGCATGGAGATGCTCGGCGCTCTGGCCTCCAACGGCATCGATATCACGTCGCTGCCCGAGTCCACCTCCCTGCTGCGCTTCTCGGGCGCCCACGGAAGGCTGCGTCCACCACTGGTTCGGAAATAGATTCGCAACCGCACGATAAGGAGATCAATTTCGCATGTCGAAAACCATTCACATCGCCCCCTTAACCCGCATCGAGGGGCACGCCGCGATCGCCATCAACTTGGATGCCGACGGCGGGGTGAAGGACACGAAGGTGCACTTCCAGTCCCTGCGCGGGTTCGAGAAATTTGTCGAGGGCAAACCGGCCGAGGAACTGCCCCGTATCGTCAACCGCATCTGCGGGATCTGCCCCTGGCAGCACCACCTCGCCTCCAACAAGGCCGTGGACGCTTGCTTCGGGGTGACCCCCCCGCCCGCCGGTCAGAAGCTGCGCGAGCTGATGCAGACCATTTCGCACGCCGAAGACAAACTGCTGCACTTCTTCTTCCTGGCAGCTGCCGACTTCGTTCTCGGCCCTGACAGTGACTACGCGGTGCGCAATGTTATCGGCGTGGCCAAGGCCAACCCCGAGCTGGCCCAGAAAGTGGTCCGGATGCGCTACAAGGCGAAGATGATCCTCGAGAAGTTCGCCGGAAAGGCGATCCACCCCGTGGCCGGCGTCACCGGTGGGTTTGCCAAGCCGATGACCGAGGAGGATCGCATGCAGATTCTCTCCGAGATGCAGGAGCTGCTGGATTTCGCCCTCTTCACCATCGAGTTCGCCAAAACCCAGGTGTTCCCCCCGTACCTGGAGGCGATCGAAACCATCGGGGTGATCAACACCGGCTTTCTCGGCACCGTAGACGACAACGGCGCGCTCAACCTCTACGACGGCAAGCTGCGTCTGATGAAGCCCGACGGTTCCTGCACGGACTTCGCCGCGGCCGACTACGCCGACCACGTCGGCGAAAAGGTCGTCCCCTGGTCCTACGGCAAGTTTCCCTACGCCAAAAGCTGGGCCGAAGGGTTTTCCCTCGACCTTGAAGCGCCCAAAGGCATCTACCGGGCCAACACCCTAGCCCGCATCAACGTCTGCGACAAGATCGCCACGCCGCAGGCCCAGGCCGAGCTGGAAGAGTTCCGCGAGAAATTCGGCCGCCCGGCCCAGGCCACGCTGCTCTACCACTGGGCACGCCTCATCGAAGAGGTCTACGCCTGTGAGCACGCCATCGCACTCTTGCAAGATCCCGAGATCACCGATCCCGACATCCGCGCCAAGGTCGAGCCCAAAGCGGGACGCGGCGTGGGCTGCGTGGAGGCGCCCCGGGGCACGTTGATCCATGATTACACCACGGATGAAAACGGTTTGATCACCCGGGCCAACCTCATCGTGGGCACCACACACAACCTGGCGCCCATCAACATGAGTGTTCATCAAGCCGCCAAAGCCTTGATCAAGGACGGCCGGGCGGATGAGGGGGCGCTCAACAAGATCGAAATGGCGGTGCGTGCCTACGATCCATGAATCAGCTGCGCAACCCATCGCCTGGACGGCGATCACGGCATCAGCATCCGGATCATGGACGCAGACAACAACCTGGTTCAACGCTGGCACTGAGCTTGGACCACACTGACGGAAAACTTCGATGACCGGAGGTTCACCCTGAGCGGTGGACCGCGCCACCCGGTCGCCGAAGGGCAGGAGGCGGCTTCCGGCGGCGCCGCGAGAGCGGTGCCGCCACCGCTTTCTGCCGCCGTGCGGGGGCGACGGCTTTCGGACGACTGTCCGTGCCCGAGGCGGCACCACACTCGGCCACCCCACGCATTCAAAACCGCTCCCCATCGCCCTTTAAATACCCATCACTTTGGGGCCCCAGCCGCCCTGCAATGGCATCCGTCATGCGACGGGGCGCGCAATGCCGACGGGAACCGTCACCAGTGGCGGATTCCATGACGCAAAGGGGGGCGCCGGCGTGGTGGGGAGCGGGCCACTCCGGGCGTGCTGAATGATCAAACCCCGTAGCGATCCACGGCGGCGGCATTCCACTCGATCCCGCTGCCAATCGTATCGGGCAGGAGGGCCATCCCATCTTCGATGACCAGGGGTGACTTGAGGATAGGGTTCCACCAGTCGGCATACTCCAACCAGTGGGCGGTGGGTGTACAGCAGAGCAGGCGAGCACTGAGTTCCGGCCAAAGATGATTGGACATGGGCAGGTTGTGGACCTGGGCGAGCGCCGCCGCCTGCAGCCAACCGGTCACCCCGCCGATCTTCATGACATCGGGCATGACAAAATCGGTGGCACCGGCATCGATGGCGTGCCGCATCTCGGTCGTGCCCCACCAGTTCTCGCCGCACTGAATTGGGGTATGGGTGGCGGAAGCCACTCGGGCCATTCCGATGAAGTCCTGGGCCAGAGTGGCTTCCGCCACCCATACCCCAATTCAGTGCGGCGAGAACTGGTGGGGCACGACCGAGATGCGGCACGCCATCGATGCCGGTGCCACCGATTTTGTCATGCCCGATGTC
>JASJCL010000120.1 GCA_030066015.1 Desulfosarcinaceae bacterium | reverse complement strand
GCCTTCATCTTCTGCAGTACGTCCAGGTCCCTTAGCACCAGATCCGACTTGGTCAAAATGCTGACCGAAAACCCATTTTTCTGAAGTAGTTCAAGGATCCTGCGGGTCTGTAGATGGTTCGCTTCACAGGGTTGATACGGGTCCGTTTCCCAGCCCATGTAGATCGCCTGGGGTGGTATTCCCGACAACTCCGTCTGGAGGCGGTTGACAAGGTCCGCATGGACCATGACCTCTTCTTGCCAGTCGGTTTCGGCCTTGTTGAGGGCGTAGCAGTAGTAGCAATAATGTTCACAGCCCACATAGGGATCGATCTGATAGTCGCGGTCCTTCAGTGAACAGGGCTGCAGGATCGGTCGATTGGTGCACGGTGTAATCTTCATCCTTCACCCCCCTCATTTATTGCCGCGCCTGCTGCAGTTCCCGCCAAAAAGTTCTATGAAGAAAACTACCATCATCCAACCGGCAAAGCTGTTCAAACATGGGCTTGGTCACAGTGAAGGCGAGGGTATCCTGGGGGAGGTGTTTGCGCATGGCAATATCCGTAGCCCCCACCACGGCCAGTGGTTCATCGAGATCCGGAAACAGCGTCAATAGCTGCCCGCAACCGGATCCGTACTGCGCTATCACGGGGTTCTTGCGGGGTGAGGCGTTCAGATACTCTGCGCCAGTGAGCAGGAGGGCCAACTGATCTGGATTTACGAAGAAGGTAACCGTTTTAAGGAACTCGGTTTGATCCTCTCGGAGCGCCGCAACCACAATGGCGCTGTGGTGGACCGTGTAGGGCGGAAGGTTTTTGAGCCAGCGGCACATCACATCGGTTGACGCCTTCAAGCCCTCGGCGCAGGCCAGGTAGTCCGCCACCGCTTCCGTCGGCATGCTCTGAATGCCACACATCCAGTAACCCGCTCCCGGGCAGCCAAAGGATGCGGCTGTTTCATGATCGATGACGGTAGAATCGCCGTTCTGCCACGCAGCGAAATGTTCGAAGATACAACTGGCTGCCGTTGCCACTGGCTGAAAAGGGGTTGCATCCGGCACATCGTACACCCCCACCAGCGGATAGGAGATGCCTGCGATTTGAATCAATTCATCTGGAGAGTCGCTCATCGTCAGCTCCTTAAATGAGGTAATTGGTTTAATCCATGCGCAAAGGAGTACTGAAGATTGGGGCTGTCGGAATTGTAAAAAAACGACAATTTTCAGAGAATCGTCATGATTTGCTTAAACGATTGTTTTTCTTTTAGAAAGTCAGACGGTGCGCATCCCGTGAAGGCTTTGAAATCTTTGATGAAGTGGGCTTGGTCGTAATAGTCCAAATCATGTGCAAGATCGGTGAGGGTGGCCTGCGGCGGCCGAATCAGCTTGTTGAGGACGACTTGAAATCGGCTCAGCCGGTAAAATTGTTTTGGCGTTACCCCAACAAAACGATTGAACCGCCGCTCAAGCGTTCTGGGGTGTACGCCATACTCTCGGCAAAACGCTCGCACCGGCAAGCCCGCCGTGTAGAACTGATGAAACAGGGCGGTCGTTTCGCGAGAGATTATGGGGTGTTGGTCCAAGAGCCCGAGAAAGAACTGCTCCAGAATGGTGATTTTAGCAGCCATGGTTTTCGCTGCACGGAGTTTATCCTCCAATTCTGTGGTGAGGGCGTTTAGCAGGACATCGAGCCCAATTGTGTCATCCTTGAATTCCGATACGGGAATTTTGAAAAAGGGGAAAAAACCGGTCGGGAAAAATGAGACGCCGATCGTCAAAATCGTCCCCTCCTGCTGCATGAGCGTATGGTTGCCGCTCAAGCCCTGGAAATAGATATTGCCGGGCGTCTTGTAGGTTACGCCCTTTTTCTCGAAGGTCATCGGGGACTTCAGGTTGATCAGGATGTCGATATTATTGACGGGTAGTATTTTGTGATGGAGGGAGATATGGCGGCCGCTGTCGAGCACCCAAAAATATTTGATCAAACTTTTCAGGGGCGCCGCGGTGGGGTAATATTTTTTGATGGCAATCGATGTCATCGGCCCAATGGTCAACGCACCTTTTACGATGGGATGCACGAACTGCAGCCACCTTATCAGCTTCAGCAGCAGCATACAAGCAGTCGTCGAGATGGGTTAAGGGGTTAAGGGGTTAAGGGGTTAAGGGGACGAAGTTAAGGGGACGTCCATTGAAGTTAAGGGGACGTCCATTGGAATATTAGTTTAACATTGTGTCGTCGTATGCTATATGGTCAGTATGCCACGACAAGCCCGCATAGACGCGCCTGGTGCGTTGCATCATATTATTGTAAGAGGTATTGAACGTCGAAAGATTTTTTATGACGACAAGGACCGGGACAACTTTGTGGAACGGCTGGGAGGTGTCTTAAGCGAAACCGGTACGCCCTGTTTTGCCTGGACCTTGATGCCCAATCACGCGCATCTGTTGTTAAGAACCGGCACCTCGCCAATCGCTACGGTGATGCGACGGCTCTTGACGGGGTATGCTGTCAGTTTCAATCGCCGTCACCGCCGGCATGGTCAACTCTTCCAGAATCGCTACAAGTCCATTTTGTGTCAGGAGGAGATTTATTTGTTGGAGCTGGTACGTTACATTCACCTGAATCCGCTGCGTGCCGGGCTTGTCAAGGATCTAAGAAGCTTGGACACCTATGCCTATAGTGGGCACAGTGTGATGATGGGTAAACGCAAGCAGTCGTGGCAGGATGCAGATTACATTCTGAAGTATTATGCCCCAAAGCGGCTGTCTGCCCGTCGACGCTATCACCATTTCGTGGAAAAGGGCATCAGCGAAGGCCGAAAACCGGAGTTGGTCGGGGGAGGGCTTGTTCGTAGCGCCGGTGGATGGTCTGCAGTTAAAGCCTTGCGCAAGGGCTTTGAGCGGACTAAAGGGGATGAGCGAATCTTAGGCGACAGTAAGTTTGTTGAGACGGTGTTGAATGCGGCGCAGGAGAATCTGGAACGAAAGTATCGCCTTAAAGCCGATGGCTGCGATTTCAGATGGTTGGTAGACCGTGTAGCAAAACAGTTAGGGCTCGGACCACAGGAGGTGTTGGCCCCTGGCAAGTATCCTAAAATTGTAAAAGCACGCAGCCTGTTGTGTTATTGGGCAACGCGAGAACTGGGAATGACCACCATCGAGCTATCCAAGCGGTTGAACTTGTCGCAGCCAACCATCAGCCAATCGGCGAAGCGCGGGCAAAAAATCGCACAAGAGCTTGGAATTTGCATCCTTGAGAAATGAAAACAATAATCCAATGGACGTCCCTATACGCCGTCCCTATACGCCCGTCCCTATACGCCTATACGCGCTATACGCCCGCTATACGCCCCTAAACAGACGGATCGCCGATGAGAAGTAATCAAGCGAAGCGGAAACACAAGGGGCCGGGACGTCCCAAAGATCATAAAAAAACTGCCGCCATCATGGCGGCTGCGAGCAAGCTGTTCATGCGGTCCGGACCGACGCAAGTCACCATGGATGACATTGCCGCCGAAGCGGGTGTTTCCAAACTGACCGTATACAACCACTTCGGCACCAAAGAGGAGCTCTTTCGATCCATGATTCTCAAGAAGTGCGAGCGCCTCATCAATGACGATCTCTTCGCTCAGTTAACCTGCCGCAATCCCCGCAAGGAGTTGTTTGCCATCGGTCGGGCCTTCACGGAGATCATCTACAGCGCAGGCGCCTTGTCCGTTTATCGCACGGTCGTCAGCGAGAGTCGGCACAGCAGAGAAATCGCAGAGCTCTACTACGCCAGTGGTCCGAAGAGGGTATTCCAGCTTCTCGAGGACTATCTTGAGAAATTGGAAGCGACAGGTAAGTTCGCGTTTCCTGACATCCATCGGGCGGCCGACATCTTCTTCTCCCTGTTTCACGGAGACCTGCACATGAATGCCGTGTTGATGACGAAACCTACATCCGCATGGTCGAATCTTGACAAATGGACCGAAGAGAATGTGGCGGTGTTCATATCGCTTTTCTCGACATAGTAATGTCTAATAAGAATTAGGCTGCCGGCCGACGGATGACGTAATAGCGTCACTCTAAACGGGGGCTTGTGACAGCCATGGCCTGGATGCCTCAGTGGGCTGGGTAGGATGCGGTCGCAACGTGTGCGACGAAAAGCGATAAAGGAACATCGATCCCCGCTGCTTGGGGAAGGTCGCTTCAGTCATCGATCGCGATGGTTATCACCAGGGGATCTTCATCCGGCACCGTAAATTTGGCTTCATCAAAGCGCGGCGGCCGAAATGCCGGGCGCACGTTGTTGGACACGCCCCAGGCTTCCTTGGGAATCCCGAAGAAATTGGTATCGACTTTCCTATTCCCATTCAGGTCGTGCGAAACCGATACGGCGTACGTTCCGGCTGGCATAGCTTTAAAATGACACTGGACATCGTCGGTGCTGGCATTTAGCCATACCTGTACATCGGGCTTGCCCATGGGAAAGGACTCGGGGTCAGTGAACAACCCGCAACCCACTTCTCCATCCGTGCTTGCGATGTTCTTAATGATGACGACGATCTCTGCCGCACCGCCCGGAGGTGATGCGAAAAAAAGTATCGATATCGTGACCAGTATTACCTGTATGTTTCGCTGTGCTTTCATTGCGCTACTCCCTCATAGGCCTTCGTCCTGACGCGTCCAATTGCTCAGCGACGCACCGTGCCGTAATGCCTTCCCCGCTGCTCCAGTAAACCTTCCACTTCCTTCCACGACAGCGGCAGCCGATCTGCTGGAGTGCGTATTCTTGCGAACGATGATCCCGTTAGCGCCGCGTTGCCCGCTTCCATGGCCTGCTGATGCACCTCGCTGGCCACGAAGGTATCCAGGCTTTCATCATCTGTCCAGGCCGTCATTGTCCAGGCGCGGTTGCCGGCAATTTCACGGCGTATGCGAAACCCGATCAATCCGGTATGCTCTCCATCTGCAAGCGACTGCTGGACCTTACCCACGTGGTGCCAGAAGACCTGGTTTAGCGCTTTGTCGTCACCCGTAACGGCTAGTGTCAAGCCGACGGTTACCTCGCCCCTTTCTTCCCATGGGCCTGAGGTGGCACCGGCTGGTGTGGTGTACGGGCTTGAGATCTTACAGGCGGATAGAATGGCCAGTAAGGATACCAGGGTCGCCGGAAGGACGAGGCGCTCCATCATGGCCATCTTGGATGATTGATGATTTTGAAGCATTGTAGGTCACCGCCTTTTGGTAATAATGAACTGGTCAGTATACTATAATCCCGAAATTAATGAACGCAATAGTCTAAAAATATATTCCCCACCACCTGTGGAGGCGGAGAATCCGTCTGTTTCCGGCGATTGGGAAGGTGGTCCCTTCACCCCGCGGCATCTTTCCGCCAGGACGGTCGTCTCACAACGCGCTGCTGCGGCGGTAACAAATTGTTACCATACAGATACAAAACTCCTATAAAGGCCCTTGTGCGCCCGACGATATCCATGCGTAGACGATCCAATATGGTTTCGGCCGGACCCTAGCGATGAGGTCTCCTTTTATTCACCGCATGAAACAGGAGGACATTCGGATGATTTCAGGTATTTCAGGTTTGAGCAGCATGATGTCGGGTATGCGGGCCGACCCGCAGCAGATGTTCAATCGGGTCGACAAAGATGGCAACGCCGGTATTGACACGGACGAGTTGGGCGCCCTGACCGAAAAGCTCGGCGAACTAACCGGCACTTCCATCGATGCGGAAAGCATAATGGCAGAGTTTGACGGTGATGGTGATGGTGTGCTGACCCAGGAAGAGATGAAGGGCGCCATGGAGAGTTTCAAAGATCAGATGGGTCGCCCGCCCATGGGAGGGCCCATGGCCAATGGAAGTTTGCCGAATACCAATGATTACGACTTCTACAGCCGGGGCGGGGATGAGAGCCAGTCTCTCGTAGACCAGCTGCTGGCGTCTCTTTCCGAGTCCGATGAAGAGGAATCGCAACAGTCGCTTACCCAGGAGTGGTTGCAGACCTTGAAAGGCGAGAACCCATCGTATTCCGCTGTCGATCTACTCTTCTAATCCCGTCAGCCGTCCTTGGCTGCCGATCATACCCGGCTGCATCGTGAAACAACGGGGGTGTGACAGTTTCGGTCTCGCGCCCCCGTTGCTTTGCCCGCATCGACGCTTGCAGTGCCACCCACACGCCCACCCACGGCTAAATCGCATCCGAATCTTGCCGCCGCCCACCGCTTACGTCGCGCGCTGAAGACTCCGCCATCTGCCAGGCGTCGGTGAGGTGCGTATCAGATGGGCCACCATCGCGCACCGTCCGGTTTTTCATTGTAACCATTTGTGACGTTCGGACGACTCATAATAGTGACGTGCATCTTGCTGAAACCGGAGAGTGTTATGGCCATCAACGCCACCATGCTTGTCATCAGCCAAGATCAGCTTTTGCTGAACGCTATGAGGTCGATGGTGTCTCCGGACGGCTTCAACATTATCCAGCGCAGCATCGTCGATGATGCGGCCGCACTCATCGCGGAGATATCCCCGTCCATCGTCCTGCTGGACACCTCACTCACCACCGTAAATGCGCAGCACCTCTGCCGTGAGATAAGAACCTACTATGCCGGCATTGTTATAGTTCTAGTGGCGGAATATGATGAGTTGGATGAGTTGACGGCCTTTGAGAATGGCGCCGATGACTACATTCGCAAAAGGGTGCATATCAAAATATTGCTGGCCCGAATTTCCCGTTTGCTGAAGCTCTCCCTGCCGCGCTCAGCGGAGAAAGAGCGGCCCATCACCGTCGGGGGCCTGGTCGTCGATCCCACCCGGCGAGAAGTGTTTGTGAAGGACCGGCGTGTTCAACTGACCAGCATTCAGTTCGATTTGCTGTGGCACCTGGTGAATAATCGCGGGCGGGTGGTGACGCGGGATGATTTGAACCGGCTCTTGTACAACAAGGCTTACAATGGCATCGACCGTTCCATCGACGTATATATCTCCAGAATTCGCCAGAAGCTGGGTGATGACCCCGCTCAGCCGGTATACCTCAAGACAGTCAGAGGGGTCGGCTATCTCTTCGCCGATCTGCGTTAGATCTCGTCCACACAGATGTTGCTCCCCCCTTCCGTCAGCAGCTGTAAACCGTTACGGCATTGCCCGTTGATACGGTTGGTAAGTTTTCAGCACATAGGCCTCCCGTAGGCGCTTGGCTTGATCGTCAGTTAGGAAGGTCGCCAGTTCCCCCTCCGTTTCGTCCAACAAGGCCGCCAAGTCGGCCGTCAGCATTTCTATCTGCTTCGCTCTGGCGCTCGTCCAGCGGGCAATCAGCGCCTTCTTTTGATTCTCCATCGACACGATGACACGTTCGCTCCGCTCCGTCTGCGCTGGGGTTAGACCCAGCTCGGTCTGCAGCTGCGCAAGGGCGGTTGGGGACCCCTGGCGGTTGAATGGGCGCGCCAGCATCTGTTGCATACGCTCCTCGATACGCTGGATGGTGTTGTCAAACAACTGCTGTTGACCGGGGGTGAGTTCCGCCCGGAGCTGATTTACATGGTGATTGAAGATGAGCTGTAATTCTGGCTGGGTTTTTTGAAAGATCTCCAAAAACTCAAGGTGCATCGCTTCCAGCAGCGCACCGGTCTTCTGCTGCTGCGCCGTTGAGAGATCGAGCTCATCGAGCTGCCGGCCAAGAATCCGGATTGGCGGCGGCGGGCCCATGGGGTCCATAAACCGTTTGATCCGGTTTTTGGTGTAGATGCCGGTCCCCAGTGCACCGCTAAAGGCCCCGACAGCCAAGATGAGGAGGATACCGGTAATCACTTTCCATCTGTTCATGTGGACCCGCCTTACAAGCCAAAAGCGGCGATCAGGTTGGCACTTATCGGATTGTCCAGGGCAAGGGCCACCAGTTCGAGGTCGGGATCGAGGCCCGTCTGTGTTATCCACACGCCCAGCACAAGGGTAAGTGCGCAGGCGACCGGTGCCAGTCGCCAGATGTATTGCTGAAAGAGCCACATCAGGGGCGGCTCCGCATCCAGTCGCAGGGTGCGGATCTGCCGCAGGAGCCTGCCCCGCCATTGTGGATCGAGGGTTTGCGGCACCCCATCTCCCCGCTGGCGGTAGATCGCCTTGAAGATATTTAGGCCATCATCGGACATCATCCGCCCCCCCCATCAGCGTCTCCAAGAGGATTTTCAGTTTGCGGCGCGATCGGTGGGCCCGCACCTTCACGTTTGCCGTACTCCACCCCAGCAGCCTGGCCGCCTCCTTGACCGAGTGATCTTGAAGATGAACCAGTTCGAGCACCATGCGGTCTTTGGGCGGTAATCTTTTGAGGGCCCACGCAAGAATCTCCTTCGCCTCTTTCCGATTCAGCTGCCGCTGGTAGGCCTCCCGGGACTGGTCCGAGAGCATGAATTCCAGCCAACGCTGGTGATCGTTGGAGAGGGTGCTGAGGGCCGTCTCTTTGCGTCGGTAGTGCCTGCGCAGCTGGTCATAGCAGGTCTTCACGGCGATGGCGGCGAGCCAGGCCCTGAAGCGATCTTTTGCCCGGCACGTCGGCAGGGCTTTGTAAGCCCTCAGAAACACCTCTTGAACGGTCTCCTCCAGATCCGCTGCCGGTACGTGATATCTGACGCGGGCCAGGACCAGGGATTCATATTTGATCATCAAGCCTTCGAAGGCATCGCTATCGCCCCCCAGCACCCGATCTATGATGGCGGCATCCGAGGTGCCGGCGGCATCCGAAGTGCCGGCGGCATCCGAGGTGTCGGCGGCATCCATGGTGCCGGCGCCATCTGTGGAACCGGCGGCATCTCTGCCGCCGATACTATCGCTGTTGCCGACACCACCATCGGCGCCCTTGGATCGGCGGTTGCCCGCTCCTTTCGAATGCTTCGGCATCACGCACGGGCACCCAGGTGGCCCACCGCGGCAGTCGCCTCCCTATCCCCTATTCTATTCAGACTCCATGGGCAAAGCGTTTGCCGAACGGAGGTCTGTCGTCCCTTGGTCTGCATGCCGCTGATTGTCGCTTATCGATTGGTTCTTGAAGAAATCGCATTTCCGGTTCTGATCATCGCGGCGCTTTTTTCTGCTCTGATCATCAAGTCGTTCCGGTGACGGGTTCGGTTACACCCCTTATGACCGCCCACGCACCCGGTCCGGCTGGACGTCCTCCCGAGGCGCTGTGCGCTGGAGCGCACGCGCGCCACCTTCCCACCCCGCCCACCGCTCCGTCAGCGGCGTAGATCCTCGGCAGCCCCCTCCGCCGCGAGAAGAGGGTCCGGATAGACCGGTCCGGCATGATGCTGGCCTCGGCCGTCAAGACCCATGGTGTCGTACAACTCGACGATAGGCTTCAGCTTGGGGCGGTCGGGGTTCTCCGCCGGTTTCAGGAAGGCGCACGCTGGATGGGATGACGCTCGCCGCCGCTGATCGAGATCAGGTCGGCAAGCCGGATCTCGATCGTGTGGGTGTTTCTTCCGCTCCCGCAGAAGATGGTCTCGGAGGGGCTCAGCGCCGAATCGAAGAGCACCTTCACATCGTCACACACGGGAAAGGGCCCCACGCCACCCACCTGGAATCCCAGCTCGCTCTCTACCTGCTGCGGCGAGATGGATCGCAGCGCGGTTCGTTTGACGCCCAGTGCGTCGGCCAGCTTGCGATAGTGGATCCGGGCGCTGCCTTCGACCGCCGCCAAGACCCACATCCCACCTTTGATCCGGAACACGATCGTCTTGAGCAGGTGGCGGGTGAGGTGGGGTGCAAGCCTGTCGGCCTCTTCGAGGCTGACAATGGGGGGGTGCTCATGGAGGGTATAGGCGGCACCGCTTTTCGCCAGCATACGGCTGATGGTTTCCGAGACCATGGGATATTCGCTACCTGCAAGGTCGTTGTTGGGCGCGCCGGCGGCGGTCGGCCCGGTATCCTGCGCCGGGCGGCGACCGCCGTCGGGAGCGGTTGCGCCGGAATGCGTCCGGCAGTGGTCACAGCAGGGTGAGATACCGGTCTACCTCCCACGGTGTGACCTGTTTCATGAACTCGCCCCACTCGTTTTTCTTCAGTCGTATATACTCATCAGCGATGGGACCCAAGCCCTCTTTGACCACCGCGTCCGCCTCGAGGGCTTCAATGGCCTCCAACTGATTCTGAGGCAACAGCACCATGCCCCGTTCACGGCGCTGATCATAGGAGAGATTCCATACATTCTCTCCCAGGATGGGATCGCCTGGATCGATCCGGTTCTCGATGCCGTCCATGCCCGCGGCAATGTGGGCCGCCATGAAGAGGTAGGGGTTCACCATCGCCGACGGCGAACGGTCCTCCACCCGCCGGTTGTCCGGACAACGGTACAACTGGGTCCGATTGTTGTCGCCATAGGAGGCGAAGGCGGGGGTCCAAGTATACCCGGAGGTCGACGAGTAGACAAACTCCCCGCTCTGAATGCGCCGGTAACAATTGATGCTCGGCGAGGAGACGGCGGTCAGCGCCCGGATATGTTTCAGCAGGCCGCCGATATAGTAGAGGGCCGTCTCCGATAGCCCAAGCGCCGCGAGGCCCTGGCTATCGGTACCGATGGGAAACAGATTCTCCCTGCTCTGGAAATCGGCGACGTGAAAATGGAAGTGGGCGCCGGATCCGGTTTTGTCGTCAAATGGTTTGGCCAGGAAGGTGGCCGTGGCGCCGTACTTGCGGGCCGTCTGGCCGGCCATCATCCGGAAGCGGACGAGGCGGTCGGAAGATCCCAGGGCGTCTGTCCAGCCATAGTTGATCTCATACTGGCCGTTGGCATCTTCGTGGTCGCTCTGGTAAATCTCGAACCCCATCTGGTTCCCATAGCGCGTGATATCCTGCAGGTAATCCATGCTCTGGCACATCCCTTTGAAGTCATAGCAGGGCTTGGCCTGGACATCGATGCCCTGGGGGTCCCAGGGTTGGATGTCACCTGCGGGGCCTTTTTCCACCAGGAAGTGCTCTGGCTCGAAACCGCCGTTGAGCAGATAGCCGCGTTCACCGAAGCGCCGCATCATGCGAATTAGGTTGGTGCGGGGGCAATAGGGCCAGGGTTCGTTGTCCACGTAGATGTTGCATGTGGCCAAGGCCACGTTCGGTTTCCACGGCAGCTGGCAAAAGGTATCCAGGTCCGCCCGTGCCATCAAATCGTGGCTTTCTGGTCCCTGCCCCATCCCCCAGACGGCACCGCCCGCGAATCCGGCGCCCTCGTCGACGATGTCGTCAAAATACGCCACCGGTACCTGCTTGACCTTGGGGCTGCCGTGGATGTCCACAAACTGGGCCAGCAGGAATTCGATCCCCTGGGCCTCGAGCCCCTGGCGCACATCTTCCCGTTTGTCAGTAGTCTCTTCACTCTCCGCATTGATCGCAACGACTTGATTCATGGTTCATTCCTTTTCTATGTCAATGAATTGGGGGCTAGCTGC
>JASJCL010000005.1 GCA_030066015.1 Desulfosarcinaceae bacterium | reverse complement strand
ATTGAAGGGCGGGGCCTTGTGTCGCGGGGGCGGCTGCAGTACGAGACCCAGCTCTGCACATCGGGCCAGTTCTGTGTCGCTGATCTGGAATTCGGCGCACAACTCCTTTTTGTTGTATTGCCGCCACGCACTATGAGGGGTTTTGATAATTACCACGTTGCTATCATTCGTCACGATGGGTTGCCGATGGACGACGGCCGTCTGCCCTGCGCCCGCTCTTCAGTGCCCACTGCCGAAGCCGCCATGGAATCGATCGCCTGGCGGTAACCGCACTCCTTGTTCTGACATTTCAGAAAAGTACCGGCCCGCTTCGTGGTTTTTTCAACCAAAAAGGGCGCATCGCAATTGGGGCAGGATTTTGCCACGGGTTTATCCCAGGTGGCGAAATCGCACTCTGGGAATCGGCTGCAGCCATAGAAAATCTTCCCCCGTTTGGAACGTTTCTCCAGAATTTGTCCGCTGCAGCCAGGCGTGGGGCAGGCAACGCCGATCTCCTTGCCGGGACCGCCCGCATGCACCGACTGGGTATGTTTGCATTCCGGGTATCCGCTGCAGGCCAGGAACTCGCCGTATTTGCCCCGTTTGAGCACCATGGGCTGTCCGCACTTGCCGCAGGTCTTGTCGGTGGCCTCCTCGGTGGAAGGCTGCACCAACTCAATCTGGCCCTGTTCATTGCGCACATAGTCCCGTGAGAAGCTGCACTCCGGATATCCGCTGCAGGCCAGAAAATGACCATTTTTGCCCATCTTGATGTGCAATTCGTTCTCTTGACACTGGGGGCAGGTCAGTCCGGTCTTCAGGCCAACGCCCTTCACACTGAGCATGGTCTCGGCGGCATTGTCAAGCGCTGCCTTAAATGGGGTGTAGAAATCTGTCAGAATGTTGGTGGCATCTGCTTCAGCGCTCTCCACGCGGTCCAGGTTGTCCTCGAGCTGTGCGGTAAAATTGACATCGAAGACGCGCGGGAAGCTGTCGAGGAGCAGGTCGTTGACGATAAAGCCCAGTTCGGTGGGCCGGAAATACCCCCGCAGCAACTCCACATAGCCTTTGTCGCGGATGGTGGATAAAATGGCAGCGTAGGTGCTCGGACGACCGATTCCATTCTCTTCGAGCTCCTTCACCAGGGAGGCTTCTGAGAATCTAGGGGGGGGCTGCGTGAAGTGCTGTTTGGGATCGAGCTTTTCCAGCGCCAGGACCTGCCCCTCGCTGAGTTCCGGTAGCGATTGCTTTTTCTTGGCGCTCTCAGCTTCCTGGTCCACCGATTGGTAGAGGGCCATAAAGCCCTTGAATTTAACGGCGGAGCCGCTGGCATTGAAGGTGTAGGCGCCAGCGTTGATGTTGACCAGGACCTGATCGATCAGGGCCTGTTTCATCTGGGAGGCGACGAACCGTTTCCAGATCAACTCATACAGCTGCTGCTGGTCCTTGGTCAAATGGGGAGCGACCTTTTCGGGGGTGTGCGCCACTGCGGTGGGACGAATCGCTTCATGTGCGTCCTGGGCTTTTTTGCGGTTCTTAAACTGTCGCGGCCCATCGTTGGCATACGCCTCACCCAGAGTGGCCCGGATGTGGGATAGGGCCTCCTGAGCGGCTTCGTCCGAAATGCGGGTCGAGTCGGTCCGCATATAGGTGATTAGACCAACCGGTTCACCTGCCGTCAGCTCGATCCCCTCATAGAGCTGTTGGGCCACCATCATGGTTTTTTTCGCGGAAAAGCGGAGTTTGCGGATCGCTTCCTGTTGAAGTTTTGACGTGATGAAGGGCGGTTGGGGATTTCGACGGGTGGTTTTTCTGACCACCTTCTCGACGATAAATGGCGTTTCCCTAACGGCAGCGAGGATCTCGCTGGCCGCCGTCTCGTTGCCGATCTTGAGTTTCTCGCCATCTTTGCGCGTCAATTTGGCCGTAAAGGGGGGGGGTGTCTCGCCGTTGAGGTGGGCCGTGATGGACCAGTACTCTTCCGGCACAAAGGCTTGGATCGCCCGTTCACGCTCGCAGATGATGCGCACCGCCACCGATTGCACCCGACCGGCGCTCAAGCCGCCCTTCACCTTGCGCCACAACAAGGGCGACACCTGATATCCCACGAGGCGGTCCAGAATGCGACGTGCCTGCTGCGCTTCGTACTTGTCGCGATTGAGATCCTCCGGGTGTTCGATGGCACTCAGGATGGCATGTTGGGTCAGTTCGTGAAAGAGCACCCGGTGAAATTGGCGGCCCTTCTTTTTCAGCACCTCGGCCGTATGCCAGGCGATGGCCTCCCCCTCCCGGTCCGGATCGGGGGCCAGATAGACGGCCTCGGCGTTCCCGGCCTCTCTTTTCAAGTTGCTGATCACTTTCTGTTTGCCGGGAATGGTGCGGTATTTGGGCTTGAAATCGTTCTCGATATCGATGCCGATCTCTTTTGGAGGCAGATCCTTGATATGCCCCACCGTGGCGACCACGTTGAAATCCTTGCCCAGATATTTCTTAATGGTGCGCACCTTGGTCGGCGACTCCACCACGACTAATGGTTTACTCACGCGAAATCCTCATTCTTGGGTGTCACTGCGATCATTTTTTATCGGCACCATTGCCTGCCACAGACCACCATGCTGGTTGACGGCCGCCCCCAACCGTTAAGGCGACACTTCTAATCAACCCGCCGCAGGTTTGTCAATCTTTCAAACGGCTTTTTCGAACAGATTGCCAGGCAACTGGCGTGCCAAACCTTTGAGTTCAAGCTGCAGCAGCGTGGCCGCGATCTCCCCTGGCGGCATAGATACCAGTGCTGCCAGAGTGTCGATGTGCTGGGGGTAGGGCTCCAGCTTGGATAATAGGTCGGCTTCGGCGGAGGTCAAGTCTGTCGGTGGGTTGGCGCTGGCGGCACCAATCTCTCTGGCGGGCGTCAAATTGCGTTCAGCTGCGGCTGCCGGAAAGAAGGTGTCGAGCACATCCGCTGCGGATTCCACGAGACTGGCGCCCTGTTTGATGAGTGCGTGGGTGCCCTGGCTTTGACGGGAGCGGATGCTGCCCGGTACGGCGAACACTTCCCGGTTCTGCTCCGCCGCCAGGCGCGCCGTTATCAGGGATCCGCTCTTGAGGGCGGCCTCCACCACGATCACGCCCACGGCCATGCCGCTAATGATGCGGTTGCGGGCCGGAAAATGGCGTCCCTCGGGCCGGGCGTTCAGCGGCAGTTCGGAGATGACCGCCCCGGTGGTGGCGATGCGCTCGTACAATTTCCGGTGCTCGCGGGGATAGACCTGCAGTAACCCGCTGCCCAGAACGGCTGTTGTGTAGCCCCCCGCCGCCAGTGCACCCTCATGGGCGCTACCATCGATCCCACGCGCCATGCCACTGACCACTCCGACGCCCTTCTCGGCGAGCGCTTTGGCAATGGCGTGGGCCATTTCCAGACCATAGCGGGTCGCACTGCGGGATCCGACCATGGCGATGTGCAGTGCATCCGGATGGAGGTGGCCATTGACGTACAGCAGGGGCGGGGGATCGGGGAGCTGGCGGAGGAGCTTGGGAAAGGCGGGATCCGTCTGGGTGAGGATTTTGAAGCCGTGGTGATCCGCCAGATCAAGTTCGCGCCGCGCTTCGTCTGGTGTCTGTTGTCGGCGAATAGCCGTGGCGATGCGGGCGCTGATCCCGGCCACGCTTGTCAGCTCGGCTTGGGATGCCGCCAGGGCCGCCTGAGGGGATCCGAAGCGATCGAGCAGCCGCTTGAACAGCAGGTTGCCCACACCCGGCACCCCCTTGAGGGTCAGCCATGGCAGCGTATTCTCCATGACGCTTAACGTTTTTGCCAGGCCAATAGGATGGGGCTGGCAACGTAAATCGAGGAGTAGGTCCCCACCAGGACGCCCACGATGAGGGCGAAGGCGAAATCGTGGATGATACCGCCGCCCAGCACAAAGAGGGCGATCACCACGACGAGGGTTGTCAGCGAGGTGAGCAGGGTCCGCGCCAGGGTTTCGTTGATGCTCTTGTTGATGATGGTCGCCAGGGGGTTTTTATGGTACTTGCGGAGGTTCTCGCGGATGCGATCGAAGACGATGATGGTGTCGTTGAGGGAGTAGCCAATGATGGTCAGCAGCGCGGCGATGATGGGCAGTGTGAACTCCTTGTCAAAGATGGAGAAGATCCCCACCGTGATGGTGACATCATGGATCAGCGCTACGATGGCACCCATGGCGTACTTGAGTTCTAGGAACCAGAAGATCACCAGACTCACGAGGAGTGCGGCCACGATGAGGATGGGCACACTGACGTCAAATAGGTTGAGCAGGTAGACCGCGCCAGCCAGTGCGGCGGCCACCACGCCACTGAGCATCCATTTCAATTCGAACCGCCCCGAGATGTAGATGGTGATAAAGAGCAGGGCGTAAAACATGGCGAAAAGGGCTTTTTCACGGAGATCCTCGCCGACCTGGGGACCCACCATGTCCACGCGGCGGATCTCTGCGGCGGTGCCTGTGGCACTGTCCAAGGCGGCTTTGACCTTATCGGCCAACCCACTGCCCTGATCCTCGGAGAGATCGGTGCGGATCAGATATTCGTTGCTGTCCGATTCACCGAAATCCTGTACGGTGACGTCCTCGAGCTGCATGCCGGCGAGACCTGCCTTGATATTCTCGATATCGGTGGCCGTCTCGAATTTGACCTGAATCTCAGTACCCCCGGCGAAGTCCACCCCGTAGCGGGGCCCATTTTTTAGGATCAGCGACCCGATGCTGATCAGAATGAAAACCGCGGAGACAATGGCGGCGACTTTGCGCTTGTCGATAAAATTGATATTGATGCCCGGTTTGATGAACTGCATGACGGCTTCCTTATCTTATTGGGCTGATAGCCTTGCACGCTGTCGATGGCCGCCGCCGCATTTGGCGGCAGGTGCCCGGCGCCATGTGTGCGTTTTCGCTTAGATGCTCAGGGTCTGTACGTGGCGTTTGTTGAGAATGAGCTCGAAGATGGTGCGCGACAAAATCAGGGCCGTGAACAGGCTGGCCAGCACCCCGAGGCTCAAGGTAACGGCAAATCCTTTCACCGGTCCGGTGCCGAATTGAAACAGCACGAGGGCGGCGATGAGGGTGGTCACGTTGGCGTCCAGGATCGTCAGGGAGGCACGCTCGTAACCGGCATCCACTGCTGAGCGCGGTGTTTTGCCCAGGTGCATCTCTTCTCGGATGCGTTCGAATATCAATACGTTGGCGTCTACAGCCATGCCAATGGTGAGGATGATCCCGGCGATGCCGGGCAAGGTCAGGGTGGCCCCGAATCCGGCCAGTCCCGCTGCGATGAGCAGGATGTTGAGGGCAAGGGCCATGTCGGCAATGAGGCCGGCACCCTTGTAGTAGACCACCATGAAGATGACCACCAGAACCCCCCCGACCACCATGGAGAACAATCCTTTGCGGATGGAGTCGGTCCCCAGCGAGGGGCCGACAGTCCGCTCCTCCAACACCTTCACAGGGGCGGGCAGGGCGCCGGCCCGCAGCACGATGGCCAGATCGCGGGCTTCCTCGGCGGTGAAGCTACCGGTGATTTGGGCCTCTCCGCCGCTGATCTTCTCCTGGATGTTGGGTGCTGAATACACCGTGTTGTCCAGCACGATGGCCAGGCGTTTGTTGACGTTCTCGCCGGTGACGCGTTCGAAGATGCGGGCCCCTTTCTTATCGAAACTGATGGCGACATAGGGTTCGTTGTATTGGGAGTCGATCTTCACCCGCGCGTCGGTGAGATAGGCCCCCGTGAGGGAGGCCCGTTTGCGGACGACGTAGGGGACCTTGGTCGTCCGTTTGGTGGCCGGGTCCTCATTCACCTGGTACAGCAACTCGCTTCCGGCGGGGACATTGCCCCCTTCGGCCGCAGATGGTGAAACCGATTCGTCGAGCAGCTTGAACTCCAGGAGGGCCGTGCGCCCGATCAATTCTTTGGCCCGCTGGGTATCCTTGATCCCCGGCAACTGGATGAGAATGCGGCGCTCTCCCTGATTCCGGATATCCGGTTCACTGACGCCGAACTGATCAACCCGATTGCGGATGGTTTCCAGCGCTTGGTCGACGGCCAATCGTTTAATGCTGGCGACCTCCTCGTCGGGCAGGTCCAGGACGGTTGTCAACGCATCGCCGTCCCGGGTGCGCGACGCCATGCGCAGTTCGGGAAACTCCTTGTCCAGCAGCGTTTCATAGGCCTCTATCTGGTCCTGGCCATTGACCGTTACCGTCAGTGACACCCTATCGCTCAGGTCGATACCCGTGTGCCGGATCCGCTCCGAGCGCATCAGGCTGCGCAGGTCCTGGCCGATCCGCTCAATGGTGTTCTCCACCGCCTGCTCGGTCTGCACCTCCAGCACCAGATGCATGCCGCCCTGCAGGTCAAGGCCCAGGTTGATCTTCTTGTTGGGCCAGGTGCCGGGCACCATGGTGGGGATGACGTAGACCACGGCGACGACGAGCACCGCCAGAACCGCAACCAGTTTCCAGGAGATATTTTTCAACGCTCTGCCCCTCTACTTGGCCTTGTCGTTCTGAGATTTAGTGTCCGCTTTGCCTTTTTTGGCGGGCTGGACCGCCGGCGCCGGCTGGGCCAGGGCCGATACGCTGGACCGGTTGACCTTAACCCGCACCTTTTCAGCGATCTCGACGGTGAGGGTGGATTCGGACACGCCCGTGACGCGGCCGTGCAGGCCGCCGGCGGTGATGATCCGGTCTCCTTTTTTGAGGTTGCCGATCATCTCGCGGTGCTCTTTGGTCTTTTTTTGCTGGGGACGGATCAGCAGAAAATAGAAGATCACGAACATTAGAATCAGGGGGACCAGGCCGGCAAATCCGCCGGCACCACCCTGGGGCGCAGCCCCGCCAGCTCCCATCGCGTATGCAATTCCTGTCACTCGCTTACCTCCTTTGTGGGCCGAGGCCCTTCCAAGGGCGGCTTTCTGTATCCGATGCCAGAAGCCAACCGATCAGATCTATCCGCATTCGATGATGTTGCCGCCGATCCGGACGCTTTTGAAACAGCAAACCGCCTCCAGCGTGCCGTCTTGGGCGACTGGTGCGGTATGCGCCGGGATGAGGGCCGTTTCCCAAGTCCTCGGATCTCTTGGGAACGCCACCTTATATATACGCAAACCGCCAGGCGGTCAAAGCGCCGGCGGAGGGTAGTGGCGGCGATCATGGGCGACACGTCAGAGCGTGGGGCCCTTTGATGACCAAGGCCAAATCATGCCTGTCCCACATTGCGGGCCAAAACGGCGCAGATATACTGTACTTGGCCAAATAGGTCAAACGCTATTCAGCCCCTGGCGACTTGGCCGGCAACCACCGCCTTGCCCCGGTGCACACCGGGTCGAGCAACATCACTCACACGCGATCTCGCTGTCCCCCGGTATCATACAGGGGTCTCCTTGAATGGTGATCTGCAGATTGCGCCGCTGTTCCAGCTCAACGATTTCACCGCGTTTGCGGTTCAGCAGATAGTCGGCCACATCCATGGGGACGGCACCGTGCACCTGACTCACCTCTGGTTTGAGGGTCGCCAATTTGAGCTTGCGCAGGAAACTCAACACCAGCGATTCCGTTGAGGGGATCTGTCCCTTGCCTCTGCAGACCACACATTGTTCGAAGCTGCCGAAATCGATGGGCGGGCGCATGCGCTGGCGCGACATCTCCAGAAGCCCGAAACGCGAAATCCGCCCAACCTTGGTGCGGGCCTTGTCCTGGCGCATGTAGCCGCGGATGGCCTTCTCCACCTTGGCCCGGTGTCCACGGTCGCGCATGTCAATGAAGTCGATGACGATGAGGCCCCCCAGATCCCGCAATTGAAGCTGACGGGCAATCTCTTCAGCGGCCTCCATATTGGTCATGAGGGCCGTCTCCTCGATATCCCTTTTACGCGTTCCCTTGCCCGAGTTGACGTCAATGGCCACCAACGCTTCGGTTTGCTCGATCACCAAGGATCCGCCCGAGCGAAGGCGTACCCGGCTCTCGAAGATGGTGGCGATCTGTTCCTCCAGCTGAAACTTGGTGAAAATCGGGCGGTCCGACTGGTAGCGTTTGACGATCTTGACGTGTTTGGGCGAAATAATGTGGATGAAGCCCTTCACCTCCCGAAAGACGTGCTCCTCGTCGATGAGGATCTCCGTGACATCGGGGGTGAAGTAATCCCGCATGGCGCGCACCGCCAGATTGCGCTCCTTGTAGAGAGTGGCCGGTGCATCGCTGTTCATGGCCCGTTTTTTGATGTTGCGCCACAGGCGCATGAGATAGCTGACATCTTTGGACAGCAGGGTTTTGGTGCAACCTTCACCGGCCGTGCGCACGATCAACCCAAAATCTTCCGGCATGTTGAGGCCGTCGACAATCTCCTTGAGCCGATTGCGCTCCTCTTCGCTTTCGATCTTGCGTGAGATCCCCCTTCCGGTGTTTCCCGGCATCAGCACCACGAATCGACCTGGCATGGAGATGAAGGTGGAGAGCATGGCGCCCTTGGAGCCGGCGGGATCCTTCACCACCTGAACGATGAGCTCCTGGCCGCGTTTCAGCCGGTTCTGCACCGCCTTGTTGCCCGAAGGGACGTCGAGGAAGTAGTCGCTGTGAATTTCGTGGATCTGGAGGAAACCGTGGCGCTCCCCGCCATAGTCGATAAAGACGGCCTGCAGGCTCGGCTCGACCCGGGCGATGGTGCCCTTATAGATGTTCCCTCGGGTAATCTCCCGGGCGGCGCTCTCCGTATGGAACTCCGCCAGGCGGTTCTCTTTGACTTTTGCGATCCGGCACTCTTCGGGATCGATGGCGTTGATCAATATTTTACTGCTCATTCAAGTGCGTTTCCTTAGCCGGCGGAATGCACGCTCGCCGGAAAATGCCCAACCCTATCAGGTTGTGACGTCTGAAAAAGCCCCGCCCCAGGTCCGAGTGGTCACCGCTGCCGTCTCCGCGACCGTCGGCCCGCGCTGCTCCGCATCGCCAATCGTGTTTCCGGAACCGAATGTGGGAGGGTGATGGATCGCCGGGTGGCCGGAGAGGATCCGCAAGCGGCGGGAGGCTACACGCTGGTGGACTGAATATGGAATTATTCCACGGATGTCAAACCCTTTCTAACCACTACCGGGTTGTATTTTAACACCTTCTGTGGCACAACAAATTCCCTGCGGCCGGCAGGCCTCGCCGCCCACCCGCGATGAACCCCTCAAAACCAACACGCAAGGTTGATGACGTCATGGACGAAAAGTACAATCCCGGTGAGATAGAGGCAAAATGGCAGCAGCGGTGGGACGCCGACGGGCTGTTCAATGTGGAGACCGATCCTGACCGGCCCAAGTATTATCTCCTGGAGATGTTCCCCTATCCCTCCGGCAAGATCCATATGGGCCACGTCCGCAACTACACCATCGGCGACGTGGTGGCCCGCTACAAGACCATGCAGGGCTTCAATGTGCTGCACCCCATGGGCTGGGATGCCTTCGGCATGCCGGCCGAGAATGCCGCCATCGCCAACAACAGCCATCCCGCCAAATGGACCTACGCCAACATCGACGCCATGCGGGCCCAACTAAAGCAGATGGGCTTCTCGTATGACTGGTCCCGCGAGATTGCCACCTGTCATCCGGCATACTACCGATGGGAACAATGGCTCTTTCTGAAGATGTACGCCGAAGGGATGGCCTATCGCAAGGAAAGTTACGTCAACTGGTGCGAACCCTGTCAAACCGTTCTGGCCAATGAACAGGTGGAAGCCGGCATGTGCTGGCGTTGCGGGCAGGCGGTGCGTCAGAAAAAACTCGCCCAGTGGTTTTTCCGCATCACCGATTTCGCCGAGGACCTCCTGGTTCATTGCGACCAGCTGCCCGGGTGGCCCGACAAGGTCACCACCATGCAGAAGAACTGGATCGGCAAGAGCACGGGGGCCGAGATCCGATTCCCGGTGGAAAACAGCGATGCGGTGATCTCCGTATTCACCACCCGCCACGATACCGTCTTCGGTGCGACCTTCATGTGTCTGGCCCCTGAACACCCCCTGGTGCCTGAACTTTCGGCCGGGACCGCTCAGGAGAATCCAGTGGCGGCCTTTGTGGAGAAGATTGCCCAGCAAGACCGCTCGAGCAAAGCCCTGGAAAGCTACGAGAAGGAGGGGGTCTGGACGGGGGCCTATTGTAGCAACCCCATGAACGGTGCCCGGATGCCGATCTACACGGCCAATTTCGCTCTCATGGAATACGGAACAGGGGCGGTAATGAGCGTGCCGGCCCACGACCAACGCGATTTTGAGTTCGCCCGTAAATATGATCTGCCCGTCGTGGTGGTCGTCCAGCAGCCGGATGCACCGCTGGACCCCGCCGTCATGGAGGCGGCCCAACCAGCGGACGGCATCATGACCAATTCCGGTGCCTTCGACGGCATGCCCAACCGCCAAGCGATGGACGCCATCGTCCAATACCTGGAGGAGAACGACCTGGGCAAGGCCACGGTCAATTTTCGCTTGCGCGACTGGGGAATATCCCGGCAACGCTACTGGGGCGCCCCCATCCCCATGATCCATTGCGACGACTGCGGCATCGTCCCGGTGCCCGAGGCCGATCTGCCCATTCTCCTGCCGGAGGAGGTGGACATGCTGGCGGGTGGCCGATCGCCGCTGCCAACCCTGGAGGCCTTCACGCGGACCACCTGCCCCCGCTGTGGGCGGGCCGATGCCCGCCGCGACACCGACACCATGGACACCTTCGTGGAATCCTCCTGGTATTTCGACCGCTATTGCAGTCCCCACTACGACGCGGGCATGTTCGATCAGGCCGACGTGGACTACTGGATGCCCGTGGATCAATACATTGGCGGTGTCGAGCACGCCATCTTGCACCTGCTCTATTCGCGCTACTTTTCCCGAGTACTGCATCATTTCGGGTTGGTCCGGTTCAAGGAGCCCTTCACCCGATTGCTGACCCAGGGCATGGTCTGCAAAGAGACCATGACCTGTCCCGAACACGGCTTTCTCTATCCCAGCGAAGTGGTCTGGGAGCGCGAGGATGAGCTGACCTGCTCCAAATGCGGGTTGCCCGTGACCCAGGGACGGGTAGAGAAGATGTCCAAATCCAAAAACAACGTCATCGATCCCCAGGAGCTGCTGACCCGCTACGGAGCGGACACCACGCGACTGTTCTGCCTTTTCGCAGCGCCGCCCGAGCGCGATCTGGAGTGGAGCGATCAGGGGGTCGAGGGCAGTGCCCGCTTTCTCAACCGGGTTTGGCGCCTGGTGTCTGCATGGAAAGAGCGTGTCGCCGGCGTCGCGGCCTTTAGCGGCGGACTGAGCGATCTGCCGGATGAGTTGCGGCCGCTCTTTGCCAAGACGCACGAAACGATCAAAAAGGTCACCAGCGATATCGAGGATCGATTCCATTTCAACACCGCCATCAGTGCCGTCATGGAGTTGGTGAACACCCTATATGGCGTCGCCGATGACATCGATTCACCGGACGCGGATGCCGTCATGCGCTTTGCCCTGGAGAATGTGGTGCTGCTGCTATCTCCCCTGGTGCCCCATTTCTGCGAGGAGATCTGGTCCTCTTTAGGCAACGGTGTGAGCGTCCTCAGAACCCCGTGGCCCACTTACGACGAGGCGGCCCTTGTCAAGGCAGAAACCACCATCGTGATCCAGGTCAACGGCAAGCTGCGCGGGCGTTTCAACGCCCCGGTGGATGCCCCCGAAACAACCATCCGCGAGGCCGCCATTGCCGACGAGCGGGTGGCCAAGTTCACCGCGGGCAAGACGATCCGCAAAGTGATCGTTGTGCCCAACAAACTGGTCAACATCGTGGTATAGCTCCCCATGCGCGGCAATCCCTTCTACCGTCTGGTGTCGCCCGCATGGATTGGCACGCTCGTTCTAGTGGGCTTTCTGCTGGCGTCCCAGGCGTGTGGCTATCGCTTCGCCGGTGGGGGCAGCCTGCCCGCCGGTATCGAGCGACTCTATATCCCCACGGTGCAAAACCGCAGCGCCGAGACTGGGATTGAAACCACCGTGACGAATGCGCTGGTGGAAGAGGCCACCCGTTATCTCAAGGCGCAGGCCGGCGCGACCGATACGGCCGACGGCGTTCTTCTCGGCGAAATCACCCGTATTGCCACCACAACGGTTTCCCGCAGCGGCGAGCGGACCGCAGCGGAACGGCGGGTGGAGATCGAGATGCGCCTGCGCCTGGAGGATGCATCCGCAAGGGAGCTGCGGCGAATAGAGCAATTGCGGGCCGACCGGGTCTACGACGTGATCGATGGGGACGAGATCGCCACCGAGGCAAATCGCCAGCGAGCACTGGCGGAGGCCGCCCAGGATCTGGCGGAGCGCGCCTACCAGCGCTTGACGGATGACTTTTAGCCCCAGCCGACGCGGCCGCCATCCGCTGGGCGGTCGCATGGCGGCCATTGGGCAGGCAGCGCGACCCAGCCGCCTGCGCTGGCGCAGCCGGGCGATCCAAATAGAAAAACGCGACCCTGAGGGTCGCGTTTATTTTGATCCACGGTAGCGGTGCCAAACGCCCACGGCGCCAATCACCGGCGCATTGCCAGATCGGCGGGCGGTGGCGGCGCGGGCCACGCCAAGGTTGGCGTTATGCGCTGGCGGCGTTGACCATCTTGGCGAGACGGGAGACTTTGCGAGCGGCAGTGCGCTTGTGCAGCACACCCTTTTTGGCGGCTTTGTCGATGGTCGCTTTGGCTTGGTTGAGAAGCGCACTGGTATCCGCAGTATTGCCATCGGCAACGGCCTGGCGGACACTTTTAACCTCGTTTTTGACAGTGGTTTTGACGGCTTTGTTGCGCATCCGCCGGCGCTCATTCTGTCCGGCGCGTTTCAAGGCTGATTTATGGTTGGCCACCGTTGGGATCTCCTTCATTGCGATAAGTTTTTTTGTAAAATGGGTTTAATAAATAGAAATCGTGCCCCTGTCAATCTTTTTTCATGCCAGACGCCGCTGCCCGGGGCATCGATGCAGCCCCGCTGCACTGTCTCATCGGCCTGTTGAAGCGCTGCCTCCGTGTGTATGAACTTAAGAACGCCAGCAAATAGCGATGATCCATCGACCGCCGCCCCAATGAAGCAAAGCGCTTCCGGCAACGAGACTTCCCGTGTGAACCGCGCCACCGGTGTGGTGGCCGCGGCAACGCTCCTCAGCCGCGTCTTCGGGTACGTGCGCGACATGGTAATGGCCTATTTTTTTGGTGCCGGCCTTGCCGCCGATGCCTTTATCGCCGCCTTTCGAATTCCCAATTTGCTGCGCCGCCTCTTCGGTGAGGGGTCCCTCAGCATTGCCTTCGTGCCCGTGTTCAGCGAAACCCTGGCACGCAAAGGTCGACAAGAGGCCTATGCCCTGGCCGGCGCGGCCATGGGCCTGCTCAGCGTCGTGGTGGTGGCCGTCGCCGTCCTCGGCGTGATCGCCAGCCCCCTCATCATCCGCATGGTGGCGCCCGGGTTTGTGGCGGAGCCCGCCAAGATGGCCCTTACGATTCTTCTCACACGGATCATGTTTCCCTATATCTGCTTCGTGGCGCTGGTGGCGCTCTGTATGGGAATCCTGAACGTCCTCGGTCATTTCGCTGCACCGGCTTTGGCACCGGTACTGCTCAATCTGGCCATGATCACGAGCATTTTCTGTGCGGCCTGGATCAGCCCCGACCTCGAGGTTCGCGTCATTGGCCTCTCCCTGGGCGTTCTCGTCGGCGGACTCCTGCAACTGCTGCTCCAGGTGCCGCCCATGGTCGCCAAAGGCCTGCGGTTTTGGCGTGTGCTGCGCCTCTACCACCCGGCCCTGAAACGGGTGGGTCGCCTCATGCTGCCCACCGTCTTCGGGGCCGCGGTATATCAGATCAACATCCTGGTGGGCACGCTCCTGGCGTCCCTACTGCCCGCCGGCAGCGTTGCCTATCTTTACTACGCCGATCGCCTGGTTCAGTTTCCCTTGGGCATTTTCGCCATCGCCCTGTCAACGGCAGTACTGCCGAGCCTCTCTCGTCAGGCCGCTGAGGAGGACCTTTGGGGATTGACGGATACCTTTCGCCATGCCCTTCAACTGGTTCTCTTCATCACCCTGCCCGCCATGGTGGGGCTGATTTTACTGCGCGAGCCCATCGTCGCCTTGCTGTTTCAGCGGGGCGACTTCGATCCGAACACCACCCGATTGACCGCTGTCGCGCTTTTGTATTATGGAGTGGGCCTGTGGGCGTTTGCAGCGGTACGGATCCTGGTGTCAACCTTCTACGCCCTCCAGGATACCCGCACACCGGTCTTGACGGCGACGATTGCCATCGCCGCCAACATCGTTCTCGGGGTGTTGTTGATGCGGCCTCTGGCCCACGGCGGTCTGGCGCTGGCCACCGCACTCGCTTCCATGCTAAACTTGCTGCTGCTGATCCGGGCGCTGCGTCGCCGCCTGGGCAGCCTGGGGTGGCGTCCCATCGCCCATTCCGCCGGGAGAAGCCTCCTGGCCGCAGCAGTGATGGGCGGCATGATACACCTGGGCGGCCGCTTCGTGCTGCCCGCAGTGCCCGACAATGGTCTGGGACTGCTGGTGGTACTGGGGGGGCTGATGATGCTTGGGATTGCCGTGTACATGGGATTGGCCCGGCTCATGGGGATGCCGGAGGTGGGCGCCGTGTGGGAAATCATCGGTCGCCGCGGCCGTATGCGACGCCACCGGCAGGGGACAAGCTGATGGTGGCAATCAAACAACTGGTCGGCAAGCACAATGTGCTGGCCGCAATTGTACTGGCCCTCATGGGGATCTTTCTCCTCTACAGCGTCTTCGGTGATGACGGGCTGGTCGATTACTATCGCCTGCGGGAAAAAGCCCGCACCCTGGACGACACCAATGCGTCCATCGGTCGCCAGAATCTTGAGCTCTATCGGGTCATCGAACGACTCAGCGGCGATCTCACCTACATCGAAACCATGGCGCGCCGTGAACTGGGTATGGTCGCCCCGGATGAGGTGATCTTCAAGTTCGAGGCCAGTCGCATACCGCCCCGGGTGGTTCCCGACACCCGCCCTTCAGAGGAGAACGGCGGCCGAACGCCTTGAGCGGATGCGCGGAGGGGGACATGAGCGACGATCCCGAGATATATACCCTCACCATGGCGAGGGTTTACGCCCAGCAGGGACATCACGATCGGGCCGCGGCCATCTATCGCCACTTGCTGCTGGCGTCGCCCCATGACGAAACCCTGATCAAGGCTCTGGCCGACGCCGAGGCGGCGTTGGTCACCCAGCGGCAAACCCAGCGCGGGGAGCTGGTGCAGCTCACGCGCGAGTGGATCCGACTGCTGCAGTTGCGGGAGCGCTTGAACCGTCTGCGAAAGTTGCTTTCCTGATCCCGGACCGGTGGAACTGGCGTCGCTCGCCGACGCACGTCCACCGGGCCTGGATCGGATGAGTTTTCACGGTCTCACCATGAGAATCGCCTTGCTCGATAACGGATGGAGACGCTGATGCGGCGGGGATTGGCCGGCAAACAAATTGTGGTGGGCGTCAGCGGTGGCATCGCCGCCTATAAAACCGTCGAGGTGGTCCGACTGCTCACCAAGGCGGAGGCCGCCGTGCGCGTGATGATGACACAGCATGCCTGCGAGTTCATCCAACCGCTGACCTTCGAGGCCCTCTGCGGTCAGAAAGTGTGCAGCAGTCTCTTCAATGCGGACGACGAGGCCGCCATGCAGCACATCGACTGGGCCCGTGAGGCCGATGGAATCGTTCTGGCGCCGGCCACCGCCAATCTGGTGGCCAAGCTGGCCCACGGACTGGCCGACGACGCGCTCTCCACCTTCATGCTGGCGGTGGCCGCGCCGGTGCTGGTCTGTCCGGCCATGAACACCCAGATGTATGAAAACCGTGCCGTTCAGCGCAATCTTCAGATCCTGGCGGCGGATGGGCACAGCATCATGATGCCGGGCGCCGGCCCATTGGCCTGCGGGGAAACGGGCTACGGCCGCTTGCGAGAGCCATGGGAGATCGTCGACCGCCTCACCGCCCTTCTGACCCCCAAGGATTTGGTTGGAAAACGGGTACTGGTCTCCGCCGGCCCCACCCGTGAAGCCATCGACCCGGTGCGTTTCATCAGCAATCCCTCCTCGGGCAAGATGGGTTACGCCATCGCTCGCGCTGCGGAACTGCGCGGCGCCGAGGTGACCCTGGTCAGTGGTCCGACGCACTTGGCAGCGCCTTTGGGGCTGGAAACCATTCCCGTCACTTCCGCCGCCGACATGTACGCGGAGGTGGTGGGTCGCTTCGATACGGCCGACATCGTCATTAAAACCGCCGCTGTGGGCGATTACCGCCCGACGCACCCGGCCGGGCACAAAATGAAAAAAACGGATGGGGGCGATGCACCCACCCTGAACCTGACGCGCACCGAGGACATTCTGGCAGCACTGGGACGTCGCAAGCAGGGCCAGATCCTGGTGGGTTTTGCCGCTGAAACCCGTGATCTGAGGGAAAATGCCGGTCAAAAGCTGGCGGCCAAGCATCTCGATCTCATCGTCGGTAACCTCATCGGGCCGCCGGACAGCGGCTTCGGCAGCGATACCAACCGGGTGAGCCTCTTGTTCGCCGATGGACGCGAAGAGCGCCTGGGCGTAATGTCCAAGGAGGCCCTCGCCCATGAGCTCCTCGACCGCATCGCGGCCTTGGCCGCACCTTCAGCATCAGATGGTTAGCGCAAAGCCCACCACCGCTCAGGTCGCCGCCATCCTTGCCGACATCCGGCACTCCCTCAAGGCAATGGCCGAGAGCGGCTGTGCCGGATTTGACGTGACGCCGGAAAACCTGGAAAGGGTCCGGCGCTGGGGCGCGCCCGCCAACGCCACTCAGATGGCGGGGCCCCATAGCGCTGCTCCGTCATCCGCCCTGGATGGGCTCGACAGCTTGGGCGCTCTTCGGACGGACCTCGGCGATTGCCAGCGCTGTGGTCTCGCCGCGGGACGCACACAGATCGTGTTCGGCAGCGGCAGCCCCAGCGCCCGCCTGGTGTTTGTGGGAGAGGGGCCGGGTCGTGAGGAGGACCTCAGCGGTGAGCCCTTTGTGGGACCCGCCGGTGAACTGCTCACCAAGATCATCTCCGCCATGAATCTCACCCGTACGGCGGTATACATCTGCAACGTGGTCAAATGCCGCCCGCCCGGCAACCGCCGCCCTGGTGACGCTGAGATGGCGGCTTGCCTTCCCTATCTCAGGGCGCAATTGCGGGTGATCCAGCCGACGGTGATCTGCACGCTTGGCGCCTGCGCCAGCCACGCCTTGCTGGAAACCGATACGCCCATCTCCCGCCTGCGGGGACACTTTCACCCCTACCCAGCGGGCCTCAGCGGCTGCCAGGTGATGCCGACCTTTCACCCCGCCTATCTCCTGCGCCATCCCCAGGCCAAACGGGCCGTCTGGAACGATATGCAGCAGATCATGCGGGTGCTGCGGGAAACGGCCCACGGCTAACCCGAGAGCGATGCCTCGCCCCCCGCTGCCGCGGCGCGACCCATCAGGATCCATCGCCGGTGGCCGCTGCCCATATGGGGCTAACCCTTGACAGTCGTTCCCCAAAAAGGCTAACAGAAATTTTGGCACATGGTGCCGGTTGGGCCGGTGAGGGGCGGGATTCCGCCATGCGACACTAGCGGCCGGCAACATCGGTGCGGCAGGCGATGCCCAGGTGATTCTGTGACACTGATGGGTGGGCCTGCCGTACCCGTTTTAGGGAGGGCCTGCCATGGCGGCAGCGGACACCACGCTGGCCTCGCAAGTACCCGTTTATCTCGAGAGTCTGGCCGCAGAGAAGGGGTACACCGAAAACACCCTGCGGGCGTATGGCCACGATCTGGCCGAGTTCTGCCGATTCACCGCCGGCGAGAGGGGGCGGCCCGTCCTCTGCGACGCGGTCGATCCCCTGATGATTCGCGGCTACCTGGCATGGTTGCATCGGCGGAACGCCAAACGCACCATCGCCCGTAAGTTGTCCGCGCTGCGGACCTTTTTCGCCTTTCTCCGCAAGCATCGCCTGATGGCGGACAATCCGGCCGAAAAGGTTCTCACGCCCAAACTGCCGAAAACGCTACCGGGGTATCTGGTGGTGGACGACATGTTGCGGCTCCTGGACAGCATTCCCGATGGGAGCTTGCTGGAGGCCCGCAACCGGGCCATGTTTGAGACCCTGTACTCCTGCGGCTTGCGGGTGTCGGAACTGGCGGGCCTCAATCCCGAAGATCTGGAGATGCAGCTGGGCTTTGTGCGCGTTCTGGGCAAAGGCAAGCGGGAGCGTCTCGTGCCCATCGGCGAACGCGCCTTGACGGCCATCCGCAACTACCGCCAGCGGTTGCCGGAGAGGAGCGCGGCAGCCGATGAAAAGCGCGGCGGGGCACTCTTTCTCAATCGCTTTGGCAGGCGTCTCACCGCACGGTCGATCCGGCGTATTCTGGATCAATTGTCGCGCCGGTGCGGACTGCCCGTGCCGGTGGCCCCCCACGGGGTGCGTCACAGCTTTGCCACCCACCTGCTGGACGCGGGTGCCGATCTGCGCAGTGTTCAGGAGATGTTGGGCCACCGCAGCTTGCGAACGACCCAAAAGTACACCCATGTGAGCATCGACCGCCTGATGGCCGCCTACGACAAGTCGCATCCGCGGAAGTAAAAATGGGTGCAGCGCCTAGCGGCGAGCAGTGCAGAGGAGGGGCTGCGAAGGGCTGAAGGGCGGGTTCCTGTAATTCAGCGCGCCCGTTGGCTTGCGCAATACAATTTTTTTTAACCACACGCGCACTGCTGAACCGGCGTACGGCTAGGCCGATTGGCCCTGGGTAGGCGATCACTGATTAAAACCGGTTAGGTGTGGAGATATCATGTTTGACCTCGCTAACAGGTTTCATGGCACCACCATCGTCGCTGTGCGGCGCGACGGTCGTCTGGCCGTCGCTGGCGACGGGCAAGTGACTTTGGGCGACACCGTGGTCAAACACAACGCCCGCAAGGTTCGGCGAATCTATCACGACACCATCATTGTGGGGTTCGCCGGCGCCACCGCCGACGCGCTGCACCTCTCCGAGAAGTTGGAGCAGAAGCTCGAACGTTACAACGGCAGTCTCACCCGCGCCGCGGTCGAACTGGCCCGCGACTGGCGGACAGACAAATACCTGCGCCGTCTGGAGGCATTGATGGTCGCCGCCGACAAACAGACCCTGCTGCTGCTGTCCGGCAATGGGGACGTCATCGAACCGGATGCCGGCATCGTGGCCATCGGTTCGGGTGGCGTAGCGGCTCAGGCAGCGGCCACCGTGCTGGTCAAGCACACCCAACTCTCCGCCGCCCAGATCGCCACCGAGGCATTGACCACTGCGGCCGACCTGTGCGTGTACACCAATTCTTCCATCACCATGGAAGAGTTCTAACAACCGGCAGGACACTCCCGGCAGTCAGGAGACCATGAGCGACCTCAAACCATCGGAAATCGTCAAGGAGCTGGACGCCTACATCATCGGCCAGGAGAAGGCCAAACGCTCGGTGGCCATCGCCCTGCGTAACCGCTGGCGTCGCCGACAGGTGCCGGAGGAGCTGCGGGACGAAATCGCCCCCAAGAACATTATCCTCATCGGTCCCACCGGCGTGGGGAAGACGGAGATCGCCCGGCGCCTATCCCGCCTCACCGACTCCCCTTTCACCAAAGTGGAGGCATCCAAATTTACCGAGGTCGGCTACGTGGGGCGCGACGTAGAGTCGATGGTGCGGGATCTGGTGGAGGTCACCATCAACCTGCTCAAGATTCGCGAACAGGAGGCAGTGCGTATCAAGGCGATGCAGATTGCCGAGGAGCGCATGCTCGACCTGTTGTTGCCCAAGAGTGAGGGGCGCCCCTCGGCCTTGGGAGGGGAATCTGGTCTGGAGGTCGTCTCCAACGGCTCCGACGAGGGCTCCTCCACCCGCAACAAGCTGCGCCAGATGCTGCGTGCCGGCAAGCTTGACAACCGGTTTGTCGACCTGGATGTGAGCGATCGCAGTTTGCCCATGGTGGAGATCTTCTCCAACGCCGGTATGGAGGAGATGGGCATCAATATGCGCGACATGCTGGGCAATCTCCTGCCAAAGAGGACCAAACGGCGCAAGGTCAAGGTGATCGAGGCGCTGGAGACCATGGCCCAGGAGGAGGCCCAGAACCTGGTGGACATGGACAAGGTGATCAAAGAGGCGATCGAGAAGGTGGAGCAGTCGGGCATCATCTTCCTGGACGAGATCGATAAGATCGCCGGGAAGGACGGCAGTCAAGGCCCCCAGGTTTCCCGTGAAGGGGTTCAACGCGATCTGCTTCCCATTGTCGAGGGCAGCACGGTCAACACCAAGTACGGACCGGTGAAGAGCGATCACATTCTCTTCATGGCCGCCGGTGCCTTTCACACCGTGAAGCCGTCCGACCTGATTCCCGAGCTTCAGGGGCGCTTCCCCATCCGCGTGGAGTTAAACGCCCTTGGCCGCGAGGAGTTCAGCCGAATTCTACGGGAACCCAAGAACGCCCTTTTGCTCCAGTACTGTGAATTGCTCAAAACCGAGGGGGTCACCCTGAAATTCAGCGAGGACGCCATCGAAGCGATCGCCCGCATCGCGGAGGAGGTAAACGCCCGCACGGACAATATCGGCGCCCGTCGGCTGCACACCCTCATGGAAAAACTGCTCGAAGATATTCTCTTTGAAGGCCCCGACCTGACCGAAAAGCGAATCGATATCGACGCCGTCTATGTGCAGACCAAATTGGCGGCCATCACGGCGGATGAGGACCTCAGCCGCTACATTTTGTAACCGCCGACCGCGTCCACGTCCGGCAGAGACGCGACAGAGAGACGACCACCATGCCATCCGCCAAACAGACCCCCAACGTCGCCGAGATCCTGATCGAGGCGCTGCCGTATATCCGTCAGTTTTCCGGAAAGACCCTGGTGGTCAAGTACGGCGGCCACGCCATGGTGGATGACGGCCTCAAGGTGGACTTCGCGCGCGACATCACCCTCCTCAAATTGATCGGTATCCACCCGGTGGTCGTCCACGGGGGCGGACCGCAAATCAACACGGTTTTGGATCAGATGGGCATTCGGCCCAAGTTTGTGCGCGGCATGCGGATGACGGACGCCGCCACCATGGATGTGGTGGAGATGGTCCTGGGGGGCAAGGTCAACAAGGCGATCGTGGCCCAGATCAATCAACAGGGCGGTAGGGCCGTTGGCCTCAGCGGCAAGGACGGCCACCTGGTCCAGGCCCGCAAAATGCAGATCGTGCACCAAGCGGATCTCAACAGCCCACCGGAGATCATCGACCCTGGATTGGTCGGCGAGGTCACTGCGGTGAACACCGGTCTCATCGAAAGCTTGGGCCGCGACGGCTTCATCCCCATCATCGCACCAGTGGGCAGTGGGGTTGACGGAGAGACCTTCAACATTAACGCCGACCTGGTGGCCGGGGAGATCGCCAAGGCCCTGGGTGCCGAGCGTCTCTTTCTCATGACCGACGTGGACGGGGTCAACGACAGCGCCGACCGGCTGATCTCCTCCATCGGTGCGGCGGAGATCCGCACCATGATCTCGGATGGCAGCATTTCCGGGGGGATGATCCCCAAGATCGAATGCGCACTGGACGCCCTCGCCGGCGGCGTCGGCAAGGTCACCATCATGAACGGTACCCGTCCGCACGCCCTGCTGCTGGAACTCTTCACGGTAAAGGGCAGCGGGACCGAAGTGCTGCTGGATGGACCGCCATCGGACAGCATCCCTTGACGGACAGGAGGACATTGACCATGAGCTCGCAGATCATGCAGACCGCCGAGAATGTCTTCGCGCAGACGTATAAACGCTTCCCGTTGGTGATCGAAAAGGGGCGCGGAAGCACCCTCTGGGACACGGCTGGTCGCAGCTATACCGACTTCGTGGCCGGCATTGCCGTCTGCAACCTGGGGCATGCCCATCCAGCGGTGAACCAGGCGCTGGCCGACCAGATGGAGAAGCTCTATCATGTGAGCAATCTTTACTACACCATCCCTCAGACGGAATTGGCGGCGGCCTTGGTGGAAAACAGCTTTGCCGACCGGGTTTTCTTCTGCAACAGCGGGGCCGAGGCCAATGAGGCGGCCATCAAAATGGCCCGCAAGTACTATAGTGAGCGCGGCGAGGCCGGGCGTCATGTCATTCTTTCGGCCACCCAATCCTTTCATGGCCGCACCATGGCGGCGCTTTCGGCCACCGGACAGGCGAAGATAAAAAAGGGATTCGACCCCATTCTCCCCGGCTTCGATTTCGTGCCCTTCAACGACATCGCGGCCCTGCGGCAACGCATGGACGACACCGTTTGTGCCGTTCTGCTGGAACCCATCCAGGGGGAAGGGGGCGTCAACTGCCCCGCCGATGACTACCTCGGTCAGGTGCGCGAGCTGTGCGACCAGCGCGGCGCGCTGCTTATTTTCGACGAAATTCAAACCGGTATGGGGCGTACGGGCAAGCTGTTCGCCCATGAGCATTTCGCCGTTACGCCCGATCTCATGACGCTGGCCAAGGCGCTGGCCAACGGTCTGCCCATGGGCGCCCTGCTGGCGCGCGAACCGGTGGCGGCCGCTTTCGGGCCCGGTGCGCACGCGTCCACCTTCGGCGGTACGCCCATCGTAACCGCCGCGGCTCTGGCGACGCTGCAAACCCTGTTGGCGGAGAACTTGCCCGAGCTGGCGGCGCAGACAGGCGCCTATTTCAAGGACCGGCTCGCCGACTTGGCGTCCCGGCACGCCGTCGTGAAGCGCGCACTTGGCATGGGCCTCCTGTTGGCCTTGGAGCTGGATCGACCGGCGGCACCGGTGGTGGATGCCTGTCTCGAGCGGGGGTTTTTGATCAACTGCGTTCAGGAGCGACGTCTGCGTTTTGTTCCTCCCTTGACCATTACCCGGGGAGAGATCGACGACCTCGTTGCCTGCCTGGACGAGATTTTCACCAGCGACGACATCTGAGTCGGTGTATGGGATATGGGGTACCAAAGTGGATCTTATTAGCGATAAAGGAGACATCTGGTGGGTGAGCACGTAAAAAAAGCGATTTTGGCGTATTCCGGCGGTCTCGATACCTCCGTCATTCTCAAGTGGCTGATCGAAACCTACGATTGTGAAGTGGTGGCGTTTTCCGCCGATCTGGGGCAACCGGACAGCATGACCCACGTGGAGGAGAACGCCATGAAGACCGGGGCCGCCAAGGCCTACATCGAGGATCTAAGGGAAGATTTCGTGCGCGATTATGTCTTCCCTGCCTTTCGCGGCAACGCCATTTACGAGAGTCAGTATTTACTGGGAACCTCCATTGCCAGGCCGCTTATCGCCAAACGCCAGATGGAGATCGCCGCATTGGAGGGCGCCGATGCGGTCAGCCATGGCGCCACCGGTAAAGGCAACGACCAGGTGCGCTTTGAGCTGTGCTATTTGGCCTTGGACCCCGGAATCAAGATCATCGCGCCCTGGCGGGAGTGGGATCTGGGCTCCCGTACGGCCCTCATGGCCTTTGCCGAGAAGCACGGCATCGAGGTGCCCACCACGCACAACAAACCTTACAGCACCGACGGCAACCTCCTGCACATCAGCTATGAGGGCGGCGTTTTGGAGGACCCCTGGGCGGCGCCGCCCGACGATATCTTCACCCTGAGCGTCGCTCCCCATGAGGCACCGGATATGGCGGAAGAGATTGTCCTGACCTTCGACAAGGGAGATCCGGTGGCCCTCAATGGCGAGGCCCTGTCGCCGGGTAAGATGCTCAAAGCCCTCAACGAACTGGGCGGCAAACACGGCATCGGCCGCATCGACATCGTCGAAAACCGCTTCGTGGGGATGAAATCGCGCGGTGTCTATGAAACCCCCGGAGGCACCATTCTGCGCCAGGCCCATCTGGGGATGGAGTCCATCACCATGGACCGTGAGGCCATCCACTTGCGCGATTCCCTCGTGCCCAAGTACGCCCAATTGATCTACAACGGGTTCTGGTTTTCTCCCGAACGGGAGATGCTCCAGGCCCTCATCGACAAAAGCCAGGAAACCGTCAATGGTCAGGTTCGTCTCAAGCTTTACAAGGGGAACTGCACCGTCAACGGGCGCCAGTCCGACAACTCCCTCTATCGGGAGGACTTCGCCACCTTTGAGGACGACCAGGTATACAGCCATAAGGATGCAGAGGGATTTATCCGCTTGAACGCCCTGCGATTGAGAATCCAGAAAATGGTGAATCCGTAAACGAATCGTGCACCGGTGCGTCCGTCGAGATGTGCTACCTTTTCTCCTTAATAGGGGCGAAGCGTTAACGGGCCCGGAACGGCGTCGCTCCACCGACCGACCAACCGTGAAAATGACGCACCGGCCGACGGAGGCGGGGGACCATCTCGACATCGGTCGCCACGACTGCAACCACCAACATCCCATGAGAGGGCAGACAAATACACCATGGCAGACAAACCCTGGGACGGCCGCTTCGCCGAGAAAACCGATCAGGCCACCGAAGCCTTCACGGCCTCCATTCACTACGACCAGCGGCTCTACCCATATGACATCGAGGGCAGTATGGCCCATTGCCGCATGCTGGCCCATGTGGGCGTGATCGCCGATGCCGAGGCGGACCTCATGGTGCAGGGGTTGGCCGACATCCGGCGCGAGCTGGAGCGGGGTGCGTTCGATCTTGACCCCAGCCTCGAAGACATCCACATGCATATCGAGGCACGCCTGCTCCAGAAGATCGGCAAGAGCGCTCAGAAGCTGCATACCGGCCGCAGCCGCAATGACCAAGTGGCCTTGGACGTGCGCATGTACCTGCGTCACGAAACCCGCCGAACCATCGCACTGCTGCGGTCCCTCCGGTCGGCGCTGGTCGCCTTCGCCCGCGACCGCGCAACGGTCATTCTGCCGGGTTACACCCATACCCAGCGGGCCCAGCCGGTTTGTCTGGGCCATCACTTCATGGCCTACTACGAGATGTTCACCCGGGATCAGGCCCGCCTGCAGGACGCCCTCCAGCGGATCAACATCATGCCGCTGGGAGCGGCCGCCCTGGCGGGCACCACCTATCCCATCGACCGTCGGTTCGTGGCCGATCTGCTGGATTTCCCCGAGGTTTCCGCCAACAGCATGGATACGGTGGCCGATCGAGATTTCATCATCGAATTCTTGAGTGCGGCCAGCATCTGTATGATGCACCTCAGTCGCTTGAGCGAGGAGTTCATCCTCTGGAACACGCAGGAGTTCAATTTCCTCGTCTTGCCAGACGCCTTCGCCACCGGCTCGAGCATCATGCCACAGAAGAAAAATCCCGATATTCCCGAACTCGTGCGTGGCAAAAGCGGGCGCGTCTTCGGCGACCTGATGGCCCTCCTGACCTTGATGAAGGCCCTGCCCCTGGCCTACAACCGCGATATGCAGGAGGACAAGGAGCCGCTCTTCAACACGGTGGACATCCTCCAAAGCTGCCTGGATATCTACGTTCGCATGATTCCGAAACTTGAGATCAATGCAGCGGCCATGCGCCGGGCGGCTTCGGCAGGGTTTCTCAACGCCACTGACATGGCCGACTATTTGGTCAAGAAGGGAATGGCCTTCCGCAAAGCACACGATTGCGTCGGCAAGGTGGTGGCCTTCGCCCTCTCCGAGGGAAAGGAACTGCACGAACTGCCGCTGGAAACCCTGCAGCAGTTTTCACAGTTGATTGCGGCGGACCTCTTCGATCACCTCACGCTCGAGGCGATGGTGGATCGGCGCACTTCGGCCGGTGGAACCGCCATTGAAAATGTCATGGCCGCCATCACCAAGGCCGAGGCGGATCTCGACAGCGAGGTTGTGGACGGCAAGGATGCCTGATCCCCGGCGGCGCAGCGGTGGCGTGGTGATGGTCATCCTGCTCTGCGGCCTGCTGGGCCCGCTGGTCGCGCTCGGCTGTGGGCGTAAGGCACCGCCCAAACCGCCGCAGCGCCCCCCCTTGCCGCAGGCGGCCGACCTCGCGGTCCAACTACAGGCGGATCGGGTGCGACTGATCTGGACCTTGGCACCGCTTGAAGCGCCACTGGCCGCGGTCGCCCACTTCGTTGTCCACCGCGACGCGTTGGCCCTCAGCGCCGGGCCCTGCGCCGATTGTCCGCCCCGCTACGAAATGGTGGGGCGCGTCGCCTACACACCCAATGCGCCGCGCCGTGACGGGGCGCTGCGCTTTCAATTCACGGAGACGGTGGCCGCCGGTTTTCGCTACCGCTATCAGGTCGCACTGCGGCTGGCCGACGGTCGCCAGGGAGAACCGTCCAAACCGGTGGAGGTAACGCGTGACTGAACCGACCAACTCCTTGCCCTTCGCCAAGATGAGCGGCGCGGGCAACGATTTTATCATCATCGACAACCGCACCGGAGGTGTCCTGGAGCTGGATCTGCCCGACTGGGTCCGGCGGATCTGTACCCGCCGCATCTCCATTGGCGCCGATGGGCTGCTCCTCATCGAGCCGTCGCCGGATGAGGGCACGGACTTTCAGTGGCGGTTTTTCAACGCCGACGGTTCCGTCGCCGAGATGTGCGGCAATGCGGCCCGCTGTGTAGCGCGCTACGCCTTTCTCAAGGGGATCGCTGCGCAAAGCCTCCGCTTCAAGACGATCGCCGGGATCATCGCGGCAGAGGTGCAGGGAGAGGTGGTCAAGATCAAGATGACGGCCCCCTTCGACCTGGTCCCGCAGCGGACGCTGAAACTTGCGGATCGGACGCTTCCCGTCGGTAGCGTCAACACGGGAGTGCCCCACGTCGTGTCGGTGGTCCCAGATGTGGAGGCGGTGGACGTCATCGCGTTGGGTCGCGCCATCCGCCACCATCCCAATTATCAGCCCGCCGGCACCAACGCCAATTTCGTCAGCCGCGGCGCCGATGGCGCTTGGTCGATCCGCACCTACGAGCGCGGCGTCGAGGGCGAGACGCTGGCCTGCGGAACCGGCAACGTGGCCGCCGCCATTGTCCTGGCCGCCACCCAGGAACTGGAAAGCCCCGTCACCTTCAGGACCCGCAGCGGCAGTGATCTGACGGTTTGCTTCGAACGGAAAGGCGGGGCCTTCCACGCGGTCTACCTGGCCGGAGACGCGCGGTTAGTCTATGAAGGTCAGATGACGGCCGACGCCTGGACCTTTTGATGACAGGCCCCCCCCTCCCGGCCCACACGGCCTTTATCTCGGTCGGTTCCAACTTGGGCGACAAGCTGGCCTGCTGCCAGCACGGCATCGCACAAGTGGCGGAATTGCCCCGGACACGGCTCTTGGCCCAGTCGCTCTTCTACCGCACAGCACCGGTGGACTACCTCGATCAGGACTGGTTCGTCAACGCCGCCATCAAAGTGGCCACCGGTCTGGAGCCAAAGGAACTGCTGGCGGCGCTGCAGGCGATTCAACGTCGGGCCGGCCGAACGGCAGACAGCGACCAGATCCGATTCGGCCCCCGAACCCTCGATTTGGACATCATCTTCTATGACGATTGCATCAGCGACGAGCCCGAGCTGACCTTGCCACACCCGCGCATGCACAAAAGGCGCTTTGTCCTGCAGCCCCTTTGTGATATAGATCCCAAGGCTTTACACCCGGTTCTGCGGTTGCCGGTGGATCGGTTGCTCGCAGAACTGGACGCCACAGACCAGGATATCGTTCCGCTGTGATACGTTTTCTGATTTTTTTATTTTTGTTTTACCTTGGCCTGCGGGCCATCAAGGCGCTGGTCAACCCCGGCGGACGCCGTTACCAGGATCCACGCCACCCGCATGGCGGGACGCGTTCATCCGCCGGCAGCGACCTGCCGGTGACCGACGAGATGCTCAAAGACCCCCACTGCGGGGTCTACTTTCCCCGCAAGGAGGGCGTTCCGCTCAATATGGACGGCAACACCCTCCTCTTCTGCAGCACCCGTTGCCGGGAAGCCTACCAGCGGGAGCACCCGCAGTAGGGCTTGATCTAATCCCCAATCGACTTGTATTGTTTGAAAACGTGGAGGAGGAAGGATGAAGTTTTTTCTGGACACCGCCAATATCGAAGAGATCGAAGACGCCAATCGCATGGGCATGGTGGACGGCGTGACCACCAACCCCTCCCTCATTGCCAAGGAGGGCCGGGATCTCAAAGAGGTCGTCACCGAGATTTGCGGCATCGTGGATGGGCCTGTCAGTGCAGAGGTGATCGCCACCGATGTGGACGGTATGGTGAGCGAAGGCCGGGAACTGGCCAAATTGCACAAGAACATCGTCGTCAAGATTCCCATGCTGATCGATGGTCTCAAAGCGGTCCGACAGCTGGCTGCCGATGGGATCAAGACCAATGTGACCCTGGTCTTCTCGCCCCTCCAGGCCCTCATGGCGGCCAAGGCCGGTGCCACCTATGTGAGCCCCTTTGTCGGCCGCCTGGACGATGTCTCCCAGGAGGGGATGGAGCTGGTCGAACAGATCGTCGAAATGTATGCCAACTATGGCTTTGAAACCGAGGTGATCGTCGCCAGCGTTCGCAGCCCCTTGCATGTCCTCGAATCGGCCCTTGTCGGCGCTGACATCGCCACCATTCCTTACAGCGTCCTCGCCAAGCTGGCCGCGCATCCGTTGACCGAAAAGGGGCTCAAAGCATTTCTGGCCGATTGGGAGAAGATGAACACATAACGTCAATGCCGATGTCGATGTCTTACTTTAGCAAAGAACGCCTGGCGCGGCTGGTCAGCGATCCCAACAACCTGACCCTCTTCCGCATCGTGGCCTCTCCGGTGATCGTGCTGTTGTTGCTCATGCCAAATCGGCTGACGGCTTTCGCAGCGGCCCTGGTCTTCAGCCTTGCCGCCATCACCGATTATTTGGATGGCTTCTTCGCACGGGAGCTGGGGCTGGTCTCCAATCTGGGCAAGGTGATGGATCCCCTGGCCGACAAGCTGCTCGTCTCCAGTGCGCTGATCATGATGTCCAGTCTGGGTTGGATACCGGCCTGGGTGGTGGTCATCATCATCGGGCGCGAATTGGCCGTTACCGGTTTGCGCAGTATCATCGCTCAGAACCGTGCCGACGTGTCCGCCTCATGGCTGGGCAAGTACAAGACCGGATTTCAGATCGCGGCCATCATTCCCCTCCTCATTCATTACCGCTATCTCGGCATCGATTTTCACGTTATCGGCATGTTTTTCCTCTGGGGTGCGCTGGTGTTCACCCTGTGGTCCGGCGGAGACTATTTTTACCGCTTTCGGACCCTGCTCAAGGATTAGGCCTTATGGTCTAATTCGTTTAAATTACAAGTGGATATTTTCGGTAGTGGGCTGCCGCGCAATGGGCTTTCGAAGCGCCGCCGGCACCCCTCTGGGACCGCTTTTTTCCCTTGACAAGGCGGTCGTAACTCTATAAAAAGCAGACCCACTGAGCGGGAATAACTCAGTGGTAGAGTGCGACCTTGCCAAGGTCGAAGTCGCGGGTTCAAATCCCGTTTCCCGCTCCATTTTTTTTTGTGGCGACGGAGCACAGCGGCGAATTAACAACGTGGCGAATTAACAACGTGGCGGCATAGCCAAGTGGTAAGGCAGAGGACTGCAAATCCTCCATTCTCCGGTTCGAATCCGGATGCCGCCTCCACACATGCCCGATACAAAAGGCGACTCCCTGATGGGGGCCGCCTTTTTCAGTTGCGGCAAGTGGGCGCTTTCAACGGCTTGTGAAACGCTTCTTGCGGTTTTACCCTTCCACCCACTATCGTATTAGGCATACATCTCCTCAATGAGGTCCTCAAACGCCTGGTGAATATACTTCCGCTTGACCTTCATGGTGGGGGTCACCTCGCCATCCTCCTCATACAGCTTCTTCGGGATCAATCGAAACTTGCGGATCTGTTCGACCCGCGCCAGGGCCGTGTTGACGGCCGCGACTTCCGCACTGATGAGGTCCCGGACACCCTCGTGGACAGTGAGGTCGCGGTAGGTAGCGAACTGCAGCTTATGGTCCTGGGCGTACTTCACCACGTTGTCTTCATCGATGGCGATGAGGGCCGAAAGAAATTTGCGCCGGTCGCCGATCACCACCGCATCGTTGATATAGATGCTGGCCTTGAGCTTGTTCTCGATATACTGGGGGGTGATGTTCTTGCCGCCGGCGGTGATGATGATGTCCTTCTTGCGATCCGTGATGGTCAGAAAGCCGTCCTCATCTAGGCGGCCCACGTCCCCGGTGTGCAGCCAGCCCTCCCGCAATGCGTCCGCGGTGGCGGCGGGATTGTCAAAATACCCCTTGAACACGCCCGGCGATGCGACCAGAATCTCACCGTCAGCGGCAATGCGGAGGCGGGTGCCCTCCAGGGCCTTGCCCACCGACCCGAATTTGACCCTATCGCTGCGCGACAGCGTCGTGACGCCGGTGCCTTCGGTCTGCCCGTAGCCCTCGATGAGATTGATGCCAATGCTTTGAAAGAAGTGCAATACTTCGCCCGAAATCGGCGCCGCGCCCGAATAGGCAACCCGCATGCGCTCGAAGCCCAATCGCTCTTTGAGTTTGCGGAAGACGGCGCCGTAGGCCAGCAGGTAGCCCGCTCTCAGCCAGACTGGCACCGGTTCGAGTGCCATGCGGCGGGTGGCCCAGCTGGCGCCGACACCGATCGCCACATTGAACACCGTGCGTTTGAACCAGGTGGCATCGGCCATGCGAATTTTGACCGCCGAGTAGTATTTCTCCCAAATTCGCGGAACCGCATAGCCGATGGTGGGCGAAACTTCCCGCATGTTGTCCGTAACGGTGTCGGCCTTCTCCACAAAATGGACGGTGTAGGCATGGGCGATGTGGATAAAAACCGAGAAGAGCCGCTCGAAGATGTGGCAAAGGGGCAGGAAGGAGAGCACGGCGTCGTCCCGGTAAATGGGGTTGGCCCGGGCCACGGCCTCGGCCATCCAGGTCACGTTGGTATGGGTCAGCATGGCGCCTTTGGGCGGCCCGGTGGTTCCCGACGTGTAGATCAGTACGGCAACCTCCGCGGGATCGCCTGTCGCCAGTCTTTGTTCAAACCCGTCCGGCGCCTTTTTGTCGCACCTTCGTCCGGCTACCCGCCATTCATCCAGGGTCGAAACCATGGGATCTTTGAACTGGCGCAGGCCTTTGGTATCCCAAACGACAACGCCTTCCAGACACGCTGCCGCGTCGCGGAAGTGCAGCCACTTGTCCAGTTGCTCCTCGTTCTCCACGAAGAGCAGGCGTGCCCCGCAATGCAGGACGATGTATTGGACCTGCTCCCAGGCGTTGGTGGCATAGATGCCCACGCTCACGGCGCCCACGCTCTGGACCGCCATATCGATGAAGACCCATTCGGGGCTATTGTCGCCGATGATGGCCACCCGGTCGCCGGGTTGAATTCCACGATCGATAAGGGCGGCACCGAGGCAGCGCACCGCTTCATGGTAGGCGGCCCAACTAATCTCCTGCCAGAGGCCGTGGTTCTTGTGGCGCATGGCCACCCGCGCGGGGTGGGCGCGGGCCGTCTCCGCCAGCAGGCGTCCGGTGGTGGTCGGTGGGCCTTTCATTTAACGCCACGCCCGCTTTCGTTTCCAACGTTGGTAGCCCTTTACGGCCGCCTCGGAGTGCATCCCCAGATAGAACTCCTGCACATTCTTGTCAGCCTGCAGCGTTGCACTGCTGCCCTGAAGGACAAAGCGACCGTTCTCCAAGATCAAGCCCTCGTGGGCCACCGACAAGGCCATGCGGGCGTTTTGCTCCACCAGCAGAATCGTGACCCCCTTGGCGTTGATCGTCTCGATGATGGCGAAAATCTCCTTGACCAGCAGCGGCGAAAGCCCCAGGGACGGTTCGTCCAGAAGCAGCATTTTGGGCCGACTCATGAGGGCGCGACCGATCGCCAGCATCTGCTGCTCTCCGCCGCTGAGGGTGCCGGCCCACTGGTGGGTGCGCTCTTTGAGGACGGGGAAGAGGCCGAAAATCCACTCCATGTCGGCCTGGATCGCCCGGCGATCCCTGCGGGTATACGCACCTAGGAGAAGGTTTTCGCGGACACTGAGTTCTTCGAACACCTCACGGCCCTCGGGCACGAAACTGATTCCCCGGCGCATGATCCATTCGGTGTCCCGGCCGTCGATGCGCTGGCCGGCGAAGTGGATCTCGCCCTTGTCGGGTTGATCATCGATGAGCCCCATGACGGTCTTGAGGATGGTGGATTTGCCGGCCCCGTTGTTGCCCAGAATCGTGGTAATGCGTCCCGTTTCTATGGTGAGCGAGACCCCTCTCAGGGCGTAGATGAGATCGTAGTACGTCTCGACGTTGCGGATCTCCAACAGTGCGCTCACCGCGGCGCCTCCCCGCTGATGCCAGTTTGATGGCCGGTGTCGTGGCAGGGTTCCCCTAGATAGGCACGGATCACCTCCGGGTGCTGCTGAATCTGATCGGGGGACCCTTCGGTGATCTTCTGCCCGAAGTTGAGGGCCAGGATTCGGTCGGAGATATCCATCACCATGCCCATGTCATGTTCGATGAGCAGTATGGTCACCCCCAGTTCCGCCTGGATATCCTTGATCCAGAAAATCATATCCTGCTTCTCTTCGGTGTTCATCCCCGCACAGGGCTCATCCAGCAGCAACAGCCTGGGCTCCAGCGCCAAGGCGCGTGCCAGTTCGATGCGTTTTTGCGTGCCGTACGGCAGGCCGCCGACGATTTTGTCCCGTACGGCCTGGAGTTCCAGAAAGTCGATCAGCGCCTCCACCCGGCGGCGATGACGGGTCTCCTCCCGGCCGGCAAAGGATCGCGGCCCCCACATGGTGATGCCGTGCCAGAGGCCCGTTCGCATGAAGAGGTGGCGGCCGATCATGATGTTCTCCATGGTATTCATGCGATGGAACAGCTCGATGTTCTGGAAGGTTCGGGCGACGCCCAGGCGGGCCACCCGGTCGGGCGTCCTGCCCACCAAGTCCTTGCCTTCGAAGCGGATGGTGCCGCTGTCGGGCCGGTAGATGCCACCGATGCAGTTGAAGAGGGTGGTCTTGCCGGCCCCGTTGGGGCCGATCAGGGCGAAGATATCCCCCGGATCGACCGCGAACGAGACGGCGTCGAGGGCCTTAAGGCCACCAAACTGGATCGACAGACTATCGACTGCGAAAAAGGACACGGGCACTCCATCACACCTTGCGGTGCAGCGGTGAGCGGCTACTCCGACATCACGATCCACCCCGTCAGATTTTTGGCCTTACCGTCGGCCAGGCACTGTACCAACATGGTCTCCTGGGTTCCCTGACGGCTCATGGGATCGTTGATATCGAAGGGTTTGTAGCTGACAGTGGGACCGATGCCCCGGAAATCCTGGAGTCCTTCGAGTTCCTGGACCAGTTTCTCGCGGGTCAGTTCCGGACCACAGCGCTTGATCGCCTCCACCAAGGGCTCGGCGAAGATAATGCCGGCATAAAAGAACAGGCCCCAGCGCTCATCTTTGGCGGCAAAGGCCTCATAGGCGTCTTTCCTGTACGTCTGCAACAGCGCTTTCTGGCTGTCCGGCAACTCGCCGAAGGTGGCGCAGATGACGCCCTCCCACAAGCCTTTGGAGATGTGCATCATCAGGGGAAAGTCGGAGCAGGTGCTGGTGCTCATGAACTGCGGGGCGAACTTCATTGCCTTGCTGACCCCCACGATACGCACGGCGTGGCTCACACTGGTCCACAGTAGCACCATGTCGGCGTTGGACTTGCGCAGCTTCATGACGTGGGGTTTCATGTCGGTATCCTTGACCTCCACCGGCACCTCGGCGACCAGCGCCAGCCCATGCTTCTGCAACTCCTCCTGGGCCCCGCGCAGACCGTTTTTCCCATACTCGTCGTTCTGGTAGGCCACCGCCACCCGTTGGAGGCCCATTTGCTTCACCGCGTGCCGAACCAAGGTTCTGGCTTCCATGGCGTACAGCGGGTAAACGGCGAATAGATATTTCTGCGGGGGCGTGATCCACTGCAGCGAACCGGCCGAGGGCCCCACCCAGGGAATCTTCCGCTCCATGAGATACTCCTTGACCGCCATTCCGGGCGAGGTGCCCACGCCGGAGACCCAGGCGAACATGCCGGTGCCCTCCTGCAACTCCTTGACGCCCGCCTTGGTCTTGGCCGGATTGTAGCCGTCGTCAAACATGTGATGAATCAGCTTGCGGCCATGAATCCCCCCCTGCGCGTTGATCATCTTGAAATAGGCATCGGTGCCCCGGGCCACCGATCCCCAGGCGGCTGCCGGGCCGGTTTGGGGTCCCCATTGTCCGATATGGATCTCGGAATCGGTGACTCCCTCCTCCGCCAGGACCGCTGCGGGGATCAGGAGACAAACGACTGCCACGATACGCCAAATCCCGCTGAACTTCTCTCGCATAGCGCCCCCTCTCTTGAGTTAGACCTTTTTGACATAGTGGCGGGCGAAGAGCCCGCTCGGTTTGACACACAGGATCAGCACGATGATGGCGAAGGCCACCACGGCCTTGAATTCGATGGAGACGTAGCCGCCGAAGAGGTTTTCAATGATCCCCAGAAGATAGGCCGCCGCGATGGCGCCGGGCAGAGAGGTCATGCCGCCCATGACGGCGGCGGCGAACCCTTTCAACAGGGGGTCCCACATCATGTACGGGTGCATGATGGTGGGCGCGATGAGCAGGGCGGCGATGCAGCCGACCACTGCGGAGATCCCCCAGGTCAGCATCATGATTCGATGGGTCCGGATCCCCATGAGTTTGGCGGCGTTGAAATTCTGCTGGGTGGCTTTCATCGCCATGCCGAGCCGGGTGGTGCGCAGGAAGATGAACAGCCCGATCATCAGCATGAGGGCGATTCCCAAGGTGAGCAGCTCCAGACTGGAGATGTAAATATCACCCAAGGCGACACTGTCGTAGGGTGAGATGGGGAAGGGGAGGGTCTTCTGATCGGCGCCAAATTTCCAGGAGACCAAACCGAGGAGAACCATCTCCATACCGATGGTGATAACGATCATGGACAAAACGCTCGGGTTCTTTGCCCGCCGCAAGACGGCGAATTCCAACACGGCGCCCAGGGCGAAGGCCACCGCCAGGGTCAGGGGAATGGCGATCTCGAGGGCGACCCCGAAGCCATCCAGCAGCATATAGGTGAAGTAGGCGCAGAGCAGTCCCATCTCTCCCTGGGCGAAGTTGGGCACTTCCGAGGTTTTGTAGATCAGCACCATGGCCATCCCCATGAGGGCGTAGGAGCTGCCCACGGCGATACCACTGAGGATCATCTGGAGAAAATCAAGCATCCCTTGCTGCTGATACCCCCTTAAAATGGCCGATCCAGGAACCGGGCGAGCGATCGGGGAATGGGTCCCACGGCACAATCGACATTCGCCAGACGGCTTTTCTATTTGCGGCGTTGTGATCTTTCGATCTCACGCGGCGACGATTTGACGATGGCATCATCCTAAAACGGCCAGGTGCGCCAATAGATTTTGGTCCGCAGCCAGATGCCATAGATGCCCAGCGGTTCAAAAAGCATGATGAGGATCATGATCATGCCAAACACGATAAATTGAATATTGGAGACCCCAGTGATGGAGAAGTAACTCTGCGACAGCGCTGTCAGCCAATCTCCCAGGTAGGGAATATCCAGGATGTTGCGCAGCTGCAGATCGAGCCAAGAGAGGAGGGTGGCGCCGGCAATGGCCCCCATGATGGAGCCCAGTCCGCCCACCACCACCATGGCGAGAAACATGATACTCATCATCAGGGTGAAGATCTCCGGCTCCACAAACCGCAGGACAAAGGCGTACATCCCGCCGCCGATACCGGCATAGAAGGCGCTCACCGAGAAGGCCAGGGTCTTGTAGTATAGGAGGTTGACGCCCATGGTTTCAGCGGCGATATCGGCATCCCGAATGGCAATGAAGGCCCGCCCCACCTGCGTTCGAGTGAGATTGCGGGCCGCCAGGGTGAGCAGGCCGGTGAGGGGGATCAGGAGGTAGTAGAAGTCCACGTCGGTATCGAGGTGCCAGGCACCGATGGTCAAGGCAGGTGCATGCAGTCCTTCGCGACCGCCGAAGAGATCCATACGGCCGATAATTTGCGTGATCGTCAGCCCGAAACCCAGGGTGGCGATGGAGAGATAGGGGCCCTCCAGGCGTAAGGCGGGCAACCCCAGTAGGAAACCGAAGAGCGCCGCGATCAAGGCCGCCGCGAGGAGTGCCGGCAGGAACGGCAGATGGACCTTGGTCATCAAAATGATGGTGCCGTAAGCCCCGATGGCGACGAAGCCAGCGTGTCCCAGGGAGATCTGACCGGTGAAGCCCACCAGCAGATTGAGGCCCAGTACGATGATGATGTTGATGGCGATGTAGTTGGCCAGATAGATATAGTAGTTTTTGACCACTAACGGGAAGAGGGCCAGGAAGAGGGCCAGGGCGGTGAACCAGAACACAATGGTAGCAGAAGAGAATAGGCTTACATCTTCATAGTAGTGCTGCTTCAGATCCATGGCCATCCGCTCTTGTGGCAGTACAAAGGCAAGCGCTAATGAGGTCTACAGACTATGAACAATGTTTATTCAATGATGATATGTTGAAATATTGATAGGATAAAATGGTTTGGTGGGTCAAGGCTTTTGATCCCCCGGCGTCGGCCTTCTGCCGATCGCCGGCGGGGACCTTGCTCCCAAACCATGGGTAAAAACCCTCCATAATTTGACCCGGTTTATGAAAAAAAATACCCAGACACGACCCGCATCCCAGTGGGGTGCCGGGCGCCGATCACTGCAGCGCCGCCCGTTGTTACCGGTGCGCCGGATAAATGGCGCCAAAAGGGTGTTTCGCCCCGCTGCTGGATGGAAATGACATCTTGGTGCACTCCTTGCTTCACTGATCGGGACACCTCAATCCCAATTTTAGGAGAGATCTGGTTTGACTGCCATCACGCGCAATCCGCTGCCCCATGACCGCAGTTTCAAAGAGTTGGCCCCGGCCTTTGTGGGCCCCTATCTGATCTTCGTGGCCATCGCCACCATTCCCCAGAGTTGGCTGCCGGTGGCGGTCGCCCAGGTGGCCAAGTGCCTCCTCACCGGCGGCGCGCTGCTTCTCTTCCGGCGCCACTATCGTCTGGGGCCCTTCAATGGACAGGTTCTCCTGGCGGCCGTCGCCTGCCTGCCGATCGCCCTGCTGGCATGGATCGGCCCCCTATACCTCCTTTCCGCCGGGGGACTACTGGATCTGACCTCCCTATCGTCCACGACGCCCGCTCGTCCCCTTTACTTCTGGCTGCGGGTCTTCAACTCGGTTGTTCTGGTGGCCCTTTTTGAAGAGCTCTTCACCCGCGCCTATCTCCTCGGCTGGTTTCACCAGGCGGGCCGTCAGCGCCCCGGTAAAGGCATCGTTGACGCCATTCTGGATACCCTCGACCAGACCCCCGAAATCTCCACCCGGCTGCCCATCAGCGCCTTCAGCGTTCTCCTGGCCACCCTCGTGTTTGCGGGCGGGCACCAGCCCCGCGAGTATCTATCGGCGGTGGCGTACTTCACCCTGACCACCTGGCTCTACCACCGCACGGGCAGTCTCTGGGCCTGCGTCTGCGTCCACGGCTTTACGAACCTGGTGATCGCTTTTCTCGCGCGGTATGGTGGCATGGCGTTTTTATGGTGACGACGGGTGGGTGTCCGATGGACCGGCAGTTTCGACACCCGTTTTCGATCGCCGGCCCTGGACGGCGCACGCTGTATACCTTGGGCCGATCCGTCCCACGGCGCAGCAGTCTGCTGTGCGGCTTAGGCGTCCGCTACGCGGCTTAGGCGTCCGCCACGCGGCTTAGGCGTCCGCCACGCTTGGGAAAGGCCAGCGGCGGGGAGCGGTGCTGAGCGATCGGGCACCGTCGTAGGACCAATCTTTTCTTGTAACCACCGATGGACATCCGATATTCTCTGCGGCAGGTGATCACCGCGTTTCACAACCATTTCCGGACAACCCGCGTTTCTGCGCCACCCTGCCACGGAATCGCATCGGTCCCAGAAGGAGGTAGTGCATGACGGAGAACCGACACACCATGTTATGGGCGGCCTTTGCCGCCGACGCCCTGTCGCTCGGATCCCACTGGGTTTACAACACCAAGGTGATCGACAAGAAGTTCGGTCGGACGGAAACCTTGGAGGCGCCTCTGACGAGCTACCACAAGGGCAAGCACAAGGGCGATTTCACCCATTACGGCGATCAGACGCTCTTGCTGCTGGAGTGTCTAACGACAATGCCCCAGTTCGACCTGCAGGGATGGGCCGATGCGTGGCGACGTTTTTTTGATACCTACGCGGGATACGTCGATTCGGCCACCAAAGAGACCCTGGAGCGCATGGTGGCCGGAGAGGGACCGGCCACTTGCGGTTCCGCATCAGACGATCTGGCCGGAGCCGCCCGCATCGCACCGTTGATCTACGCCTACGCACGTCAACCGGAGGCGTTGGAAACGGCCGTGTCCGCCGCCACGGCGCTGACCCACCAACATCCGCAGGTGATCGAGGTGGCCCGCATGGCCAGTCGGGCGACGCTGCGGATCTTGGCAGGTGAGACGCCGCTGGAGGCCCTGCAGGCGACTCTCGCGGCGCACGCCTATAGTGCGGCCTTAACGGATGCCTTTGAAGATGGTGTGGCCACGCAAGCCCAGGACACCCGGCAGGTGATCGCCGATTTCGGACAGATGTGCAGTGTGGAGGCAGCGCTACCCGGCGTGTTTCACCTGGTGGCCAAATACGAGGGCGACCTGAAGGAGGCGTTGATTCAAAATGTGATGGCCGGTGGCGACAACGCCGCCCGCGGCATGCTGGCGGCCATTCTCCTGGGGAGCCATGCGGGCAGCGGCCCGTTACCCACTGCCTGGCAGGATGGCATGGCGGCCAAAGAGCGCATTGCCGCGGCCCAGCAGGCGATCGACACCCTTCGGTAGAAAGCGGGTGGCCCCACGCCATCGGCGCATACGCCACCGGCGCCTACTCCGTAGGTGCGGCCAGGCTTGTCAGCTCGCCATTATAGAACACTTCGCACGCACCGCCATAATAACCGAACCACAGCACGGTCACCTCGGCCTCTTGGGTTGCCGTGAAACGGCCATCGATCACCAGCGTGTCACTGTCGTAAACGAATTTGCCGTCTTGGATGCTGATGTCGGCCGCCGTGACGACATCGCTGTAGTCGAAGTCGCAGTTTTCATTGCTAGCACGCCCGGAATAGCTGATCTCGATGCTTTCAATGAGGGTGCCTGCGGTGCTCACCTGGAAGCGGATCTGGCTTCCTTCCCATGCCCCGCTGGTCGGAACGACCCCTGTTGCCGCCATGAATTCGTACTCGTCGGACAACCCGTTGCCGACGGTGATGTTGCCGATCTCGGGAGCCGAAGCGCTGGTGCCGCAGGCGCTGAGCAGTAAGAGATAACCCATCATCACGACAAGTAGTGGCCAGGAACGCCGCTTTGAGAATTGTTGTATTCGCACTGGGGAGCCTCCGGGTTGTCGGGGTGGCCAAACGAGATCTCGCGATACGATCTGGCCCTGGTTTAGCAAGTTCAAGGCCAACCATATGTTGTGGTTTTATGAACACAATTATACCATATATGGTGTTCTGTTCGCGGAAGCTCCCCTCAATTCAATAGAATCTGGGAAAAACAGCTCATAATGATAGGCCGCCCGCCATAGACGGGTGCGCCCCGACCTCTTGCCAACCCGGCGGTCCTAGGCTATCGATGAGACGCTTCGCCACCGATCCATCGTTTCCCAATCACCTGCGACCCGAGGCCTTTCATGCGCGACACGCCGTTCCCCGCGCCCGGGACCATCTGCCTCCTGCTCCTGACGCTGCTCGGTCTGCCCGCCGTCGCAGCCGGAACCTTCCTTCCGGCGGGCGCCGATGTGCGTCATACCCAAACCACCCACTTCGAATATCTGTTTGAGGCCCAATTGGCCGAAACGGTGCCCCTGCTGCAAAAGCACTGTGAGGATGCCCACGCCGCCTTGTCGCCGATCTTCAATTGGTCCCCGCGCCGCAAGACCCTGGTGCTCTTTACCGATGCCGCAGACCTGCATAACGGCATGGCCACCGTCTATCCCAGGCCCCTCATGGTCCTCATCGCAGCGGGGGCCCATCCCGCCACGACCCTCTTCGATGGGGGCGATGATCTGCGGCGAACGGTCTTCCACGAATACGCCCACATTCTCGGCATGGACGCCCAATACGGCTTCGACGCGGCCCTGCATCGCATTTTTGGCCGGGGCCTTCCTCTGGCGACGGATCCATTGAGCGGACTGCTGATGTATTTGGCGGCACCCCCCGGCGTCCTGGCTCCGCGCTGGTACCAGGAGGGGTTGGCCATCTGGGTGGAGACGGAGTTCGTCGGCCCCGGACGGGGGCGTAACTCGCGGACCGACATGCTGATGCGCATGGCCGTGGCCGGCGACCAGGTGTTGCCGCCGGCTGCCTGGGACATCCGTCTGCCCGAGTGGCCCTATGGCACGGCAGCCTACCTCTACGGTCTCAAGGTGTTCGACCACATCTTCGCCACCTATGGGGTCGACGGCAGCGGCACCAACACGCCCGCCCAATTGAGTGAGGATGTGGCCCGCTCCTTCTTCTTCAATTTCAACAACCGCTCCCTGGGGCGAACCCAACAGCGATTTTCCGATCTGGCCCTTTCGGCCATGGCCGCCGAGAAGCGCCGCCAAGAGCGCCGTATCGCTGCACTCAGCCGCGCGCCGTTGACCGATCTGAAACGCCTGACACCCGATACCTTGGGGGTGGCGCAACCGAAATTCGGTCCCCTGGGGCAGCGGGTTTTCTTCAGCGGACGGGATGAGACGGGCCGGCGGACATTGTACCGGTACGATCTTAGGGCCAGATCGCTGGTCAAACTTGACACTGCGCGGGTAACCGAGGCCCTCACCACCGATTTGGCCATGAGTGCCGATCGACGAACGCTCTACTACACCCGCCTGGATATTCAGGGCCGCGACCGGTTGCGCAATGAACTTTACGCCTATGGAATTGCCGACCGCCGGCTGCGCCGCGTTGCCAGCGGCGGACGCTATCGCCACATCAGTCTGCATCCGCGCGGCGACATGCTGGCCGCCATCAGCGAGCGCGCCGGCCGCAGTCTCCTGGTGACCCTCCCAGTGTCCGACATCGGCAAACCTGAGGCCGAGACCATACTGGCCACGGCCGCTCCCGGAGAGCGCTTCAGCGCTGTCCGCTACACGCCACGGGGGGACGGTCTGGTCTATGTACGATCCGACGCCGAGGGAGCCGATCTGATCCAGTATGATGTGGCGACGCAGACCCGCAGACGGCTCCTGCGGTGGCCCTGTGCCATTCTCTCACCGACCTTTCAGCCCACGACCGGTGATCTGGTCTTCTCCGCAGACCGCAACGGGGTCTTCAACCTCTATCGTCTGAATCCCCTTTCTGACCATGCTCCCATCGCGCTGACCCACTGCCTGGGCGGGCTGTTCGATCCCGATTTCTCCCCAGACGGCCGTCTCCTGACAGCCGTCGCCTATGACGCCGACGGTTACTACCTCACCGTGTTGGATGCGGGCGGCGCAGCACCCGCGCCACTGCCCGTGATCTCGCCGGATTGGCGCAGCCTGCCGCAGAATGCGGCCCTGAAGGCCCGCCAAGCGCAGACACCGCCGCCCTCACCAGCGGCGGAAAGGGTGTACAACTCCTTCAACCAGGTCCGCTTCGACGCCTGGTCCCCCTGGCTGACGGCTTCCCATGAGGGCGTCATGGGCGGTCTCTTGGCCGGTTTCTCCGATCCGGTCCACTATCAACGACTGAGGCTGGCCGCCGGTGCTGAATCCGCCTACAGCGCGCCAGTGGCCGCCGTCAGCTATGTCTACAGCGGCATCTATCCCCAATTCACCTTCCAGGCGGACACCATGCCCGTCGTCTATCCTGGCCTCGTCCAGGAGGTGGATGGGCGCTACTACGATTACGGTGAACAGCGCCATCGGCTGACCCTGGCCGTGTCGCTGCCCTGGAAGCGGATCGACCAACGGGCGGCGCTGCGATTCGGCTACCAACTGGAGGAGCGCAGCGCCATCTCGGAGACCACGGACGATTTCGCCGATGTGCCTCTCCGCACCCGCAATCTCGGCGAGGACCGCTCTTCCGCGCTCTGGGGACGGCTGGATTTCTTCAACGCCGCCGCTTTCGGTCGCAGCCATTCGCTGGAGGACGGTCGCTATCTTGACCTGGTTGCCGAACGGGCCGACAATGCCCTGGGAAGCGAGATCGACCGCACCCGCCTGCGGTGCGATTGGCGAGAGTACTTGCCCCTGCCATGGGGGTGGGACAACCACGTGATCAAGCTGGAGACGGTCTATGGCCACAGCTGGGGGGATGAAACCGCCCAGGGCGCCTTCGGTTTGGGGGGATTGGGGTTCGGCCTGCTCGCCTCCCTCGGCGTGGATCGCGGCATCCGTCTGCGGGGGTACGACAGCAATTACCGGGTCGGGCAGGCGGCGGTGAAACTTGGCATCGCCTATCGCTGCCCTCTCTGGCAGCCGTTTCGCAATCTCAACGCCACCTTTCCGCTCTACCTGCAGCAGCTCTTCCTGGAGCTTTTCTACGAGGGGGGGCGGATTCAGGAGAGTGCTATCGCCCAGGCCGATACCGACTGGCTGAATGCCGCCGGACTAGAGGTCAATCTGGCCACCCAGTTGCTGCGATTTCTGCCCGTGGCGCCGGGTGTTGGGGTGGTTTACGCCTTCGATCGAGAGGCGCGCAACAATGAGGGGGATCGACCGTCGGAGAAATTATCGGTATACTTCTCCCTCAAAGCCAACGTGAATTTTTAATGCGCCGGTGCCTTGCCGAGGAAAGGATACTGACCGATCCCGGCGACAAGCCGTGGCGCACTGCGCCGATGCGCGCGTAACGGCGAATGGGTGTTCCACGCCACCAAACCTTCGAAATAGGATACGATCGACACATGCAAGCCGAACTATTGGCCACTGGAGACGAAATTCGCACCGGCAGCTTGGTGGACAGCAACTCGGCCTGGATCGCCGAGCGGCTGATCGCCAACGGCATCGATGTTCGACGGCACCACTGCTGCGGGGACGATCTGGTCGAGCTGGTCGGGGTCCTGAGGGAGATCTCCGGCCGCAGCGACCTTTGTGTGGTCACAGGTGGATTGGGGCCCACCAGCGATGACCGCAGTGCCGCCGCGGCGGCCGAAGCTGCCGGCGTACCGCTGTTGCTGGATAGCGATGCCCTCGAGGTGGTGGAACGCTTCTTTCGAAAAGCGGGCCGTCCGCTGACGGCCTCCAACCGGAAGCAGGCCGAGCTACCCCAGGGGTCCGATTGCCTCGACAACCCGGTGGGCACCGCGCCCGGATTCAGCCTGATGATCGGCGCCTGCCGATGCTTCTTCCTGCCTGGCGTGCCCTATGAGATGAAGCGGATGCTGGCGGACCAGGTGCTGCCCCGTCTCCAGGAGCTGCGCGGCGACGACGACCAGGTCTACCTGTCCCGAACGCTCACCACTTTCGGGCTGCCCGAATCCCAGGTGGGCGAACTGGTCGCCCCGGTCGAGGCGCATTTCTCCGACCTCCTCCTGGGATTGCGCGCCAAATTCCCCGTTATACAAGTCAAGCTTTATGGCAGCGGCAGCGATCGGGGGGCGGTTGAAACGCAGTTGGAGAGCGGGGTGTCATGGGTGGCCGAGCAGCTGGGAGACCACCTCATCTCGCGCGACGGGGAGAGCCTGGAAGCTGTCGTGGGTCGGCTGTTGCACGAACGCGGGACCACCATTGCCGTGGCAGAGAGCTGTACCGGTGGTCTTCTGGCCCACCGGCTCACCAATGTAGCCGGCAGCTCAGACTATTTTCTATTCTCGGCCGTCACCTATGCCAACAGCGCCAAAAAGGCGGTGCTGAAGGTCGCCGCCGACACCCTGACGGAACACGGAGCGGTGAGTGACGCCACGGCAAAGGCCATGGCGGAGGGGGTGCGCCGACGTGCCGGCGCCGATTATGGTCTGGCCACCACGGGGATCGCCGGTCCCACCGGCGGCAGCGCGGAAAAGCCGGTCGGTACCGTCTGGATCGGTCTGGCAACGCCCCATGACACCCGTGCCATACGGCGCTTTTTTCCCTTCGGCCGACGGCTCATGAATAAACAGATGTTCGCCATGGCAGCCCTCGAAGCGCTCCGCCGGGAGCTGATGGGCATCCAGGGAGCCAACTGATGAGGGTGCGGCACATCGCCGCCGTTCGATTGTAGTTTTCCATGTACCACCGCATTCCAGCAGGAGAGGCGACCCATGATCTGGCTTTTATCGCTGACATCGTTTCTAGTGCTGCTCTGGTGGGGGCTCTACCTGCTCGTCCATCGCTGGCCCCGCAAGCCGATCGACGAACGCCCCGATTGGGGGCGTTGCATCGATACCTTCATCCCTGCAGCGGATGGGGGCTATCTGGAGGTGTGGCGGGTAATTCCCGAGGGGTCCAACAAGGGAACGGTCGTCCTGGCCCATGGCTGGAGTCGCAACCGCGGCCGCATGGTCCGACGGGCGCGTCTCTTCGGCGAACTCGGCTATACCACCATTCTGCACAGCGCCAGGGACCATGGCGCCTCCAGCAGGCACCCTCTCATGAATGCCGTTCGCTTCGGCGAAGATATTGAGGCGGTCTTGGAATGGGTCGGCGAACCCGTCCTGCTTTATGGACACAGCGCCGGCTCGGCCGGCGCCATTTTGGCCGCGCATCGGCACCCGAAGCAGGTGCAGGCCCTCTTTCTGGAGGCCAGCTATGCCGACACCGAAACCGCCCTCATGAGCCTTTATCGCTGGGTGCATCCCCTCTTTGGCAGGTGTTGCGGGCCCGTCATTATCGCCACTACCAAACTTCTCCACGGCCGAAACCGGCTGCGCGAATTCAGCCCGGAGGTCCTTGCGAAGGATCTCGACCTGCCGGTAATGCTCATCCACGGTGAACGCGACCGCCGCTTCCCCCTCGACTATGCCCGCCATTTGAAAGCCGCCTTCGGCAACGACTTCACCCGGATGTTCGTCAGCCCCACCGCCGGCCACAGCGACAGCAGCCTCGACCCCGACTATCCGCCCGCGGTCAAAGCGTTTGTAGCAGAGCTTGAGGCCCGGACTGTATGAGACCAGCGAGCTTGCGCGTCCTGGCGGGCTGGCTGATCGACGGCAGCGGGGCGCCGGCCCGGACCGACGTCGTGCTGGAGATCAAGGCGGGGCGGATTACGGCCGTTCGCCCATCCGGCAGAGACCCGCTACCGCCCGATCTCGACCTTTCCAGCGCTACCCTCCTGCCCACCCTGGTAGATGCCCACGTTCACCTCACCATGTCGGGCAGCGCCGATCTTGCGCGGCGTCAGCGACAATTGCGGATGGAATACCCAGAGGCGGAAGCGGTCATCGGCCGACATCTCGCCCGGCATCGACGCCGCGGGATCACCGTCGTGCGGGACGGCGGCGACCATTACGGCCATACCCTCTCTTACAAGCATAGGGCTGCGCCCGGGGCCGTTCACATCGCTGCGGCGGGTAGGGCCTGGCACGCCCCAGGACGCTACGGACGCCTGATCGGACGCCCGCCGGCGGCGAGAATCGAGTTGGGGGCTGCCATCGCCAGGTGCTCGGTGGGCATGGATCATGTCAAGATTGTCAATTCCGGCCTCAACAGCCTGCGGATCTTCGGCAAGGAGACTGCTCCCCAGTTCGCCGCCGCCGAACTGCGTCGGGCAGTCGCGGCGGCCGATGCCCTGGGCTTACCGGTAATGGTTCATGCCAACGGCCGCCACCCGGTCGCCGAGGCTCTGGCGGCCGGCTGCACCAGTATCGAACACGGCTTTTTTATGGGGCGGACCAATTTGGAGGCGATGGCCGCGGGCAGCGTGGTGTGGGTCCCCACGGTGGTGACCATGGCGGCCTACGGGCGCCACCTGGCGCAGGGGCGGGAGATCGGCGGGGCTGCTGCGGATGCCGATCTGGACGTTGTCCGGCGCAATCGGGATCATCAATTGGCCCAGTTGCGAATGGCCCGTCGGCTGGGGGTGCGGCTGGCGGTGGGCACCGATGCCGGCAGCTTGGGGGTCGATCACGGCACGGCATTCGTGGAGGAGATGCGGTTTCTGGCCCAAGCGGGCTTCACCATAGAGGCGATCGTAGCGGCCGCCACCTCCTCCGGTGCCCGCCTGGCGGGCTTCTCGGATCGCGGTCGTTTGGCGGCCGGTCAGCGGGCCGACTTCATCGCCGTGCCAGGCCCCCCGCAGACCCTTCTCGCGCGTCTGACCGCACCACCCGCCCTCTACCTGGCCGGGCGGCATCACTCCAGCGGGTGACCTGGTGCCGTTTCATCGGGGTGCCGGTGCACACCGGCTGCTGGCGGTATCCGGTCGATCATCAGGGCGGTGGTACCGCCTCGTCTTCGGCCGGGGCTCGCCGTCGGCGTCCGAGACGGCCCATCATACGCCGTAGGGGCAAGATTAAATTCTCGATGGCGTAGGGCTTGCTGCGGTAGATCTCCTCCAGCGAGAGGTGCGGATCCTTGCCCGGTGTACGCAGATAGTGGCGCAGGGCGGTGAGCCGATTGCGGATCTCCTTCTCCACCAGCTGGCGCAGCGCCTCCTTGGATTTGAGGATCTCCTCCTTGAGACCCTCGGGGGGGGCGTTGCCCTGGTATTTGGCCATCTTGTAAGTGATGCGCATCTCGATCAAGTGTTCCAGGGAATCCGCATAGGCACCGTCCAGACAGATCACTTCGGGCACCAGATCGCCGAAGTGGGTCACCCCGAGAATATCCTTCCCCTGGCTCCAGTAGTTCACCAGAAAGGTCTGCTCTAGGTCCATGTAGTTCTTCAGGGGCATGTACATGCGCCGCAGGTGCATGAGGACCTTCTCGGTCTTCTTTTTGTGCCCGCCGATGATCACGCTGCCGCCCACCTCGCCCTTCTTGACCCCTTTGGTCCACGGCGCCCCGGTAATGCCGAAGTCGTTGTATATCGGGATGGAGATCAGGGCCGAGAGGCTGTTGAGGGCCAGAGCGTATCCGGCGGATGGTCCGCCCACGTTGTAGGAGGCGGTCAGCAGCTGGTGATGGAGGGTGTAGTTCTCCAGGAACTCTCCCAGCAGCCGCGCGGCACTGACCTTGGGGTCCAGGCTCTGGAGGTAGTTCTTCACCATGGTGAGGGCCTCACGGGCCGACTGCTGGGTCATCTGCACGGCCATATCCAACTCCGCCGCGGCCGAAGATGAGGAGGAAACAGCGCCGGTGACCAGGACCTTTTCCGAACCGAGTCCATAGGTCAGGCTGGTGGCGATGGGCAGCAGAACACCAGTGACATCGTTGGCCCCGACCCCGATGATGAACCCCACCTGGGGTTCCTGGCTCAGCTCCGCCTCGAGGAATTCGTCCAGTTGCACCTTGCCCTTCTTGGTCGGACTCTGGGAGATTTCGTGCTTGGCGGACTGCAGGTGAGACGGCATCAGGGGGTAAGCCCCCGCGGAAGTGATCGACCGGGTCAGATCGAGCACCTCTTCGTAGTGGGCCATAAACTGGTTGGGGTCCTTCTTGATGGCGGCCCGCAGTGCCTGGGGGGCGTCCTTGGCATCGAGGATGCCCATGAGGGTCTTGAAGTTGAACTTGACGAAATAGGTTTTCTCCTCCTCGCCGGCGTCCCGCAAGGATCGAAAGCGGGAGAGCACTTCGTACTCAGTGCTGCGCAGGGAGCCGGCCTTCTCTACGAAGGCCGAAAAATCCGCCGGGGTATTGCAGATGTTCTGGGCCGATTCGACGATATCCTTGACACTCAGATCCGGATGGAGCGGAACCGTTTCCAGCGCCTGGGCGACGATGGAGATGATGTCGTCCTTGGTGAGCATGCCCGAAACTTCCAACACCTTGAGGCGCTTGGACCGAATCAGCGCCGGATCGAGGATGTCCAGGCGGTTGGTGGTCAGGACGGTGAAGACCTTGTGCAAGGGGATCTCGCCGTCGATGAGGCTCAAGAACTTATTGGTCAGTTTGTCCGAAGGGCTGCCGCCGCTGGCGCTGCGTTTGGGGGCCAGAGCGTCGCCCTCATCGAAGAAAACCACGCTGGGGGCGATCATCTTCGCGATGTCGTAGACCTTTTCCAGATTGTCCACTGCGCCGTCGATGGGATTGGAGGGATCCTGAAGGGCGCTGGCACTGGTGGCGATGTCGTGGACCTCTTTGCTTTCGCTGAGCCAGGTGCGCACCAGAAAGGTCTTGCCGCTGCCCGGTGGTCCGTTGAGCACAACGCCTTTTTCCTCACTGACGTGGTAAAAGAGACAATTGTTGGTCATCTCCGAGAAGGTGTCTTTGATGCCGCCGACATATTCTTCCCATTTGACGTCCCGATCCATACGGTCGACGACTTTTTTGTACAGGTCGCCATAGGAGTTTTGGGCGACCAACTCGAAGGCCTGGCGGACCAGCAGTGCGTCCTCCAGGTAATCGGCCGTAAAGTCTCCCTTGATTTCGATGACGCTGTGGATGAGCTTGCGGACGTAGGAGGGGATAACTTTGAGGGTGCGCTCCTTGAAAATCTCGTACACCATCTCCACGGTGCGGTCCAGTTCGATATCGGTCAGAAGACACTGGTTGCGTCGGAGCCCCTGGGCATCGGTCACGATACAGGCGATGTCGTTGCGCTGCAATTCGAGGCGCACCACCTCGCGCAGGTTCTGGGGATTTTGCCAATACTCGGCGATGTTGATGATCTTGCCCTTCTCCACGAAGCGGCGATAGATAGCCTGATCGAATCGCTCCGGCTGGTCGGTGGTGGCGATGAGAAGGCAATCGCGGCGGCCGCTGATGATCTCATCGATGACGATGTTGGCCGTGTCCACCAGCGTGCGCTGCTGGCGTTCGGCACCGCTCTCCCGTCCCTGGGCTTTGCCGAAGGCGCTGTGGGCCTCCTCCACGTGACGGATAGTGGGCTTGCGCGGATCTCCGAGCGCCTTCTTGAAATAGTTGCCCGGCTCCCCCGCCAGCGCGGTCTGATAATCGTTGGGGGTTACCATGGCGAAGTCCACCAGGAGGCTCTGATCCTCGAGTTCGGAGAGGCTGCGACTGATCGGTTTTTTCAGCAGCCAGCGGATCACGGGGATGCGGGAGAGGGTTTTGTAGAAGCGGATCCGCTTGCGGCGGCTGATCTCCATGGCAAGGGTGGGGTCGATCTCTTCCAGACTCTTCCAAAAGGGCTCCCCGGCCAGAAGGGCCTCCTTTTTTTGATGCAGGTCCACCTCGGGGACTACCTGGTTGACGAAAATCACCTGCTCGATGGTATGGCTCACGGTGGAGGTTTTGCCGCTGCCGCTGGGCCCCACGAACAGGAGCAGGGGCGCCTTGGGCACGGTCACGTCGGAGACATACTCCTTGCGGATATGGGCCCGGTAGATCTTGCCGAAGAGTTCTTCCAGCTCCACCGGTACATGGACATCGGTGAGATCCTGGTCGAGGAGATGGAGCAGATAGCGGTAATCCTTGGCCGAAACCTCCTTTTCAAGGATCTTGTTCCAGGCCTCCTGCGGATTTGTCTGACCGGAAAGCGCGAAGCGTCGTTGCCAGTCGGTGAGAATGTTGGGGTCCTTCAACACGTTGAAGTGCTTTTCAGGTGCGTCGATGAAGAGGGAGATGAAGGTGTCCAGGAAAGTGTTGAGCATATCCGACGGTGGTCGGTACTGGTTGAGGCGTGCCCGCATGAAGGCCTTGGTTTCGTAAGGCCAAGTGGCCACCAGCTCCTGAATCTCTAAGATCCGCTGCTCATTCAGACGCACATAGGTGATTTCTTTGGTCTTGCGTCGAGGCATATTACTCCTCCTTGGGCGCCTCTGGTGCCTGGGGGGCTCCTGGGAGCGTCAATGCCGGCGATCCCTGGGTGTTCTGGATCACCACCGTATGCCGACCGCTCTGGTCCTTTTCATAAGCAGTAGCCCACTTCTGCTGCGTCAGAAACTGCAGTAAGGCCTGATTGGTGGCGCCGTCGGCCCCGCCCACGGAACGCTGCAATCCCTGGATCCCTTCCAAGTAGGCTGCATAGAGCTTGCGGATCCGACTGGCCTCCTGGTCGGCGGCGTAATTTTCCGCTTCGGCGATGAGTTCGCGGCGCTTTTTCTCCTCGGTCGCCTCCACCAGCTTGTCGCCGAAGCGGGTCTCCTTGAGGACGAAGCTGACAATCTCAATGCCGTACTTCTCCTCCAGCGTCGGACCACCGACGTTGATGGGTCGCGATTTGAGGGCGCTAAAGATCTCCTCTTTGATCTGCTCCCGATCACTGATCAGTTGGTCCACCTCCTGGGCTTGGAGAATATCTTTGACGATGCCGTCATAGTCCCCCTGGAGCAGATCCAGCGGGTTGAGGTTTTCGATGGCCCAGGTATCCAATTGGCGGATGCGATAGGTGAGGGACGAACTGGTCCATAAGGCCACATTGCCCTTAGAGATCACCCGCATCGGGGCCACATCGCCCCCCAGGAAGAGGGTTTGGTTCATCAGGGGGACTTCCTGTTCAATCCGCGTAAAATAGGGCAAGCGGGCATGCCAACCCACCTCCGTGACCGCCTCGCGGCGACCGCCGAAGCGTTCGAGCACCACGGCATAGTTCATTTTGACCTTGAATATGGTCTTGGTGGCGTAGACCACGGCCGCCAACCCGTAGATGAGGCCGGCCAGAGTAGCGAGAGCGAGAATGCGCCGCAGAATTTTTTTAACAAAGGCTCTGCGGACGAACTGCTGGGTGGTGGGCTCGGTCATGCAATCTCCTTCCGTCAACGGGATACTGAATGACGCATGCTGAACGATGTTGGTCCTTGGAAGCTGAAGACCATGGCGCTGCCGGGCGGCGGGGGGTGTCGGCCAAGCAACGGGCGGGATCAGGCGGGCCCGGGCCGCTGCGGCTGCCTGGGCGGAGGTGGGGTGGCGAAGTTAGTGGGTGCAACAGATCCGAAACACGCCAATCCCGCTGGTATTGCCAGGGCTGTCCACGATAGCGACGCCGCTGATGGCAGAGCGATCTGAACGGTGATGGTCTTCTCCAGACCCGATCGCCACGCCGGAGGCAGGCTGCCTGAGATTTGCACCGGCGCAACAGCGCATTCGTGCCACCGAGTGCCGATATGTCGAGATCAGTAAACCACAGGAGCGGTAAAAAAGCAAATATTCCACACACCTGAAAAGATCCCTACCGGAACGGATGATCCCTTCACAGGTTGGCGGCCAGTTGCAACTGGTTCTTTTGGATGGCCAGATTCATACCGGTGTGGACATATTCGTGGTGGCGTTCCTCGAAGGGCAGGTAAACCAAGAGGTATTTACGCGGTGTAACCTCGATTTGGGGCAGGCGTTCGACCACCCGTTCGCGAGGGGTCAGGAAACTGGCGATATTGAGTTTGAGGGTATCCACGGCTTCACTGATGGGCAGGTTGACCGGGTGGGTGGCAAAAGCGGCTGGCGGCAGCTGCGGGGCCAATTTTTCAACCGGTTGACTGAGGGTGACACTGGTAGCCAGGCGCAGGTAGAACTGCGGTCGCACCTTGAATGCCGGCCCCCAGAAACGAAACCCGATCTTCTCCCACTCCGGTTGGCACACCTTGGGCAAATTGGCGGCGCGAACCATGTCGGCGTAGCTTTTCAACGGAACGCCGCTCACCTCGGCAGCGATGCGCCAGAAGGGAAGGTAGCGGATATTGGCTTCCGGCGGCCTGGGCAGGTGGGCCAATTTAAGCTCGGCCAGACGTTTGCCGCGCGCTTTCCAGGCGCGGTGGCAATTGCGGCAAGAGAGCACTAGCGAGTCGCGCCGGCCTTCCAGATCCCAGCCACAGTGGGGGCAGAGCGTCGCCAGAAAATCGATGCGCAAGGGTGCCGGTCCTCCGGCAAACGCATTCAGGTCGAGTGTTTCGGAGAGGGTGGTGGGCGCAGGCTCATTCAGGACGGCATCGTAAAGGCGGCCGTCATCCGCCGCGTAATAGGGAGCGTAAATGATGCTGACGGCTTCACCGATTCGGGCCTGGTGCAAAATGGGCGCACGAATATCGCGGGAGAAACGCGCTATGAACTGGTCGACCACCTCCTCAAACTTGAGCACGGGTGTTAGAAATCGGCCGGAGATGTCGCTGGTGGCAAATCGCAGCTTCAGTGCCTGGCTGCGGAAGCCGACCGAAAACGGAAAGTGCATGGAGCCGATGGCCTGGTGGCTGACGTCGACAAAGCGCTCGTTGATCCGATCTGGCAGGCAGGAGAAAAGCATGCCTTTGAAGCGCCAGTAGGGAAAGTAGATCAAGTGCTGATCCGGCGGGGCGCTGCTGGGCAGAACGTAGTGAAAGACCCCCTTGGCGGTGAGATAGCTTTTCACCTTGCAGAAGTCGCATTGAAAGAGGCGGTCGGTCTCTTCAAGGGTTGCCGGGGCGCCGCACTGGGGGCACTGATGTTCAATGAGAAAGTTGATACCGCATCCTCCCGCCCATTCGTTTCGCCGGTATCTATGCTCGCTCGATACCGGCCTGCGTGCGAAGTGGGCCGTCCCGCTTACTTGAGTTTCTCACCACACTGGTTGCAGTACATCGATTCCGCGAGATTCTCCGTGCTGCAACGTGGACAGACAGTGGGGGCGGGCTTCTCCTCGGCCGGATGTCCGCAGCGCGAACAGAACCGCGCATTTGGGGTAAGGTTTTTGCCGCAGTTGGCACATTCGCTGAATATGAGTTGTTGGTGGCCGCAATGGGGGCAGAAACGGGCAGCCACCGGTATCTCCTGGCGGCACTCCTGGCAGGCGGCCGCCCTTGCCTCGGCCGGCGCCGCACCCGGTGCCTGGCCGCTTTTGGCGAAATAGTTGGCGAACATGGCCGGCATCATCAGCCCCAGGCTGGTGCCCATGCCGGTGCCGCCCTCGCCATCGCTTTCAGAGGCTTTTTCCATGGCCATGGCGGCCTTCATCTGCATCAGCTTGTTCATGTCTTCGAAGACGCCCATGCGGCTGCGGTCATCGATGGCCTTTTGAACCTCTGGTGGGGGCGTGATGGCGTTGATGTAGAGTTGGGTCAGACCGAGACCGAAATGGCGGAAATCCTCTTCGAGCCGTTTGGTGAGCCCCTCGGAAAGCTCATCGTATTTGGCTGGCAGGTTGAGGATGGAATCGATGGTCTCACCCATGTAGTCATTGAAGCGCGACACCACGACTCGGTTGAGGTATTCATCGACCTCCTCCGTGGCGAAAATGCCCTGGGTGCCCACCATGCGGTTAATGAAGAGCACCGGCTGCACCACCTGGAGGTTGAAGATCCCGAACGCCCGGAGGCGGATGAGGCCCAATTCGTCGTCCTTGAAGGCGACCGGATCGCGGGTGCCCCACTTCAAATTGGTGAACACCTTCATGTTGACGAAATACACCTCGGCCCTCAGCGGACTCTGCATGCCCCATGGCAGGCTGGCGATCTTGGTGAGGATGGGAATATTGGCGGTTTTTAGGGTATGGCGCCCGGGGCCGAAAGCCTCTATCGCTTTGCCCTTGTAGAAAAAGACCGCCACCTGGCTCTCCCGCACAGTGAGTTGGGCGCCCCATTTTATCTCCCCGGAACCCTTCTGGGGGAGGCGATGGACCAGTTCCTGGCCGCTATCGTCGAACCACTCCAAATTTTCGAGAAAAATGAGGTTGTCTGCTCCCATGCTATGTCTCCTTTTTTCAAGCGCTGCTGAAGTTCGGGGATCCGGCTACCGCACGCGCGGATGGTGAACAAGATGTGGCCCAGCGGGTTTCGGTTGCCGCTGGTGCGGATCCGTCACCCAGTCCTGGGTATCGGTAAGCGTGTACATCAGCTTGAGTCAGCGGAGCGACACCACGCCAAAGCGGCCATTGGGCGCCGCCCAGGTCGCGATGTTGTATTTATGATACCAACACCTTAACCATTCTGCCGATAGCGCCGATAGCGGATATGACAGGTATTGGGCCAACGCCGTACGCCGGCAGATGGCCATTCCGACCGAAAGTGTAATTCCAAAGGCGTTTAATTTCCTGACCGTGAGACAAGATCGACATGTCATATCGCGATAATCGACGCAGATCGACGTACGGTATTCGATGGTTGGGCGTGTTGCTGGTCTGCGGCCTGTTGCTGAGCGCCGCCGATCTGCGGGCCGAGGCGATCCGTTTGGGCGGAACCCTTTCGTTGAGCGGGGTTTACCGGGAACCCTCTGAGATGATCCGCAAAGCGTATCAACTATGGGCCCGCCATACCAACGCGCGTGGCGGCTTGGTGGGGCGACCGGTCGAACTCCTGATCTACGATGACCAGAGCAATCCCGAGCGGGTACAGCACTATTACCGCAAACTGATCGAAGCGGATGGCGTCGATCTGCTCCTCTCGCCCTACGGCAGTCCCCTGACGATGGCCGCCGCAGCGGTCAGCGATGCCCGTAAATATGTCATGGTGGCCTGCGCCTCAGCGGCCGAAGCGGTTTGGCGGCAGGGCTATACCCATCTGTTCGGCATGTATGCCACCTCATCGCGCTACTTCATCGGCCTGCTGGATCTCATCGCCCGTGAGCGATACCGTTCCGTCGCCGTCATCTATGAGCAAAGCGCCTTTCATCAAGAGGTGGCCGAGTCCGCCGAGAAATGGGCCCGGCGCTTTCGACTCGACGTCCCGATTTATCATGGATTTCCCCGCGGCAGCGGTTTGGCGCCCATCGTCGATCGGCTTCGATCCCACCAGCCGCCGCTGGACAGTGTGATCGTCAGCGCCTACCCGACCGACAGCTACCGGCTGCTGGAGCACTTTCAGAAGCTAAACTTTCGGCCAGGCGTGTTGGGCATGAGCATCGCGCCCACCTATCCCGATTTTTACCTGCGCGCCGGGGAGATCGCCGATGCTGTCTTCAGTCCATCTCAATGGGAGCCCGATGAGCGGATCCCCTTTCCCGGTACGCGCACCTTCATTCAGGCGTTCAAGGAAGCCTATGGGCATCTGCCCTCCTACCACGCCGGATCCGCCTACGCCGCCTGCGAAATCCTCGCCCGCGCCGTCTCCACCGTCGGCGGGATCGATCAGCGCAAACTCAGAGATACCATATCCGTACTGGATACGGTGACCATCATTGGCCGATTCAAGGTGGATCGTCACGGGATGCAGATCGGGCACAGTCCCATCCTGATTCAATGGCAGGCCGGACGGAAGCAGATCGTCTATCCGAGCAAGATGCAGACCGCTCTGCCGCGACTGCAATAACGACTTAGCGGGAAGACACCAGTGCAATTGGATCCACACCGTCATCTCATCTACCTGATTGTGTTTCCCGTTCTGGGTATGGGACTGCTATTGGGCGTCGTTCTGCTGGCGTTCGCGCTCCCGCCGCTGCACACCCACTATACCAACCAAGTCGACAACGACCTGCGTCTGGCATCCCGGTTGAGCATCGCTGTCTGCGACAATGGATTCAATTACCTGCTCGATTTACGGCTTGAGGAGGACGCCGAGATTCGCCAGGCCGTCAAGGAGGAAACCCTGGCCGAGATTCGGGCCATCAGCCGCAACTTCGATCATATCCATCTCATGGTGGTCGAGGGGAATCGGCAGATCGTGGCGGACTCCATCGCCGGTGGTCATCCGAATCCCCGATTCCCCGAATTCAGGCGCCTGCCCCGAGACATCAGCCGTCAGAATTTCGGATCCGGCGATCTGCGCGTGCATCTGCGATACTTCCCCTTTTGGGACTGGGACGTCGTCAGCTACATCACCGAAGAAGACTATCTGGCACCGATTCGACTGGCCAGACGGATCGTGACCATTATCGTCGTCGGCAGCTTGACCCTGCTCATCATCACCCTCCTGATCGCCTTTCGACGCTTTATCGGCCGCCCCATCCGCAAGCTCATGACGGCCACCGAGGGCGTCGCCGAAGGACACTACCAGCCGCTGCCCAGCGGCCGTCAGGATGAGATCGGGCGCTTGGTGAACGCCTTCAACAGCATGCAGGCCAGGCTCGAACGGAAGGACGCCGATCTGAGGGATCTGTTCTCCGCATTGGAAACCTCGGAAAAACGTTTTCGCAGTCTGTTCGAAAACGCCCTGCTGGGCATCGGTTTGGTGGATCGCCAGGGACGTTTCAAGGAGGGCAATGGCGCCTTGCTGACCCTTGTCGGCTGCTCCCGAGCGAGACTGGAACAGGTCTGTCTGACAGACCTATGCAGTCGTGGCACCGACAGTGAGGTGATCCAGGAGAAGCTGACCACCCGGAATGCCCTGGTGGCCTTTGATGTTGAATGGCGACGCGTGGACGGCAGCTGCTATGACGCCCGCCTGACGCTCAGCCATCTCGAAATCGACGGCGAGCCGCTGACCCAGGTACTGGCCGAGGACCGCACCAAGGAGCGGGCCTTGGAGGCCCGCCTGCAACGGGCGGAGAAGATGGAGGCCCTGGGGACACTGGCCGGCGGTGTGGCCCACGACCTCAACAACATTCTCTCCGCCATCGTGGGTTATCCGGACATGTTGCTCATGGACCTGTCGGCGGATAGTCCCATGATTGGCTCCCTGGCGGCGATCAAGCAATCGGGTGAACGCGCGGCGGCCATCGTCCAGGACCTGCTCACCCTGGCACGCCGCGGGGTGGTGGTCAACGAGGTGGTCAATCTGAATATTATTGTGGAGGAGTATCTGAAGACCCCCGTTTTTCAGAAATTGTGCCGCTTTCATCCCCATATCCGCGTGGAAACCCACCTGGCGTCGGACCTGCTCAATGTCAAGGGATCCGCCCTCCATCTGGCCAAAACCGTCATGAACTTGGTCTCCAATGCCTCCGAAGCGATCCAGGGCACGGGCACGGTGGTGATCTCGACCGAGAATCGCTACGTGGACCAGCCCCTGAGGGGATATGATCGGGTGGCCACGGGGGAATACGCCACCATGACGGTCACCGATACCGGCGAGGGCATATCACCAGAGGATCTCGAGCACATTTTCGAACCCTTTTTTACCAAGAAGGTTATGGGGCGCAGCGGCACTGGCCTTGGCATGGCCGTGGTGTGGGGAACGGTCAAGGATCACAAGGGCTACATCGACGTATCCAGCACCCAAGGCAAGGGCACCGTCTTCACGCTATACCTCCCTGCGACACGCGAAGCATTGGCAAAAAGAGTTGACTTCGATCTGAAGCAGTACAAGGGTAAGGGAGAACATATTCTGGTCGTGGATGATGTCCCCGAGCAGCGTGATCTGGCAGATCAGATGCTGTCCCGCCTGGACTACCAAGTGACCACGGTGCCCAGTGGTGAGGCCGCGGTGGCCTTCGTTGAGAAGGAGGCGGTCGACCTGGTGATACTCGATATGATCATGGATCCCGGTATCGATGGTCTCGAAACCTTTACCCGCCTGTCGAAGCGTCGGCCCGGCATCAAAGTCGTCATCGCCAGCGGTTATTCGCAGACCGAGCGTGTTCAGGCAGCCCTGGATCGCGGTGCCGGCGCCTACCTGAAAAAGCCCTACTCCTTGGAAAAGCTGGCCACGACCGTCCGCCGCGAATTGATCCGCTAGCCTGCCCGCGATTCGAACTTTTTCCATTTTTTTGATATGATATGTGCGCTCGGGCAATCGGACCCACGGTTCGGCCCCCCGCTCGGTTCCGCAGACCGCCAGCCCACCGGGAAAGGAGACCCCTGCCATGAAGAAGATGGGCAACATGTTGCTGACGCGTCCCCCATTCAGTGAAATCGTCATGGGGAACACAGCCTTGGTGCGGGCCATGATTGAGACCGGGACCCGTGTCGTTACCTCCTATCCCGGCTCGCCGACACCCGAAATTGCCGCGGCCATCGCCAGCATCCCGCCGGATGAGCGCCCCTTTTACTTTGAATTCTCCACGAATGAGAAGGTGGCCACCGAAGTGGCCTACGGCGCTGCCGTCAATGGGCACCTGGCGGCGGTCTTCTTCAAGAGCGTCGGCTTGAACGTGGCCGCCGACACCTTCGTACAATTGAGTCTGATGAACATCATCGGTGGCCTGGTCGTCATCCTGGGCGATGATCCCGGGGCCAATTCCTCCCAGAACGAGCAGGACAATCGGCACTACGCCCAGCTCAGCTACACGCCGGTATTCGAACCGGCGGACCCGGGTGAGGCTTACACCTTCTACAAGGCCGCCGCCAAGCTCGCCCGGACGCAGCATATGCCCGTGATTCTGCGTCTCACAACCCATGTCTGCCACGCCAAGGCGAAACTCGCTTTCGACGCCTGGCGGCCCCACCCGCGTGATGACACGCCCCGCTTCGATCCGGCCAACGGCCCCTACATTCCCATAGCGGCCAACGTCTTCCCCATGAAAGAGCGGGCCCTGGAGAGGTTGTCCGCCGTGCGCACCTTTGCAGAGACCACCGCCCTCAATCGGGTCAGCGGCACCTCCAAGCGGCGGGGCATCATTACCACCGGCCTGACCGCTTTGTCCGCCGAAGCCGTTCTGGCGGAAACCGAGGACACGCCCGAGGTCCTCAAACTGGCCCTCTCCTATCCATTGGCCAGAGAGACGGTGCGCGACTTTCTCGCCACTCACGAAGAGGTTTTCGTGCTCGAGGAGTTGGACAACCTCATGGAGATGGAGATCAAATCCCTGGCCTTCGATGCCGGCCTCCGGACCAAGATCACCGGCAAAACGGATCAAGCCGCCTGGATGGGCGAGTATACACCGGACAAGGTGCGGCACCTCCTGTACCAGGTCTGGCCCGATGTGGTTCCCGCGGCATCAACGCCAGCACCCCTCAGCGTCCCTGAGCGACCGGCCCAGATGTGCCCCGGCTGCGGCCATCGCAGCGCCTTCCACGCTATCAAGGCGGTGCTGGCCGACGCCGACATCACCGTCGCCGATATCGGCTGCCATACCCTGGGCTACCTGCCGCCCTACGAAATGGGGCAGCTACTCATGTGCATGGGGGCCTCGACCGCGATGGGCAGCGGATTGGGGCTGTTCAACCAGACCAGGCGGGTCGTGGCCTTCATGGGCGACTCCACCTTCTTTCATGCGGCCCTGCCGGGGGTCGTCAACGCCCTCTTCAACCGTCACAACCTGACCCTCATTCTCATGGAGAACGGCACGACGGCCATGACGGGCCACCAGGACCACGCCGCCTCCGGCCGCAACTTCAACACCGAAACGGTGGGGATCCCCCTTCGCCAGGTGCTGCAGGGATTCGGAATCGAGGCCATCTTCGAGGTGGATACATACCAGCAGGCCGAACTGGGGCGGCGCCTGCAGGAGGCCCTCGCGGTGAAGGGCTTCAGCGTCGTCATCGCCCGACATCCCTGCATGCTCAAGTTCACCCGTGAGCAACGCCGCAGGCCCAACTATCAGTTACGGCAAGTCGGCGTAGACCAGGAGAGCTGCGTCCAAAGTCATGCCTGCGTCGCCCGGTTCGGTTGCCCCAGCTTTGTGCGGCATGCCGATGGGCGGGTGAGCGTCAACCCCGACCTCTGCATCGGCGACGCCTCCTGCCGTCAGACCTGCCCAGTGGAGGCCATCACCAAACCCCAGATCCGATCCACCGAGGAGGACCCGCCATGACCACCTTCAACATCTACCTCATCGGCGTTGGCGGACAGGGGATCGGCCTGCTCAGCGAAATCATCCTTCGGGCCGCCGATCACAGCGGTCAGTCCGCGGTGGCGGTGGATACCCACGGCCTGGCCCAACGCGGCGGGGTGGTGGTGTCCCAGATCCGCCTCGGGATCGCCGCCGGCACGCCGCTGATCCCCGGCCATCAGGCCGATCTGGTGGTGTCGTTGGAACGGCATGAGGCCATGCGCGGCCTGGATTCGGCCGCGCGGCCCGGGGGCACCCTGATCTATTACGATACGGTGTGGCAGCCGCTGGGCGTGCGGACCGGCGAGGCCGCAGAGATCTCCGCGGAAGATCTGGCGGCCGCCTGCCAGGAGCGCCAGGTACGCCTGGTCAGCGTGCATGATCCAGATTTGACCGACGCCCGACAGCAGAATATGCGGGTGCTAAAGACCATCCATCAAGAGGGCCTCGTCCCCGGCATCTCGCAGGCCGACTATCTCCAGGCCATGGATGACCTTATGACCGGTGGGATGCTGGCGAGCAACCGCAAACTTTTTTTGGATTAGGTGCGTCTGAAAAGCGGGATGGGGGAGGGGCAGATGTCGTTGATCGCTCCGAGGTCCTCTTCGACACAATACCCGTTGGAGAGGTCGCCGCGGGACAGGCCCAACTCGGTGAGCACCTGAAGATGGATATGGTAAAACCAGTTGCCGTTTTCGTGGAAATCGCCGATCTCAGCGAAGCCCTCACCAGCGGCGTAGCGGTCACCTGCCCTGGGCAGGCGGTCCCTGTTCGGATGGCCGTATGAGCCGAAAAAGCGTGCACAGGTGCGCTCACCCACCTCGGGCCTATGTTCCGGACCCACCCCCGTAGTTGCCCTCACCGCCTTCATATCCGCTCTCGGCCACCATCTGGGGATACCGGCTCAGGAGCGTGTCGCACCGCTTCTGGTAGGGTGACAGGCCCCAGTGATAGCGGCGGCCCATTCGTTCCGTGAGATGCCGTTGCAGCGCTGTCCGGCATCGACCGCTCCAACTTCGATCAGTCGGCGGGTCCTTGGCACACCGACAAGGGGCCAACCGCAGAGGGCATGCGGCCGACCCGATTGCCCGCAGCGAAAACTTGCGAACCATTCCCCCATCGCGTATACCCAAGTTTCAAGTCGAGACGATCCATATCCAATAATCCCCTTGTTCGCCGGCTTTTCTATACTCGGAGGAAGCATGCCCGCCACCGCCCAGCGCCTCTCCCATTTTACCGAATCCGTCATTCGCGAAATGACGCGCGTGGCCCACCAGTTTGATGCCATCAACCTCTCCCAGGGCTTTCCCGATGCGGATCCACCGCCGGAGGTTCTGGCCGCCGGTAAACGGGCCATGGCCGAGGGCCCCCACCAGTATGCCGTTACCTGGGGCGCGCCCCGCTTTCGTGAAGCACTGGTAAAAAAGCAGCGCCATTGGATGGGGTTGGATCTTGAGGCCGATACACACGTGGTGGTGACCTGCGGTAGCACCGAAGCGATGATGACGGCCATGATGACGGCCTGCAATCCCGGAGATAAGGTCATCATCTTCTCCCCGTACTATGAGAATTATGGTGCCGACACCATTCTCAGTGGTGCGGAGCCCATCTATGTGCCGCTGCACCCGCCTGACTTCGGTTTCGACCCAAAAGAACTTCGGCGCGCTTTTTTGCAGCAACCGAAGGCCATCGTCCTCTGCAATCCGGCCAACCCGTCCGGGAAGGTCTTCTCCCTGGAAGAGTTGACGATCATCGCCGACCTGGCCAAGGAGTTCGACGCCTTCGTCATTACCGACGAGGTATACGAGCATATCGTCTACCCGCCGCACCGACACCATTACATTGCCGCTCTGCCGGAGATGTTCGAACGCACCATTTCGTGCAGTTCCCTTTCCAAAACCTATAACATGACGGGCTGGCGGCTGGGCTACGTGATAGCGCATCAACGCGTCATCGCCGGGGCACGCAAGGTGCACGACTTTCTCACCGTGGGGGCGGCGGCCCCACTTCAGGAGGCCGCTGTCACAGCCCTTGAACTGCCCTCGGACTACTACCTCGCCTTGACGGCCGACTATATCGCGAAGCGGGACCTTTTTTTGGGGTATTTAGACGGCGCCGGTTTGACCTACACCGTTCCCCAGGGCGCCTATTATGTAATGGTGGACGTATCGGCATTCGGTGTGACCGACGATGTGGCCTTTTGCCGCTGGATGGCAAAGGAGATCGGCGTAGCCGCCGTTCCGGGTTCCAGTTTTTTTCATGAACCTGTTAACCATCTAATACGATTGCATTTTTCTAGGGATGCCGCTGTATTGAAAGCGGCCGGCCAGCGGTTGGGCAAATTGGCGACACATCCCTGAATTGCCGCTCTGAGGTCGACAAAGGATTGACGCGCGAGATTCGGCGCTTACCATTCCACTGCGGGTGTGCGGAGCCCGCCAATATACTTCCTATACGGCAAAGGAGTCATCGCCATGAAGTGGCAACGAACAGGTTCAGTGATCATCGCTCTGGCACTGCTGCTGATCAGCGTCAGCGGCGCTCATGCCGATCGGTACGTCGACACCATGGCCATTTTCAAGAAGTCGGAAACGGTGCAGCCCTTTTTTGAAGACGCCTACGGTTGGGCCGTATTTCCCGTTGTCGGCAAAGGCGGTTTTGTGATCGGCGGCGCCTATGGCCAGGGGCGGGTTTACCGGGGGGCACAAGCAGTTGGTGAGACCAGCCTGGTAAAAGCCACCATCGGCCTGCAGGCGGGGGGGCAGGCCTTCAGCCAAATTATCTTCTTCCAGGACAAGCGCGCTTTCGACGAGTTCACCAGCGGCAGCTTTGAATTCGATGCGACGGCATCTGCAGTGGCAATCACAGCCGGCGTGCAGGCGAAAGCCGGCACCCAGGGCGCCACCGCCGGGGCCAGTGCCGGACCCGCTACGGGGAAGCAGGCCGTGGTTGGCTACCACAAGGGTATGGCGGTGTTCATCCACGCCAAGGGCGGGCTCATGTACGAGGCCACCGTTGGTGGGCAGAAATTCTCCTACACCCCTTTAAGCGCTCCCTGAGGATGCGCTGGCCCATCCCTGGTGAGTGGCGCGGACACACTTCGTCCCCACGGTCGCATTGGACCGCCTTGGGACAGCCCGCCCGACCACATCGGTGCGGGCGGGGGGATCGCGTCGATCCATCTTCCCAATAGTTGGATTTATTCCGATTTCCGCCACGAGAAGTCGTCTGCGTCCGCCAGTGCGGGGAAATCCCGCCGATATGTTCGCAGTAGTTCACGATCCAGTTCGAGACGGTGAACGCAGGGTTCCAACGCCCGATGGAAGCAGATACGTCCCGCCGGATCGACCACCATGGAGTCCCCGCTGTAGACCTGCCCGTTGCCGTCCTCGCCCACGCGATTAACGCCAATGACGTAGCTTTGGTTTTCGATGGCCCGTGCTTTGAGGAGGGTGCGCCAGTGGTCGGCGCGCGCGGCTGGCCAGTTGGCCACGAACAGGGCCAGATCGTAATACGGCCGCCGGTTTCGCACCCAGGCGGGAAAGCGAAGATCGTAGCAGATCATGGGGCGGATCTGCCAACCTTTCAGGGAGACCTGCAAAGGACGGGTACCGGCCGCGTATACCGTATCTTCTCCAGCGTAGGTGAAGAGATGCTTCTTGTCATACGTGCGGAACTTGCCGTCGGGCGTCATCCAAATGAGACGATTGTAATAAAGGTTCGCATCGACCATCATGAGGCTGCCGGTGACGGCCGCCCCGGTCTCGGCGGCGACCCGGCTCAGCCACTGGACGCTCTCCCCCGTCATCGTTTCGGCCAGCCCCTCGGGCGCCATGCTGAATCCAGTGGCGAACATTTCCGGCAGCACGATGAGGTCTCCGGGGTCGTCGACCGACGCGATCATCCGACTGAGAGCGTCCCGGTTGGCGGCGCCGTCCTCCCAGGTCAAATCCGCCTGGATTAGGGTGGCGTGAAGCGATTCCATGGCTTCGAACTAATCCTCCTGCGAATACCGCAATACCATCCGTTGCGCCTCATGGGCCAGCGCTTGCCGCAACCTGACCGGTTCCAGAACCTCGGCCTCGGCGCCCCACCGCAAAATCCAATGCTTGATCTCCTCCAGTCCGGCAACCTGCGCCGTAAACATCAAACTGCCATCGCTCTGGCGCTCGGTTGTCTGGCTGTTGTGCCATATCTTCTCTTCGATGTACCCTGCCACGGCGGCACTGAAGCGGACTTTCACACGGCTGGGCTCGCCCTGGTAGATACCGAAACTGCCCTCGATCAGCGCTGCCAGCGCGAGCGCATCCGGCGGTTCGAAAGTGACCTGCGTGACCGTGCAGTTCTCCATTCGGTCCAGGGAGAAGGTCCGCACCGCTCGGCGTGTATCGCAGTAGCCGATGAGGTAGAAGGTTTCCTTGGAGAAAAGCAGCTTGTAGGGCGCCACGCTTCGCCGACCGCGGTGACGGCGGCTCATGGTGAAGTAATCGATCTCGATCTTCAGCTTGCTGACGATGGCCGCGCTGATCTTCTCGAAAAGGGGATCGGGCGCCGGTGTTGATTTGGCCGGCCGCGGGGCGACGGTCAGACTCTCTTCGATCTGCTCCAGATAGGCCCCGTAGCGCGGTGCCAGCGTGGTCTTTACTTTCAGGAACAGGCTCTCCAGGGCCTCCGTGTAGACCGAGTCCATGCCGGCCTGTAGGAGGTGCCGCGAGAAGTAGAGTGCGATGAGTTCGGGTTGGCTGAACGGTACCGGGATTTTCTGTTTGGCGGCATCCAAAATATACCAGTAGTTCTTACCGCCGGCTCTCTCGGTGTAAATTGGGAACCCGGCCGCCTCCAACGCCTCCAGATCGCGGTAGACGGTTCGGGGGTGACAATCCAGGTCGCTGGAGAGATCCGCTACCGTTTTTCCGGTACGGGCGACGATGAGGGTTTGGATGATGTGCCATTGGCGGCCGAGTTGATCTCCGCGGGCCATGCGATTAACTCCTATTCGTGAACCGATTCAACCCGCCGACCTTCTCCCACTGTCACCACACACGATGCTGTGCAGCAACCGCCATATCCACCGGTATCGGTCGTCAGCGCCATCTGATGGGCCGCCTATCGGTCGCCGGCGGGCCAATTCCGAAGGGGCCCATCAGACCGCCTCACGGATAACCAGCACCGGACACGGCGCGCTGTGCAGCACCCGATGGGTGACGCTGCCCAGCAGCAATCCCTGCAGATCACTGCGACCGCGGGATCCCATGACAATCATCTCGCAGTGCTCCAGGGCGGCGACCGAGACGATCTTTTCGGCGGCTGGCCCCTCCAAAATGCGAAATTCGAATGGCAACTCGCTGCGCCGCATCAGATCGCGATAGGGAAGGAGCAGCGCTTCCGATTTCTCCGCGATTTTTGTGATGGCCCGTTGAAAGTAGGGTTCACCCAAAGTGATGGGAAAGGGTTTGTGGCAGTGCAGCAGAATGATCTCGCCGGAAAGCCTGCGGACCAAATTCACCGCATACTGGGCTGCGGCCATCGAAAAACGCGATCCATCCACGGGCACGAGAAAGCGTTGGGTGGACATGGGGCACCTCCTCTGTTGGCAGGGGATCTGGTCGCGGGTTGCGCCGAGCTTGAGTTCCTGCTGCCAGCATACCTTCCTGGCGAGGCGCCTGTCAAAAAAGCCCCCTATGTATAGCGCAGGAAGCTGGGGTCGTCGAAGGGGATTACCCGGCCGATTCGCACCGCCCGGGATACGCCGGCGAGCTGCAGCGCCTTGAGTAGCGGCTCCGCTTCGGCTTCGGGCACGGCGGCCAGCAAGCCGCCGCTGGTCTGGGGGTCGAAGAGGATCTCTTCGTGCCAATTGGGCAATTGCGCAGAGATGGTTGTCTTGCCAGCCGCCAGCCGTCGGTTGTGCGGGTTGACACCCGTGGTGACGCCCCTGCGGTACATCTCCAAAGCCTCATCCATTACGGGTATGGCATCTACCACTATCTCCATCGTGACCCGTGATCCTTCCGCCATCTCCAGGGCGTGGCCCGAAAGGCCGAAGCCGGTGATGTCCGTTGCCGCATGGACGGTGAATCGGGTGAGCACCTCCGCTGCGGTGCGGTTCAGCGTCACCAGCGCATTGCAGCAAGCTCGCAGGGCCGTCTCTGATACCCAACCCTTCAGATTGGCATTGAAGAGAACCCCGCTCCCCAGGGGTTTGGTGAGGATGAGGGCGTCACCGGCTTGGGCGCCGCTGTTGCGCCAGTAACGTTGGGGATGGACGATCCCGGTGACCGCCAGGCCGAACTTGGGTTCGTCGTCCTCAACGCTGTGACCGCCGGCGAGCACGGCGCCCGCTTCGGTGATCTTGTTGAGGGCACCGGAGATGATACCGTGAAGGATGTCGGAATCCAATTTGCCTGACGGGAACGCCACGAGATTGAGACAGGTAAGGGGACGCCCCCCCATGGCGTAAACGTCGCTGAGGGCATTTGCCGCCGCGATCTGGCCGTAAAGATAGGGATCGTTGACGGGTGGCGTAATGAAATCCGCTGTGGTGACGATGGCGGTCTGGTCGTCGAGCCGGTAGATCCCGGCGTCGTCGCTGGAGCCGAAACCCACCAGCAGGTTGGGATCCTCGTTTTGCGGAAGCCGTTTGAGCAATTCACCGAGCCCGACCGGGTCGATTTTTGCCGCTCATCCGCAGGTCTTGGAAAGGCTCAGAAGCGTGGGGCGTTGGAAAATGTTCAATTTTCCCATGTGGATTCCTCCTCGAGGTCCAAGCGGTTGGGAACAGGCTTTCCAGCTGCAACCACAACATCTCAGGTGGGCTGACGACTTGAGATGCCCTCTCTGGTATCTGCCGATGCCTTGGCTGGATTTTCAGCGCTTGAGAAAATCCCCCACAATCTTTAGCCTCGCTTTCACGCGGCTGTCTTCCTGGCGGAGATAGTGCCAATCGGCCCTGTCTCGACGCTCGGGTTGAATGGAGAGGATAAGGGTTGCCGTCAGTGCGGCCGCTCCGGCCGCCAGTTCGGTGCACAACTCAAAATGCCCGTCGCTCCCCCGCAGCACCTGTTTGGTCAGAATTCGGCAGCAGGTGCTGCCATACTGGGCCTTAAAGTGGTCGTGCAGCTGCCGCGAGAGGGTGCGGGCATTGCGGGAGCGGTGCAGTCCCGTTCCTGCAGCACCGCAGAAAAGTCCAATGGCCATTGCGCCGCCGGAGAGTGCGCCGCAGGTGCAGCCACTGCCGCCGATGCCTTCCCCGAACCCAGCCCCCAGCGGTACCACCAGGTCGTTGGGCAGTTCGCCCCCCAGGCCGCGATTGAGAACGCATAGAACGGCTTCGGAGCACCATAGCTGTTGCGTCCGGAAGAGATTGGCGGTGCGGTTGTGGATATGCTCTACCAGAGGATCGCTGTCAAGCGCTTTCGTTATCGATGCCGCGGGTGGCCTAGACGTCCCAATCACCTTAAGCTTATTTAATTTTTTCGACCTCATATCCGGCGCCTTTCCAGGCAAAGATGCCACCGGCGTAGCGATAGACGTTCGTGTAGCCCAATTTCCGCGCCCAGACAGCGCCGTTGTGGCTGCGGGTGCATTTGACGAAGCCGCAGTAGACCACAACGGGGCGCGCTTTGTCGCTTCCCAACAGCTCGATATAGTCCGATTGGGTCCTGCCGTCGGTTTCCTGGGTGTTCCAAGAGGCCATATCCGAAATTGGGAATAGGAATTGCTTGGCACCGGGGACGTGATGCTTTTTGTAACTGTCCTCATAGGGCATGGTGTCGATGATGCGCATATCCTTGCCCGCTTCCAACCAAGATTTCAACTCGGCGGTGGTGACCAGATCATAGTCACCGCGTTGCACCTCCCGAACCAGTTTCACGCCGGCGCTTTCCTTGTCCACCTCTTTTTCGAACTTGTTCTTGCTCCAGACGGTGGGGGCAGACCCCATGGTGAAAAGAACCGCGGCGAGTACAATGGTTACGAAATTTCTGAAGCGCATCTCTTCCTCCTTGCAGCAGATCGGGTTCGGCGCCCTGCCCTCATCGCGGCAAGGTGTCGCCGACAGAATAAATAGACAATGCCCGCCAACAGGCCCACGTCTCGGTATAAAGCGCTCTGCAGACCGTGGAAGGCCGCTCCTTCCGGGTCTTCGGGTCCAAAACAACCGCAGTCCACGTCGAGACCCAGGTAGATGCCATACGCCAGGACCGCCATGAAAATCAGCATCAGCATCGTCATCAGTTCCAAGCTGCCGCGCTTTTGTAACATAAGCCCTACGGCGGCCACGATCTCAAGGGAAGGCAGCAGCAGCGAGAGGGGCATCACCAGGGCCTCAGGTAAAATCCCATAGGCCGCTATGATGATGCCGAATGACTGGGGATCCGCCAGTTTTGATACGCCTGAGATCATAAATATGGCGGCCAGAACGAGCCGAATCCCGTGGTCGAGGATGATCCCGACCGGTGTGGAGCGCTGCTGTCTGGTGGTGTTCGCGTGGCGCACGATGTCGTTCTTCCCTGGCGTCTCATTCGGCGGCAGCCACGCCGCGGATCTTCATGTTTCTTGAGCGGCGCAAACGGGAAATCTCTAATAAACGCCGCGAGGAAAGTAAAATTGACAGTCTAGATTGCAGACGGGCGGCGCTACTGAGATTCCCAATGGGCCCCGGGCGCTGCTGACGGTATATCGATCCAATTTTGGATCGGCAGCGGCAATATCGATTCAAGTGATCACATGATGGTGCGATATTGAGACCAACGATATACCACATATTGTGGTCGGAGGCGTTTCCCGCGATTTTCCAGAAACCTCAAAAAAAGGGGCCTGGCCCGCCGATGTGTGACCGGATCTGTCAAAGCGTCCGTGTAGGCTAACGTCAGTGAAGATGGGAAGTGGCCCCATTCAAGTTAGCAACAAGGAGGTTCCCGATGTGGCGAATCCAATGGTCTCAAACGTTACAGGCAGGTTTTTTCCGGCAATCGGTGGATCCCTGGTCACTGATTGGCGATGCGGTTTCCATGACCCTGGTAGTGGCGGTTTCGGCCCTGGCCACCCTAGCCTATGGCCTCTAAAGGCGAAATGCCGCCTGCCCGAGCGGCGGCATCGATCATCGGATTCGTCACGCGTCCCCATACGGCCGAGGCCCTTTGGAGGGCTAGGTCCCGACCCGAATCTCACAGAGGAGAACGCCATGACCCGTCAGGTTGAACACAGCGATTATCAGGAGGTTTTCGAGTATCATGGCAATACCGCTATCGAGCGGATCCGCTATCATGAGAGGGGCTTGATGCGCCGGGAGTGGCTTCTGTTCGACACCATTGAAGAGGCCGCCGAGGCGTTCAACGAGTATTGCTGATCTCTCCGGCGCCAACCCCATTGGGTGGTGTCCAACCGGGGCGACTATACCGTATGTGGTATTTTGGGAAAGGAAAGTGCGTCGATGAAGGCTTTCTGAAAGGCGGGATCGGTGGCCAGGTGGACCACCTCGGTGCAGCCCTTTATGGTGTTGATCCGGGCAGCGCCGTCTGCTTCCAGTAGATAGCGGATGGCGCCGACGCCGGCGGCATTGCCCACGATGGTGATCTCCGCGGCCCGAACGGGTGGCAGCATGCCGATGGCGAGGACATCCTGCTTGGCCAGATAACTGCCAAATGCACCCGCCAGCTGAATCTGTCGCGGGCGTTGGCGATTGTCCGCTTTTAAAAGCATCTCGATACCGGCCCGTAAGGCCCCTTTGGCCAATTGGATCGCCCGGATATCCCGCTGGCTGACCGCCACCGGCCGGCCGGTGGCCGACGCTTCGGCCGCCACGAGGATGAGGGCGGGTGGCCCATCCGCCGAAACCAGCAGGGCGGGACTACCGCATTTGGTATTGAAGCTGCCGTCCGGGTTCAATATCTGGTGACGATAGGCCTCTGCCACCGCACTGACAACTCCCGAACCGCAGATGCCGGCCACGCGCGTAGCGGCGCTGTTCTTGGGCGCGATGACAGAGCAGACCGGCGCGCAATCGACGGCTTCGATCGTGATCCCATCGACGGCACCCGCGATGGCGTGCATGCCGCAGCTCAGAGAGGCGCCTTCGAACGCCGGCCCGGTGGCGCAGGAGGTGGCCAGGATGCCGTTTGGCGTTCTGAGCATCACCTCCCCGTTGGTGCCCACATCGGCCAGCACCGTCCCAGGTGCGCGGGCTTGGAAATCGGTACCCAGGGCGGCTGCGAGAATATCGCTGCCCAGGAAGGCGGATATCAGGGGCAGGGTCTCCACACGGAGGCCGGGCAGCTCGAAAAAACCCACCGCTTTCCCTGGGAACTCTCTCCCTTCGCTGAATCGGGGCGTAAAGGGGTAGACGCCCAGGCTGGCCGGACTCTCGCCTGCCAGGATGTGGATCATGGTGGTATTCCCCACCACCGCCATCCGGGTTATGGCCTGAGGATCAATGCGCTGGCGGCTGGCCAGGGTCAAAACGCCCCACTGGATAGCGTTGACCGCCATGCTCTGCATGCGCTTCAAGGTGTCCGCTTTCTCTCGTATGACGCCGATACGGCTCATGATGTCGTCGCCAAATTGAGCTTGCGGGTTCTTGATCGATACCGATCCAAGCACCTGGAGAGCGTCGAGCGCGCACAGGTAAAGGGCGATGGTGGTGGTCCCCAGATCGACGGCCACACCGAAGCGTTCCCTTGCACCGAGTGGTCTCGCTGCCGCCAGATCGGCCGGTAGGCTCACCGGCGCTTTCTGGATCACATCGGCTCGCAAGAGCGCCATTTCCGGAATCTCGATGTGCATGTCGCGATCGACGACCAGTTGGCAGGCCAGGCGATCGTCCTGCGTCTCGCTGGATGGGAAGTGGGTGCGGCCCGCTTGGGCCGGGATGTCGCCGGGTGTGCCAGCCGAATCGGCCTTCACGCGGATGCGGCATTTACCGCAGCGGCCCTTGCCGCCGCAATCGGCCCGCAAAAAGAGACCGGCATGGGTGAGGGCCTCCGTGAGGGGTTGGCCGGCAGCGGCGCGAATACGCCGGCCGTCCGGTTCGATGTACACGGTGTGGTGGTCACTCGTCATTCTGCAGTCCAATATCCGGTGTTCACAATTCCAGTTGGCAACACGTCGCAGGATCCACTTGCCGCCCCGATTCAATATGGTCCATCGGCCTTCACCGGCAGTACCAGTGTGATGGTGCATCCACCCTTCGGGTTGTTGCGCGCCATTACCCGTCCGTTCATGGCCTGGGCGAAGCGCTTGACCAGCGCCAGGCCGATGCCGGTTCCCGCGGTGGTGCGGGTCATTTCATCCTCGGCGCGGTAGAAGTCATCGAAAATCTGTTTCAAATCTCGCTGGGGAATTCCCGGCCCCGCATCCGTCACGGCCAGGTGTACCATTCCTCTGTGCTTCCAAATCTCCAGATGGATCAACTTGCGATCGCTGTCGCGACCGAATTTGAGACTGTTCTCAATGAGGTTGCTCAACACCTGCACCAGCACCTCGCCATCATAGGCGAAGGGCTCCTTTAGCCTGTTTTTCACCTGGAAGTCAAAGTCGGCCGCCGCCAGCTGCGGCCCTAAGGCCGCATCGACTTTCTGTATCACGTCGCTGAGGTCTCCGACCCGGTACGATAGGGGCCGCTGGCGTTTTTCCAAACGGGACAGCTCCAGCACATTGTTGATCAGGCGGCCCAGTCGAGCGGTTTCCGAATCCAAAATTGCCAGGTAGCGCTGGCGACGTTGGGGATCATCGGCCATCCCCTGGGCCAGCATCTCCACGTACATGCGAATCGTGGTAAGGGGGGTTTTAAGCTCGTGGGTGACCGCCGATGCGAATTGTGAGCGGCGGCGTGAGAGGGCCACTTGAGCGTTGACGCTGCGATGGATGGCCAACATTCCCACCAGCAGCACCAATCCCAGGGCGATGAGGGTCAGCCGCAGCGGGGCCCGCGCTGAGGAGGGCGGAATCTCATTGCAGAGCAGTCGGGCTGTCAGAAACGTGAACGGACGGGGAAACTGGCGCTCCATTGTCAAGCTGGGATTATCGCTGCTTTTTCCTAAAGTTCCAATAAGTTGTGGTGCGTTTTCGGTTCGCGCCCACAATTGTAGTTGGGTAAAACGGGCCAGGGGTTGATCGGCGAAGTGAGTGGCCAATAGGTGTTGTCCAAAGCCGGCCAGATCGAGGACGAAACCCTGCCGGTAAGCCTCTCCCTCGATCAGGATGCGGCGAAAGATAAATGCGCGATTGGGGTCCAGCAGGAGTGCTTGGAAGGGGGCCACCTCCACTTGACGCGAAGCAGCGGTGGCCCCAGCGGAGAGTTCCATCTCCAGGGCCTCCCCTGAGGCCGTCACGGCCGCATCTGTCTGCGTCGCTCCAATTCTGGACGCGGCGGCTTCCGTCGCCGCATTTGCGGTCGGCGCCGGTCCTGGCGTCGACTCCGTCTGTTGGGACCTCTGGCGGGTCACCTTCCGCGCTTGGGAGGCGGTTATCTCCTCCAGGCGGCTCTTTTGACGCGCCATGGCGCTGCGCGCCTTGGAGGGGCTGGACTGGTAGAGATAGGGTTCGGCGGCGCCTTCTTCGTCGGCGAGCGGCTCCGCCAGGCGCTGCGTCGTGATTTCCGGAAAGATCTCTGCCGGCGGCGGGGAGCGCGGTATCTGGAAACGCATTGCATTAAAGCGATCGTTGTAGGCGGAAAGCTCCTTGCGCCGCCGATCTGTCTCGGCGTTGTCACCCGACAAGGGGGTCTGAAAACCGCCGTCGGGATGGTTTTGCAGGTAGCCCCGCAGCCATGATTGCGCGGGCAGGTGGCGCAATGGGCTGGTCGCGTGGGGCGCTCGCGCCGCGCGTCCGCCGACAGCCACCGCCACGCGGCCTTTCCGCTGTTCGCCAGTGGCCGAGGAGGTCACGGCGCCCTCGTCGTTGGAGATACCATATGCATCCACCGGTCGGCCCTCCTCCATGAAGATCAGCTCCGCCAATTCGCCCTCCACCGCATCGAAAAGTGCAGAGGCGAAGAAGCGCAGGCGGCTGATCTCCTCCTGACGCAGCCCGCTGTAGGTGCGGGTGAGCACGTAGGAGAGGGGTAGGCTCAAGGCGACGAGAAAAAGCACCAAGGCGGTGCGGAGTGTCCTCATGCCTCTGGCTCCAGCCGGTAGCCTTCGCCGCGTATGGTGCGGATAAACGGCCGTTCGCCAATGAGGCGGGCCACTTTTTTGCGCAGCTTCTGAATATGAATGTCCACGGTCCGGGTCTCCACGGTCGGGTCCTTGTACCGCCAGACCTGGGAGAGGAGTTCTTGCCTGGAGACGATTCTATTGGGGCGGCGGTGCAGGTAGGTGACGATCTCCATCTCCCGGCGGGTAATGGGTTGGCGCCCGGTGGGGCTGACCATCTCCAGAAGATCGGCGTCGAAGGTGATGCCTTGGCGGTGAATGGTATCGGCCGCGGCCGGCCGGCGGCGGCGTCGAAGCACGGCTTCGATGCGCACCATCAACTCCGCCAATGAGAAGGGCTTGCTGACATAATCATCGGCACCCGCATTGAATCCAGCGATAATATCCGCCTGCGATCCCTTTGCGGTGAGCATGATAATGCCCACCTCCGAGCCTTCGTCGCGGAGGGTTTGACAGAGGTGAAAGCCGTCCATGCCGGGCAGCATCACATCGAGGAGAATGAGGTCGATTCGGCCGTTTCGCGCGGCGTCAAGCCCATCGCAACCATTGGCGGCCCCATGCGGGTGATACCCGTTGAAGACCAATACATCCAGGAGTCCCGAGCGAATGGCGGCATCGTCCTCTACCACCAAAATGGTGCCTTTACCGCCTGAAGTGGCCATATGGCGTCTCCGACATCGGGTTCTACCGCGAGCATAAGCAGTGCCGGCCTACCGTGCCTGCCCGGTTTGTAGGTTACCCCAAGGAAGGTAGACCGCAAAGCAAAACTTATGTAAAAAATCGGCGGTCCAAATTTACACTTCTTTGCATTGTCTTCTTCAGCAAGGACGCTACGATGCCAACATGCGTCCATACAGACGCGGACTTGGCAACCCCATGCAGAAGGAGACAATCACATGCGCCAGCAACACGCAATCATTTTCGGTGTTCTTTTCTCCATTTTTGGAATGGCAGACTGCTTCCCCGCGCTGGCTGCCCGTATCTCCGTCAGCGACAGCCTTGGACCTCTCTCGGTCGAGGCGGCGTTGGTGCAGGGCAAAGTACTTCTTGGAGGTCCTGGTGACGTCAGCATGGCGTTGACCCTGCGTGCGCAGGAGACGCCGCCGCGCCACTTCCTTCCGGTTCGACCACCGATCGACCTGGTCGTGGTCTTGGATCGCAGCGGATCGATGTCCGGTGCCAAATTCGCGGCCGCCCGACAGGCCATCGCCGAATTGATCCAACGCTTGAGGCCTCAGGACCGTTTCGCCCTGGTGTCTTACGCCAATGGTGTTTCGCGGCACACGGACCTCAAACCCATGAACCGCTATCATCGCCAAGCGGCCACGGAAATACTTTTCGGCATCACTACCGGTGGTGGAACCAATCTGGGCGGCGGACTGCAGAGCGGTATCGCGTTGCTGCGGCAGCATCGCCCGTCTGGCCGGCAGGGGAGGGCCCTGCTGATTTCCGACGGGCTCGCGAACCAGGGCGTTACCGATCCACACCAATTGGGGGAGATGGCCGCGGCCGCCAGCGAAGATCGCCTGGCCGTGACCACCATTGGCGTGGGGCTCGAATTCAACGAGCAATTACTTTCCCTGCTTGCCGACAGAGGGGCTGGGCGCTATTACTTCCTGGAGCATGCCAATGATTTTGCCGCGATCTTCACCCGGGAATGGGAGCACATACAGGCGACTGCGGTGAGCGGGATCCGGGTGCGCATCGAATTGCCCGATGGCATCCGCCTGATCGCCGCCTCCGGCTATCCGGTTACCCGTCACCCTGGGGCCGCTGAATTTACCCCGGGAGATCTTCTCGACGGTCAAGAACGGACCCTCTACCTGTCATTTCGAGTCCCCACCGATGCCGTTGGGCCCATTCGCTTCGGGGATATTCAGATCCGCTTTCAAGATGATCGCCAGCCCTATGAGTTGACCTTCCGCCATCATTTGGAGATTGCCTGCAGTGCCAGTCCTGACGCCGTGCGGGCCGCCGTCGACAAAGACCGTTGGGCTGAAAAGGTGGTTCGGGAAGATGTCAATCACCTCAAAGAGTCGGTGGCCGCCGACATAAAATCGGGACGCCGCGAAGCGGCCTTGAAGAAGATCCGTGCGTTTAAGGCCGCGGGCGAGGCTGCCAACGCGTCGGTCGGTTCCGCCCGCGTCAGCGAGGCGCTGGACGAAACGGCCCAAACCCTTGAAGCCGAAGTGACCGAGGCGTTTGCCGGTCCCCCGGCCGCATCCCTCGAAAAGCGCAAACAGCGCTCCAAGGCACTCCAGTATGAGGGATACCAACAGCGGCGAGCAGTCCCCTGATCCCCCTACAGACGCTCTCTCTGCCGGCGGTTGTCCTCCAGTTGGGCCGCCGGCAGGGCGGCGCCTCACGAAACCCTAACCTTCACTTCATCATTGACAAACATTTCTCTATTAACATATTAAAACTATTAAAATTCCAACGGTTGAGGTGCTGGATGCGGACGCTGCAGCGAAATTGTGACGGCTCTAATGGAAATCGATCACCCAAACCATGCACCGGCGATCCTCGTTCTGATGAGCGTCGTCAGACACCGCGAACGCCACTGTATGGCGGCAGCTTCGCGGTTCTGCACGCGAACGATGAAGAGAGCGGGGAGGAGGTGTTGGCCCAGATCCTGGACATCAGTGTTCGGGGCATCGCCTTTCGTTTCTTCGTCGGGTCTTTGGACGGACACCAGGTAACGAAGATTGACATCACTTTGCCCAACAGAGGTATTGCCCTCCAGGGCCTGCCGGTCCAAGCCGTCAGCGAAACCGCCGACCACTCGTCGGGAAACCGGCATAACGACAGGGTTCGCCGTTTAGGGATGTGTTTCAGAGGTCTGCCAACACCCACCGTGCGCGCCTTGGATGCACTGATCGAACGATTTGCCTGCGGCCGGTTGGCCTAAGCCGTATCCACCTGCGGACACCGTCTTCTTTGCAAAACAGGACACCCCCCACATCGCCTCCCCTCAGGTGCCACTCATCACGATTTCACCACGACACAACGCCGCTGGAACGAAGCGGGTCCGGGTATGAAGGCGGTATCATGAAGGGGGCGCCACACCGCTTCGAGAGTGCGTTATGAACGATCGTTTTGACAGAATCCACCAGCAACCAATGGTCCCATCCGGGACGCGATGGGTCTGGATTGCGCGCGCGGCGATGCTCTTTCTCGGCGCCATATTTCTCCTCAGCGGGGGGATCAAAGCACTCGACCTCAACCTCTTTATCCGCCAGATCCAGAGCTATGGCCTGCTTACCCAACCCCTGCCAACCTTTCTGGCGGCCTGGTCGCTCATTGTCCTGGAGTGCTTTCTGGGCGCTGCGCTGGTGCTGAACTACCGTCCCAGGCCCATCCTCAATCTCACCCTGTCGCTCCTGTTGGGATTCACGCTATTGGCCCTCTATGCTGCCCTGCGGGGCAACGTAGAAGATTGCGGCTGTTTCGGTGCCCTGGTCAAGCGAACCCCGCTGCAGGCCGCTGCGGAGGATGGGGTATTGATTCTGGTCTGCCTCCTTGCGCGCAAGGGGAGTTCGTCGATCCGCACCCGCACCCCAAAACCGCGCGTTTTTGCGCTGGCCGCCATCGTTCTCGTTGCCGCCACGCTCCCTTTGTTCAAGGGGCTGCCGGCCGTCCTCAAGCCCCAAGACGCGGCCCAATACCCGTCGATCTGGTCCGAATTGCCGGTGGAAGGCCTACCGGGGATCGATTTTCGTACGGGCGCCCATCTCGTGATTCTCATGTCGGCCGGTTGTCAGCACTGCCAAGATTCGGTCCCCGAAGTGGGCTTTCTGATGGATGAGCTCCAAACGCAACCGATTGCCGTCGTCGGCCTTGGTCAGGACACCGCCGAAGATATCCAGAATTTCATCGTTGAGTGGGCACCCCCTTACCCCATCGGGCGCATCCCCAGCGACGCCTTCTGGAACCTTCTGGGAAACGCCCAACTGCCGCGGGTGCTGCTGGTAGAAGCGGGCCGGACCCTTCGGATCTGGGATGAGGGTATCCCCCCTGCCCACGAGGTCGGTCAACTGCTTTCCAAGTGAGCGCTGCAGCCCTGTCGCCCATTGCCGCGCTCTGGCGGGTGTGATAAAGAGCCCGCTATCGTTGAAGCCGAGCGGCACGATTCGGCCGAGACCAGGTCATCGCACCCAAATCCGCACTCGATCCAGCGGCCGACACATGAAAGGGAAGACGCTATGAATATCTGCATCGTGGGTACCGGCTACGTGGGCCTCGTCACGGCGGCATGTTTCGCCGAGATGGGAAACAATGTCTTCTGTGTGGATATCAACCCCAAAATCATCGAACGCCTGGAGCATGGCGAGATTCCCATTTACGAACCCGGGCTTGAAGAGCTTGTCAGCCGCAATGCCGCCGAGGGTCGCCTACAATTCACGACGGATCTGGAACACGGTATGGGAGATGCCCTATTCGTATTCAACTGCGTCGGGACGCCGGAACGCCCCGACGGCTCCTGTGATCTCTCCTACGTTTACGATGTGGCCAGGCAGGTGGGCCAGCTGATGAAGGACTACAAGATCCTCATCAACAAGTCGACCGTACCCGTCGGTACCGCAGATCGGGTGCGCGACATCGTTGCGGCCGAGTTGGCCAAGCGGGACGTTACGGAGGAGTTTGACGTGGTCTCCAATCCGGAGTTTCTCAAGGAGGGGGATGCCGTCAGCGATTTCATGAAGCCCGACCGGGTGGTTCTGGGCACTGACAATGTCCGCACAGCCAAGCTGATGGAAGCGCTCTACGCGCCCTTCGCCCGCAGCCGGGACAAGCTCATGGTGATGGGCATTCGCAGTGCCGAGATGACCAAATATGCCGCCAACTGCATGCTGGCGACGAAGATCTCCTTCATCAATGAAGTGGCCAATATCTGCGAAAAAGTGGGTGCCAATGTCAGCGAAGTGCGGCGGGGCATCGGCGCTGACCACCGTATCGGCTACTCCTTCATCTATCCGGGGGTGGGTTATGGTGGCTCCTGCTTTCCCAAGGATGTGAAAGCCTTGATCAACACCGCCCGTGAGAATGCCTATGAGCCTCAGCTGATCGCCTCCGTTGACGAGGTTAACCAGCGCCAGAAGCGCCGCTTGAGCGAGAAAATCCTGGACTATTTCGACAACCAGGGCGGTGTGGCCGGTAAGTCACTGGCCTTGTGGGGGCTGGCCTTCAAGGCAAATACCGACGACATGCGTGAAGCCAGCTCCTTGGAAGTGATCGCCGCCTTGACGGGCCAGGGGATGCAGATCAAGGCTTTCGATCCGGTGGCCGCCGACCGCGGACGAGAATTATTGGCCGACAATCCAGCCGTCGAGATTCTGGATGAGCAATACGCGGTTCTGAACGGGGCCGATGCCCTTGCGGTGGTGACCGACTGGAACCAGTTCCGCAATCCCGATTTCAATCGCATTAAAAGGGAACTCTCCGCACCGCTGATCTTTGACGGCCGCAATCTTTACGGTCCGGACCTTCTGGCCAGCCAAGGATTTGCCTATTTCAGCATCGGCAGACAGCCCGTCGGCATTCACTGAAAGCCTTGCCACCCTGCGCCCCCCGTCAAATAGGGGGGCGCCTGCCCAAGAGGCATCTCGGCCACGTCGGATGGCGCCGATCGCCACGCTCTGCCAAGCCCCGGCAGCAGACGCTTCAGATCCCTCCATTTTTCGCTCCCGCGCCTTGTTCCCGATTGACAAAATTCGTCAGCCACCTGCGGATAATTGGCAGCTCCAATGGAGAGCTTGCCCTCCGTTGCGGCCGGCAAACTGCCACTAAGCGGTTAAAATGAATGCCTTTAAGTTTTAAGGCTGTTTGTCCGATGAAGCAGGTATGAAATTTGTATTTCCATATTGCCGAACCGAACCGACCAGCGGCTTCGACAATCTGGTTGCCTGTCCTTCGGAGGATGTATGAACAAGAAATATCTCATGGTGCTGGTCATCGTCGTCGCCATCGCCGCTGCCCTTTACCTCCACCTGCAGCGGAAGAAGGCGGCCAACCAGTTTGCCCACAATGCCAAGCAATATGAACGTATGTTGGCCATGGCCCAGAAGAGCCCCATGGCGGGGCTCACCCAGATGGGGGCGGCGATCAACAAATATCGGGAGGCGCATCAGGCCTACCCGCCTCGCTTGATGGACCTGTACCCCGCCTACATCCCTTCAAAGGAGTTCATTACCGATATTCAGTGGACCTACAAACCGCGTAAATCCGATTTTCACCTCTCCAAGTCAATGACCTTGGGGGGCAAGGTCCGTATGGCATCGGTCAGCAGTACCCTGATGCCCCAGTTGGAAAGCACCACGATGGTGGCTGCCAGGGGAGGGGCAGAGAAGGCGGCGCGAACGGTCCAACTGGGGAGTTACGAGGACTTTGTGGCATCCATGGCAGCCAACCAGGCCCTTGCCAAACGACAGGAGGCTGCATACCGGGCCCGCTACCGAGAGAAAAAAGAGCCCGTCATCCCCTTCCTCACCGAGACCGTCTCCTTTGAAGCGGCCGATGCGGCGGAGGTGGCCCGGGCCAATATCTTGGAGGGTCGTTATTACTGCTGGCGAAATGAGGATGGGAGCTTTGGATACAGCAATGTCCAATACCCCGACCGGCGCAAGGTGCAAAAGTATGATGCCGGTCGATGGATGATGGTGCAAACTCGGTTCAACCAGCGGCCGCAAGATTTGGAGGAACGGATCCCCGTGGACGAGGAGGCATTGGCCCTGGCCGCGCTGGAACGGCACAAGGAGCGTGACCTTCTCGTGTGGCGCGACACCAGCGGCCGCATTGGATATGGTAATGTGCAATATCCCCAGATGGCGGAACTGGAACAGTATGACGCGGGAGACTGGGTTGCGGTCTCAAGCCAAGCGGACTTGGCGATCGAACACAGCGATACGCTCTCCCTCACCTCTGTGGACGCCTTGAGCATTGCGGAAATCGGCGCCCAGTACAGCGAGGATTACATGGTCTGGCAGGATGATGCCGGCCACGTTGGGTTTAGTAATGTGCAGTACCCGCAGGAAAAAAGCATCCAGCAGTATCAGGCCGGCGAGTGGGTGTCGGTGGCGCCTGCCCGCTTGGATGCCGAGGAGGGCGCTCGCTTCGCCGAGGCAGCCCCCGATACGGGGCAGCACGCCCTCGTGACCGCCACTAGCCAGCACTTTATCGTGTGGCGGGATGCCAATGGACATATCGGCATCAGCAACGTACAACTGCCCACCCACATCGAGGCACTGGAGATACACCTTGATGGTGAGTGGTTGGCGGCGGCGGAGTAACGACCCAATGTGCTCGGCCGGGTTAGACAAGCGAGGTCAACATCTCAAGGATGATGTGAGGATGAAAAGCATGCTGAAGTATCAGATCGTCAGATCCAGTATCGGTAACGATAGGGGCTTCACGCTGCCCGAACTGCTGGTCACCATGGCCATCATGGCAGTGCTGATGCAGATCGCCATGATCAGTATGATGGAGATGCGCCGATCCGCTTTGGATACGTCGGCCATTTCCGATTCACGCAATCTGATCGAGGCGGCCATGATGGCCATGGTGACCAGCAGTTCGGGCAGCGTGA
>JASJCL010000038.1 GCA_030066015.1 Desulfosarcinaceae bacterium | reverse complement strand
CGACCCACCTCGTCGGAGAGGTCGAGGCGGAGATGGCCGCAAGCAGGTTCGGCCCCTCAAGGAGGGCGGAGACCCCACAATGATCTTGCCGGCCCGTGCCAGATGGCGGCTGAGATAGTATTCGGGCACCTCCACTCCACCCTCCTTGAGGGGCCGAACCTGCTTGCGGCCATCTCCGCCTCGACCTCTCCGACGAGGTGGGTCGGGAGGACCACCTCACCATGCGTACCGGAAGGTAGGGATCGTCACCGATCCATAAGAAGATGTTGTGGGCGCCCCAGCGGCGACGTTGTTAAGAAAGGCCGACAGCGGGGCGGTGACGTCTACTATCTATGATAGGGATCGATTGGCGTAGAGAGGTGATATCGCCCCCGCGTTGGCGGGTGTCGAATACTATAAGGGTCTCTGCGGAGTGCCCGCCGCCACAGGCCGCCATTAAAAACCCCGCCTGGGCGCAGGCGGGGTTTGGTGGAAGTGGGGGGGCCACGGCGGGCGTATCCGTGTGCCGGAGGACTTGCTAGGGGATTTTCATCATCCGGTCCTGGGGCCGTCCTGGGTGCCCACTAGGCAGCCGACGATGGCGCCGACGGCGGCGTTGAGATCGATGTGTTCGGTGCTGATCACCAGGTCGTAGTTGCCGGTCTCGGTGACGTCGGCTTTGAAAGCGTTTCGGACAAATGAGGCGCGGCGCTTTTCGCGGTTGCGAATCCGCTGACGGGCCTCCTCATCAGAAACGCCATACGCCTGCGCCACATTCCCCATGCGGTGACTCAAGGGGGCGACGATGCGCACGGCGAGGCGCTCCTCGGGCGGAATGATGAAGTTGGCCCCCCGACCAACAATGAGGGCATGGCCGTGTTTGGCGATGACGGAGACCACCTTGATCAGGTGCTGCAGATAGATACCGGGGTAGAGATATTTGTCATCCAACAGAACGGAGATGAAATCTTGGATGCCGCTGAGGCGCTCTTTTTCGATGGTTTGGATCACCTTGTCGCTGAGGTGAGCGCTTTCAGCCACGCTTTTGATGATATCCCGGTCGAAGAGGTCCAGGTCCAGGCGCTCCGCCACGCGCCGGGCCACGATTCGGCCGCCGCTGCCTGGTTCGGTAGAGACGGTGATAACCGGTACGTGCGCCTTGGTCTGCGTCTTCCATTTGTCGACCTGCTCGGCGATTAATTTTTCGATGCGCTGCTTGCTGGCCGCCATGATCAGCTCCTTTGACTATGGCCCAATATTGAGGAAATGCAGGCCCCAGATAGCAAGATCGGTGGACAGAAACAAGGAATTTAGGGGGCTGAATACAGTCCCGCCGATCACGTAGCGCCGGCGGCTTGAAAAAAGTCGGCGGTGAGACGCTGATGGTCTTCCGCTTGAATCTCCGCGGGCATGCGGGTCAGGGCGAGATCAATGGCGCCGTCCACCAGCTCCGCCCGGAGGGTCCGCTGGGCATGGTGGAGGAGCCCCTCGATCTTGCGCTCGGCGTCCCGGATCATCATGGCGCTCTCCATCTCGGCTTGATCGAGAAGGGCCTGCTTGCGCCGTTCGCCATCGGCCAGAAGGCGAGACTTCATCTCCGCCAGCCGGGCTTCGCTGTCAGCCAGACGCTGGCGCAACGCCGACACCGCGGCCACCGCCTCGGCCTTTTGCTCCTCCAGGAGATCGATCTCGATGCGCACTTCGGCGCTTCGCGCCTGCAGAAAGTTCTTCACCGGCTGTCGGGCATACCGAATGATGACGCCCGCCAGAAGCAGGAAATTGAACCAACGCATCGCCAGGTCGTAAACGGGCCGCCAGCCGCCCTCGGCGGCATGGGCGAGCCCGCCGGTCATGTGAAGCCCCAACAGCACCACCAACAGCCAACCGCCGGTATGGATGAGATACCCCCTGCCGTTCGTCAACTGCATCAGGAAAGCCTCCGCTGCAGTACCTTCTGCATGATTTGAGTGGATAGGGTCCGGGCCTCGGCTTCTACCTGGGCGCGGGCCGTCTCCAGCTGCCCCTGGATGCGCTGCTCGGCCGCCCGGCGCATCTGGGCGGTTTTGGCCCGTGTCTCTTCAAATCGTTCGGCGATCTGTTTGCCCACAGCGGTTTCCATCGCTGAATTGACCGCGTGCGCCTCCTGCCGAACCTGGTGTTTCTGCTCGGCCAGATCGGCCTCGATGGCGGTGAGCTCACTACCGGCAGCATCGATCTCCGCCTTGAGCTTGCGCGTGCGGTGCTTGCGCTGGGCCATGGCCGTTCGAAGGGGACGGAACATGACGCGGTTCATGATGGCGACAAAAATGAGAAAGGAGATCAGCTGCACCACGAAAGTGGCGTTGATGCTGATCAATGCGTTGGTTTGGATCACTTCCATGGAGCCGCCCCTTATTCCGTGTAAGATGTCTCCGCGGGATCTATGTGCGCCCCAGCGCCGATGCACCCGTCGGCCGGCTGCAGATCACCATGCGAACGCGCCGTCAGGCGCGCGATTATACGACAAACAGCAGAAGAAGGGCGACCACCAGGGAGTAGATGCCGGTGGATTCGGAAACCGCCTGGCCCACCAGCATGGTGCGTGTGAGAAGCCCCGCCTCTTTGGGGTTTTTGCCGATGGCCTCGCAGGCCTTGGCGGCCACCATGCCCTCCCCGACGCCGGGCCCGATGGCACCCAGACCCATGGCCAGCCCTGCTCCTAAAAATGCTGCCGCTTTCACCAGTTCTCCGGCTTCGATCGCCATGCTTCCTCCTTGAAATGTTGTTGCTGCGAGTAATCAATATCAACTGGGTCAAAGCAGATCCATTTGGAAACCGCGGCAAAAAAAGGCCCGTGCACCGGTTTGCCGCTGACCAGTGAGAGGATCGGCTTTAGGGTTCATGCTTGCGATTCCCTTTCGCCAGCGCGTTATTGGTGGCCATCGGGCATCGTTCGCTTGGCCTGATTGGCGTGCTGCCTCGCCGGCACAAAAGGAAGTGTGTCGGCGGTTGAATCGCCCTTCAACCTTTCGCAACCGCTCTTAAACGACGAAGATCAACACCAGGCTGATCACCATGGCGTAGATGGCCGTGGACTGCGACACCGCCTGGCCCACCAACATGGTGCGCATGAGGTCGCCGGCGTGACTCATGCGACGGGCCACCCAGCGCACGGCGCCCTCGGCCGCCATGCCGTTGCCCACGCCGGGACCGATTCCGCCGAAGCCCATACAGAGGCCGGCCGCCAACAGCCCCATGGCGGTGCTGAACGGTTCGCCGGGCGGAAAGCTCTTGAACATGAGAATGAAGCTCACCAGTAGCCCAAAGATCGAGGGCGTTTGGGCCACCGCCTGCCCCACCAGCATCGTGGTGGTGACGTTGGCCGTGCTCGTCGGCTGGCGGGCGATTCCCTCGCAGGAAGCCCCGGCGGCCAATCCACCGCCATATCCCGATCCGATGGCGGCCAGACCCGTGCTCATTCCGGCACCCACCAGAGCGGCCCAGGTGGGGTGGACGGGCAGGTGGCTGAAATCGATAAAAATCAGCATGAGGGCCACCACCATGGAGAAGATGGCCGGGGTCTGGCAGACGGCCGAGCCGATGAGCATATTGGTGGTCAAGCGGCTGGCGACGGCCGGCTGGCGGGAAATGCCCAGACACGCCTGTCCTCCGGGGATGCCGGAGCCAACCCCGGAGCCAATGGCCCCGAAGCCCATGCTGAGGCCTGCGCCGAAAAAGGCTGCCGCCTTGACCATGCTGGCATTCCCGGTGTCGAGAAAGAGCAGCAGGATGGCGATCACCAGGGCGAAGATGGAGGCGGACTCGGCCACCGCCTGCCCCACCAGCATGTTCTTGAAGATGTCGCCCGAGAGGTCGGGGTTGCGCGAGACCGCCAGATTGGCCTGAGCCGCAGTGTATCCCTCACCAATGGCGGCCCCGACGGCACCCAGCCCCATGGCAAAGCCGCTGCCGGAAACCGCTGCAACCTGCACCCACGTATCGAGATCAAATGGCATCGCTTATTTCACCTGCACCGATATGTAGACCACGGTTAACATCGTAAAGACAAATGCTTGGATCGTTCCCACGAAGAGGCCGAAAAAGGCGTATAGAAATGGCGGGAGGAGAATGCTGTAGGTGAGGTAGGAGACCACCAGGATGATGATGGAGCCGCCCATGATGTTGCCGAAAAGGCGAAATGAAATGGAGACGATCTTGGCCAGTTCACCAATGATATTGAGCGGCGCCATGAAAAAGATCGGTTCCATATACTCCTTGATATAGGATTTGAAGCCCTTGGAACGGATGCCGGCGGCGTGGGCGATGACAAACCCCATAACCCCAAGACTGAGGGGGGTGTTGAGGTCCTTGGTGGGCTCTTCCAGATGGGGGATGATGCCCAACCAATTGCCCACCACCAGGAACATGAACAGGGCGCAGATCATGGGACCGTATTTGACGGCCAACTCCTTGTCCAAGGCGTCTTCGGCCAGTTGGTAGAGCTGGTCCACGAGGAGTTCCCCCAGTGCCTGGAGGGGGCCGGGCAAGAGAGCGCTCTTGCGGGCACAGAGGTAACCGAAAAGAATGACCAAGCCGAAGGCGATCCAGGTCATGAGGATGACCTCGAGATTGAAGGCCAGGCGTAGGCCAAACAGATGGAGAATCAGCTGATGGATCTGTCCCAGTTCACCCATGGGCTGTTCGCTCCCGTCAATGGGGGGGGTGGTTGATGGCGGCACCTGCCGTCAGGCTATCGATGAGGGCCACCAGCGGCACCATGAAGAGACCGGCAGCGGTGGTGACGAAGGAGAATGCGCTGGATTTAGCGGCCAGGATCAGGGGGAGGGCCAGCAACGCATACCGCAGGAGAAGTGTACCCAGGGCCAGTGCGCTGGCGCGGCGGCGTTCGGCGGCGAAGCGGAGAGGTAGGAATTCGGCCATGAGAATAAAGTTCAAGATACTGAAGAGAGTGCCCAGGACCAGGCCTTTGCCCAGCGCCTTATGGCCGCTCAGAATCGATACCACTGCCAGCAGAATGGCGATGGTGAGAGCCCGTGCGCCGAATCTCTTCTGCATCTGCCGCAGGGGTGTCGTTTTTGCCATCGACATGCTGTTCGCCTGTTTTCTGGGTGACCTCGAGAATCTGTCGGTAGACCACGTTGGCGCCGCCGAAAACGCCACAAAGCGTCATGATCGTCACGAAGATGCCGCGGGTTCCCACCCAGCGATCCAGATAAAGACCGATGAAAAAGCAGAAACAAATGCAGCCGGCCATGGTGAGGCCGATTTGTAGAACGATGGTGAGGTTCTCAGCCCAAACGCTGTTTTTTTTATAATTGAACACCGGCCCGGGCTTTCGGGTATCGCAAGCGAGGGGTCGTGCGGAGGCCCATGGAACGTGGGCTGCGCAGCGAAGAGACAGGTCGAAGAGTGCGGCCGGAGCGACGAACCCCTATTCACTTTATGAATCTTTCACTTGTTGATGAAGACTCATCACGCAAAACTCTTCTGAAATAGCAAATGTCATTCATCCCGTCAAGGATTTGGAGACGCATCTTTTGGAGAGCACGCCTGAAAACGGCGTCAGGACCCCAGAAGTTGTGGATCGATGTGCCAATCTGTTATAGACTTGCTCCATCGCCACCCAACGCGTCGTCAGCGCTGACGTGACACCGGTCGCGCCCCGTAGGGGGATCCGCTGCCGGAGCGGCGCCTGTCGGAAGGAACTTCCTGCATGAGTCTGTCCGCCCGCGAGAGAGTTCAGCTGTTCTACGCCCAGTTCGCCAGCGACGACCAAGTCTTGATCCCCATCAATGCGGATCCGGATGCCATCGCCAGTGCCATGGCGGTGAAACGCCTGCTGTGGCGCAAGACCGCGGGCGTCACAATCGCCAACGTGAACGTGATCAAGCGGCCCGACAACCTGGCCATGATCCGACTGCTCCAGGTCAACATGCAGCATGTGCGCGAGATCGAACCGGCCGACTACAATCGCGTCGTCATGGTGGACAGCCAGCCAAATCACCACCCCTGGTTCGAAGCCCTCAGCCCCCATGTGGTGATCGATCACCACCCCGACACCGACTGCCAGGCGCCCTACACCGATATCCGACCACGCTACGGCGCCACGGCCACCATCCTGACCGAGTACCTAAAGGCGGCCAAAATCAAACCGGCCGCCAAACTGGCCACCGCCCTCTTCTGGGCCATCAAGACCGACACGAGCAACTTCGAGCGCCAAACCCTCATGGAGGATCTGCGCGCCTTTCAATTTCTGTTTCGCCACGCCAACACCGCTTTGGCACGACGCATTGAACAGACCGAGCTGCGGGTAGACTTCCTCAAATACTTCAAGCGCGCCATCGAACAGCGCCGGAGCCGCAAAGGGCGTCTCTTTGCCCATCTGGGCGCGGTCAACAGCCCCGACGTGTGCGTCCTCATCGCCGATTTTTTCATGCGCATCGAGTCGGTGGCCTGGAGCGTTGTTTCCGGGCTCTACGATCGCAAGCTGATCGTCATCTTCCGCAACGACGGCTTGCGCAGGAACGCCGGTACTGTCGCCAAGGAAGCCTTCGGGAACCTTGGCTCGGCCGGCGGGCACAAAAGTGCCGCCCGTGCTGAGATTCCGCAATCGGTGTTCAAGGAGCTGTTCGATCTCAAGGACGACCCCAAGGTGCAGCGCTGGCTGATCCAGCAAGTGGAGAAACGGGCTGGCAAGGCCTCCCGACGGAGTGCCGGCGGAGGCAAGGGATGACGGGCGCCGTGGACACCAGCGGGACCGCGATGCGGGTCACGATTCTCGGCTCGGGCACCTGTGTGCCCTCCTTGGCACGCAGCTCATGCGCCGTGCTGGCCGCCATCGGTTCCACCAAATTGCTGCTGGACCTGGGGCCGGGGACCATGCGGCGGCTGCTCAGAACCGGAACGACCATCTTCGATCTCAGCCATCTGCTTTTCAGCCACCTGCACCCCGATCACACCAGTGAGCTGGTGCCTCTCCTGTTTGCCACCAAATATCCGGACGGCGAGCGCCGCCAACGGCCTTTGACGGTGATCGCAGGAGCGGGTTTTCGTCGCTTTTTCGACGGGCTGTCAGCGGTATACGGTCAGTGGATCGCCCTTCCACCGGCCACCTTCTCCATCCGCGAGATGCCGACAGAGGGCCCGGGCCAATTTCGTAGCGATACCTTTTCACTGGCCACGCGCCCCATGCGCCATTCCCCGGAAAGCATCGGCTTCCGTCTCTCAACCCCCGACGGCACCAGCCTGGTCTATTCGGGCGATACCGACGTAACGCCCGAACTGGTCCGCCTGGCTGCGGGAACCAATCTGCTGATCTGTGAGTGTGCCCTGCCGGACGAAGAGAAGACCGCCGGCCATCTGACCCCGTCGGAAGCGGGCCGGATGGCCAGTGAGGCGGGCGTGGGCCATCTGGTGCTGACCCACTTCTATCCGGAATGCGACACCGTGGATATCACCGCCCAGTGCCGGCAAACCTATCAGGGACCGCTAACACTGGCCCGCGACCTGCTCACCTTTGAGATAGGTGCCAACGGATGCGCTACTATCCCCTCTGCATAGACCTCGACGGGCGCACCTGTCTGGTCGTGGGCGGCGGCAGGGTCGGCGCCCGCAAGGTCAAACGGCTCCTGGCCAGCGGGGCGCGGGTAACGGTGATCAGCCCCAAAATGACCGCCGACCTCGAGGCCCTGGGATCCCACGAACGCCTCACGCTCGAGAAGCGCCCCTACAGCGCCCTGGACATGAAGGACGCCTTTCTGGTCTTTGCCGCCACGAACGACGGCGCCTTGAACCGGCGCATTCGACAGGAGGCAGCCCGCCAACGTATCCTCTGTAATATTGCCGATCAGCCGGAATTGTGCGATTTTATCCTGCCGGCGGTCGTCAATCAAGGCGATCTGACCTTGGCTATCACTACCGCGGGCAGCAGTCCCGCCCTCGCCAAGCGCCTGCGCCGACAGTTGGCATCCCAGTTCGGCCCAGAGTACGCCCGGCTAACCGCGCTGTTGGGGGCCATTCGCCGTCGTTTGCTGGCGGAGGGCCACGATCCCGATGGGCATCGGCAACGTTTCAACGCCCTGCTGGACGGTGGCCTGCTGGAGCTGCTCAAGGAGAACCGCACGGCGGAGGTGGACGCCTTGCTGGCAGCGGTCCTGGGACCGGACTACGACCTGGAGGGCCTTCTGGCCGAGTGAGCGGCCAGCATGCCGTACGACGCACGCATGGATCAACCGGCGAGCCGGGCAGAACGCCTGACCGAGATCGCCCGCCACGGATGTTAGGGACACTTATGGATCTGCTGATCGTTTTGACCATCTTCTGCTACCTGGCCAGCAGCGCAGGCTACTTCGCTTTCCTTTTTCTGCAGCGCCCCCCCATGCACAGAGGGGGCTACGGTTTCTTGTTGGCAGGCTTCTGCATCCATACCGCTGCGTTGTTGGCCGGTTTCTGGACGAGCGGCCATATCCCGGTCACCAACCTTTACGAGACGCTCAGTGTGGCCGCCTGGGCTCTGGTGGCCGCCTTTCTGGGGCTGCACTACCGGTACAAGCTCAACGTATTGGGCGTCTACACGGCTCCCTTGGCGGTCTTTATTCTGTTGGTTGCGTACAATCTGCCCAAGACATCCGTGGCGCGCCCCGAGCTGCTGAAAAGTATGTGGCTGGTGGCCCACATCGTCACGATCTTCCTGGGAGACGCAGCGCTGGCCCTGGCCGCCGGGGCGGGGATCCTCTATCTCCTCCAGGAGTCCACCATTAAACGCAAGAGCCGGGGCTTCTTTTTCAAGCGCCTGCCCTCCCTGGAGTTGCTTGACAACACCGGCTACGCGTGTATCGTGTCCGGCTTCACCCTCCTCACCGTTGGGCTGGTGACCGGCATCGTTTACGCCAAATCGGTCTGGGGACGGTTCTGGAGCTGGGACCCCAAGGAGGTGTGGTCGGCTATCACCTGGCTGTTCTACGCCATTCTTCTCCACGAGCGCCTCGCCGTGGGCTGGCGCGGGCGACGGGCCGCCTGGATGAGCATCATTGGCTTCGGGGTGATGCTGTTCACCTTCCTGGGGGTAAACTTCTTACTCAAGGGACATCACGGCCAGTTCACCAACTGGTGAGCCGGGCGATCACTGGGTTGTTAGTACGAACGCATGCACGAGATTCTGCTCATAGGACTGAACCATAAAACCGCGCCGGTGGCGGTCCGCGAATGCCTGGCCTTCAACGACGAGGAGAGCGTCGCCGCGACGGCGGCCCTCAAGCGGCTCGATGGGGTCGCCGAGGCGGTTCTGATCTCCACCTGCAACCGGGTGGAAGCGCTCCTGGTCAGTCCCCAACCCGAAACGGCCATTGCCGCCACCAAAGCGTTCCTCGCCACACACAAACAGATCGCCCTGGAAAACTTCGCGGACCATCTCTATCTCCACCGTGGGGAAGCGGCGGTCAAACATGTTTTTCGGGTCGCCGCCAGCCTGGATTCCCTGGTGGTGGGCGAACCCCAGATTCTGGGTCAGATGAAAGCGGCCTACCGCACCGCCACCACTGAGAAGGCCTCCGGGCCCATCCTCAATCGCCTGCTGCACCGCACCTTCTTCGTTGCCAAGCGGATCCGCACCGAGACGGGCATCGGCGACCACGCCGTCAGCATCAGCTACGCCGCCATCGAACTGGCCCGGAAGATCTTTGGAACGCTGGATGAGAAGCAGGTACTCCTCATCGGGGCCGGCGAGATGGCCGAATTGGCGGTAGAGCACCTCTTGCGGCAGCGGTCGGGCACCATCCATGTGGCCAACCGCACCTTCGAGCGGGCCGTGGAGCTGGCCGGGAAGTACAAGGGCGCTGCCCTGCGCATAGAGGAGATCCCCGCGGCATTGGAAACGGTTGACATCATCATCAGCTCCACCGGCGCCCCTGGGGTGGTCATCGAGCGCGACCAGGTCAAAGGCGTTATGCGCAAGCGCCGTAACCGGCCCCTCTTCTTCATCGACATCGCCGTGCCGCGGGACATCGACCCGGCCATCAATCGCCTCAACAACGCCTACGTCTATGACATCGACGATTTGAAAGGGGTGGTGGACGAGAACATCGAAGACCGGCAGCGGGAGGCGATCCGCGCAGAGCGGATGATTGACGAAGCCGCCATCCATTTCGGACGCTGGCTCCAGAGCCTCGAGGTGGTGCCCACCATCGTGGCCCTGCGGGCTCGCTTTGACGGCGTGGCCAAGTTAGAGACCGAAAAGGCCCTTCAGGGCCTTGAGCATCTCTCGGATGCCGATCGCAAAGCCATCGCGCGCATGACCCACGCCATCACCCAAAAGCTCCTTCACGGTCCGACCCGCTTTTTGAAGAGTGATGGGTGTCAGGCGGAAAGCAACCGGGCCGCCGTCATTGACATTACCCAAAAGCTGTTTGAACTCGATCCCTGAATCGCCATCAACCCCCCAACCCTTGTCCGAGCCGACTTCGGCGAGTGACCGACAACCCGTTCCAAGGAGGTTCCACCGTGCCCAAAACCGCCTTCCTCTTTCCCGGCCAGGGCTCCCAGACGGTCGGCATGGGTGCCGATCTGTACGAGAGCTTCGCATTCGCCCGCGACATTATGGAGACCGCAGAGGCGGTCACCGGGCTCCCCATTCGTCAGCTCTGTTTCGAAGGTCCCATGCAGACCCTCACCGAGACGGTGAACCTGCAGCCCGCTGTCACCACCATCAACCTGATCTGTTTGGCAGCGGTGCGCAAAGCGGGCATCGAGGCGGACTTGGCCGCCGGTCACAGTCTGGGTGAATACAGCGCCCTGAGGGCGGCCGAGGTGCTCAGCGATGCCGATACCCTGCGTCTGGTGCACCGGCGTGGTGAGCTCATGCACCGTGAAGCCACCCGCCACAAAGGCGCCATGCACGCTGTGATCGGCATCCCAAGGGAAACGCTGGACACCCTCGTGGCGGCGGTCACCGACCAGGGCCCCGTCTCCGTGGCCAACCACAACACCGCCGAACAGATCGTCACCACCGGTGCACCGGCGGCGGTCAAAGCCGTATCCGCCCTGGCCAAGGCGCAGGGCGCCAAAGCGATCCCCCTCAAGGTCAGCGGGGCCTGGCATAGCGAGCTGATTCGCGGTGCCGAAGCGGATTTCAGCGAATTCTTGCAGACGGTGACCTTCTCGACGCCCAAGCTGCCCGTGCTGCACAACGTCACGGCGGCCACCTGCGGCGCGGCCGAAGCGGTGCGCGATCTCATGGCCCGTCAATTGTGCAGCCCGGTGCGCTGGTATGATACGGTCCAGCGCATGGCGGCCGAACAGGTGGAGCACTTCGTCGAATTGGGTCCTGGTAAGGTACTCACCGGGCTCGTCAAGAAAAGCCTGCCCAAAGCGTACGCTCCCAACGGCAATGCCCCAAAATTGTTCAACGTTTCCGACAAGGCCAGCCTGGAAGCGTACCTCTCCGCCATCGAGGGGTAGGCGCGTGGTTCCGGCGGGTGGACGCCGCCATTGGGGCGCGACAGCCCATCTGCCGAGACCGGGCCAAACGCCTTTACTATATTTTTCTTTTGTGTTAGGAGACTCTTTTCTCTAAACTATGGATGAGTCTACACTTCCCATATCAGGACAGTAGAGGTCGCATACCATGGACGAAAAAGACATCAAGTATTTCGAAGAGTTGTTGAAACAGAGGCTAGAAGAGCTCCTCAGCCACGCCGACGATACGGTTTCGGGCATGACGGCCCCCAAAGAGAATTTTCCCGACCCCACTGACCGCGCCACTCTGGAATCTGATCGCAACTTCATGCTGCGCATTCGCGACCGTGAACACAAGCTGATCAAGAAAGTGAAGAAGGCTCTCGATCGCATCGACAACAACACTTTCGGTATTTGTGAAAAATGCGGGGACGACATCTCACTGGAGCGCCTCAAGGCGCGTCCCGTTACGACCCAGTGCATCGATTGCAAAACCAAAGAGGAAGCCTTCGAGAAAGCCCTTGGATTGTAAACCCGCCTCCGGGATTGACCTGCACATTCACTCAACCGCCTCGGACGGCACCCTGAGCCCAGCCGCCATCATCCAGCGCGCCGCTCAGTTGAACCTATCTGCCATCGCCATCACCGATCACGACACCCTGACGGGGACCGCCGCCGCTCTGGACATGGAGCGGCCCGACGGTCTGCATCTGCTCAGTGGTATCGAAATCAGTGCGGCTCCCCCGGAGGGGTATGGCATCCCCGGCAGCCTTCACATCCTGGGCTATGGCATCGACCCCCATGACAGACCGCTGAACGACGCTTTGGCACAGCTCAAGGCGGCCCGTGAAAACCGCAATCCCCGCATCGTCGACGCCCTCAACGCGCTGGGCATCCGCATCACGATGGCGGAGGTGGCGGCCAAGGTCGGTGGCAGCATGGCGGGGCGTCCCCACATCGCGCAGGTGCTCATGGAAAAAGGGGTGGTGGCCACCATGGACGAGGCCTTTGACCGCTATTTGGGCAAAGGCAAACCCGCCTACCGGGACAAGGAGCGGATCGCCAGCAAGGACGCCATCGCCCTCATTCGCAATGCCGGCGGAATCGCCGTTTTGGCCCATCCGGGATTGGTGGAGGTGACGGCGGCAGCACGCGCGCGCCTCATTGCAGAGTTGTGCGAGATGGGCTTGGGGGGCGTGGAGGCGTATTACCCCCAACATTCCGCGGCGGACACGGCAGCCTTTGAGGCGCTGGCCGGCACGCACCATCTCCTGGTCAGCGGTGGCACCGATTTCCATGGGCAGAACTCGCCCGGTATCGAGATGGGCTGCGGTAGCGGCGGCTTCCATGTGCCCTACGCCATCTATGAGGCGCTCGACGCCGCCCTCGCCTGAAGGACCTTCAAGATGCGACCGCGATCGGACGACATCGCCGCCCTGGAAAATCGGCTGGGCTACCGGTTCAATGACAGGGCACTTCTGGTGGAAGCCCTGCGTCACAGCTCCTGGGTCAACGAACATCCTCAGGAGAACCGGCGGGACAACGAACGGCTCGAATTCCTCGGCGATGCGGTCCTCAACCTCATCATCGGTCAACTGCTGATGCAGACCTATCCCGACATGCGGGAGGGGGACCTCTCTCGTACCCGCGCCAAGCTGGTCAGCGAACCGCAGCTGGCGGCGCTGGCCCGCCAACTGGATCTGGGACGCCACCTAAGATTGGGCAAAGGCGAAGCCCAGACCGACGGTCGCGACAAGAGCTCCCTCCTGGCCGATGCCTTCGAGGCGGCCTTGGCGGCCCTCTACCTCGACGGCGGGCTGGACACTGCCGCGCACGTCGTCCAGCAGCTCTATCAGACGCTGTTGCGCGACATTCCCTCCCATCACCACCATTCGGATTACAAATCCCGTCTACAGGAGGCGGTGCAACTGCGCCACCAAGCGGTACCCAGCTACCAGGTGGTTGGAGAGAGCGGACCGGACCATCGCAAGATCTTTCGCGTTGCAGTCAGGATCTGCGGGCTGACGGCCGAGGGTGAGGGCGGCAGCAAAAAAAAGGCCGAACAGGCAGCCGCACAGATGGGGTTAGCACGCCTCAAGGAGGCGGGCCTGATCCATCCCGGATCCTGACCCATGCCCCCCAGGCCCCTCATCATCCCCATCTTTATCCCCCACCAGGGGTGCCCGCACCGCTGTATCTTCTGCGACCAGCACGCCATTACGGCCGAAACCGCCCCAGCATCAACGCAGATACAACTGGAAACCCGTATCGCTGAACACCTGGCCACCGCCGGTCGTGACCGCGGCCCGGCCCAAGTGGCCTTCTACGGGGGCAATTTTTTGGGGCTGCCGCGGAGGACCCTGACGGCCCTGCTGGAGGGTCTGCAGCCCTGGCTCGACAGGGGGCAGATCGCCGGCATCCGCTTCTCCACCCGACCCGACACCATCACCGCCGAGCGTCTCGCCTGGATCGCGCCCTACCCCATCGAGACCGTCGAGCTGGGCGTTCAATCCATGAACGAAGTGGTGCTCGACCGGTCCAAACGGGGGCATACGGCCGCCGACGCCCGCAGGGCCATGGAACAGCTTCAGACCAAGGGTTACCAAACCGGCATTCAGCTCATGCTGGGGCTGCCGGGCGACACCGCCCGCAGGGCACTGACCAGCGCCCGGGCCGTCGCGGCGCTGGGGCCCGATTTCGTGCGCATCTACCCGACCCTGGTGCTTGCCGGCAGCGCCCTGGCCAGCGCCTTCACGGCCGGAGAATACACCCCGCTGACGTTGACCGAGGCCCTGGATCAGGCCGCCATGTTGGTGCGCCTCTTCCATCAACACCGTATCGGCGTTATTCGCATTGGCCTGCAGGCGGCCGAGGGGTTAGAAGACCCTGCCGTCGTCCTCGGGGGGCCCCATCATCCGGCCTTTGGCCATCTGGTCTACGCCCAACTGTACCGAGCGGCGGCGCATCGGCTGCTGGCGCAGCTGCAACCACTGCCGCAGGCGCCCACCATCTATGCCCCACCCCACGAAATTTCCCGCCTTTTGGGACACAAAAAAGCCAACCTGGACAGCCTTCGGCGGATGTTCGCGCGACCTCGTCTGCGCCTTGCGGCCCAAGAAGGCCTGGCGTGCGAAACGCTCCGTTGCGCTGACCGCACCCAATCGATCTGGCAACCGGATTGATCGAACCCAAAGCACCAAACCGCTCTCGCTGACGGTGGTGCGGCCTCAGATGTCGTCGGCGTAGTGTTTCTCGATGCACTCTGGGCAGAGGCCGTGACTGAATCGGATGTCCGCGTATTTTTCGAGGTAGGCCTCGACCTGCTGCCAATAGTTTTTGTCATCCCTCACCTTGCGACAAAAGGAGCAGATGGGAATGATCTTGCGCAGCGTCGAGAGTTCGGTAATGTCCTCAAATGTCAACAGAATATACTGCCGATCGGCATAGGGAAAAGGGGCGCCGGTGACCAGAAAGTTCAAGTCCTTCGGGTGGCCGTCTCGCATGAGGGTCATGCTGGTGACCTGCTTGAAGGCGGTCTCGCCGCTCAGCACCGCCTTGGTCGATTGGCGGATGACACACTGTGGACACCACGGGGTCGCCCCGCAGCCCTTGGGGAAGGTTTGGGCGTGGACGCATTTGAGGCTGTCGCCGCAGAGCCGGTCCAGGCTCTCCTCCAGATCGTTCTCGAACAGGGCCAGCGAGGACCGATTGGCGTCGTGGATGACCAGATCCTCGTCTACGATGAACATGGGCGAGGGGAAGGCGTCGATCAACGAACGCAGGTGGGGTGCGTTGAGCAAGGGGGGTTTGCGCATGGGGGAGCTCCTGTCGCCGAACAGATGGCCATAAAGAAATGAATTACCCGCAACGACAAAGGGTAACCATGGTGTCGGATCAGGTCAACAACCGCCCTCGGGCGCAGATGGACGCTGTTCCTGACTTGGTGGGGTGGGATATTGCCGGGTGTCGACCTTGAGGCGCGGCGCGGGTGCGAAACACCACGGCCGCCGGCAAGCAGTACCGCGTGGGAATGACGGCCGTCGACTGGGGACCGTGCCAGCTGGGCTCGTTGTCAGGTTGCGGCTAGCGCCTCGGCGGGGGGCTCCGCCAACACCTGCGGTCCACCGACGGGAAGGGTGAAACGAAAGCAGCTGCCCTGGCCCTCGCCAGCGCTCTCCGCCCATATCTGGCCGCCGTGGAGACACACCATCCGTTGGGTCAGGGAAAGGCCGAGCCCCGTTCCCTCGTAGTGTCGGCCCGTTGAGGCATCCACCTGGATAAAGGGATTGAAAATCGATGCCAGGTGTTCGGCGGCGATGCCGATGCCGCTGTCGCTGACCGCGATAGTAATCATGGGCACCTCGCCGCCGGCCGGCTCCCCCTTCGTTTCGCCGGCCATGGCCGAGAGCGTCACCCGACCGCCGGGCGGCGTGAACTTCACCGCGTTGGCCAGAAGATTGTATAGAATTTGCTTGAGCTTTCGTTCGTCGGCCATGATCGACGGGGGAACATCGCCCACCTCGGTAACGAGCGTGATGCGGTGTTTCTGGGCCTTCTCCTTGACCATGATCAGGCTGTTCTCCAGCAGGGGTGCCAGATAGACGGCATCGACCTTCAGGTCCATCTTGCCCGATTCCACTTTGGCCAAGTCCAGGATGTCGTTGATCAAGGAGAGGAGATGGTTGCTGCTGTCGAGGACATCTTGCAGGTACTCTGTTTGGCTTGCGTTCAGCTCGCCGAAGCTCTCATCCACCACGAGCTGGGTGAAACCGATGATGTGGTTCAGCGGCGTCCGCAGCTCATGGCTCATGTTGGAGAGAAAATCGCTCTTGGCGCGGTTCGCCGTCTCCGCCCGTTCGACGGCGTCGGCCAGTTCGGCGGCCCGCTCCTTTTCGGCATTTGCCGATCGGCGTGCCTGTTCCGTCAGGAGCGCCTGCTGTTTGATTTGCTCCTTCAATGTCCGGCGCATCTTGTCCAGAGCGTCGGCGATGGTCCCGAACTCATCGGTCGACGCCAGCTGAACCGGTTGCTCCAAGTCGCCATCCTCGATAAATCGAACACGGTCGACCAGGCGCTGAACAGGGTGGGTGATGGCCCGATTGAGTTTGAGCATGGCGATGATGCCCAGGACGATGCCCAGGCCGACGCCAATGAGGGAAAGCTCTTGCAGTCTGCCCAGCAGCAGATTGATGGTCCGGTAGCTGGCATGCGCCTCGGACGACGCCAGCCTGCTGACCTCGAGGAGGGCGTCGTTGGTGGCCTCGAAGGCGCGATGGGTCAACTGCTCCAGCTGATGGGCCTGATCAGCGGCGGGATCAACCGCCAGTTCATGCCGGTAGTGGTAGGCGGCCACCTTGAAGGTTTGGATCTGCTGTTTCAGCGCTGCCAGCGCGTCGTCGAGCTCGGGGCTTTTTTGAGAAGCCTGCGCCGGTGTGTCGATGAGGGCAAGGAGATCCTGCGCCGCCGCGATCCGGTCCATGACGGCGCCAAAATCGCCGTCTCCGTAGGCGATAATCTCGTTGAAGTCGATGGCCGCCGACCAGAAGAGGGCATTGAGCTTGGAGAGGCCCTCTATCCGGTGCATCTCGCCGGAAAAGGCGTCATTGCTGTTGGACAGATACACCAATGCCAGGGTGGGCAGGCAGCCCACCAGGACCAGCAGCATCAGGAAGATGCCCATGCCGAGATTCCGCGTTGTTCTGAAGCTCAGTCGCATGGGGTTCTAGTTAGGGAGCGAAGCTCAGCGTCAGCACTTCGCCCACGTCGCCTGCGCCGTAGAGGGGTTGGGAGAGCCTCGGGTCGGCATCGCGCGCGGCGATCTCATAGCGCGACACCCCGAAGGTGTATGTTTGGTCCAGATCGAACTGAACGTCATCCTCGTTGGCCGTCATCAGCGGTCGGGACCATTCGATGGTCCAGTATCCGTCCTGCCACCGCCCCTTGGCACGAACGTCGGCCCGGCTGCCTGTGGGCGTCTTGGCCTTGAATTGAGGCCGCTTATCGCCCGCGAAGGTCAGCAGCAGATTGACCGCGTAGGCGGCGTCGCCCGCATCGCCCTTGCGCTGCAGATACATGGTGCGTCCCCCTCGCGAGGTCACCGCTTTGGCCTTGGCGCTCTCCCTGGCGGACAGAACCTGATATTTGTCGTCGGCAAACCCGCTGGGATCGGTGCGATGGGCCTTCCAGAACCAGAGATCGGCCCGGTAGCCCCGATTCGCGAACACGCTCAGATCGTTGGTATCCGGCTGCATCGCCCACTTGAGCACGCAGGTGTCCTCGCGCTCGTTGCCGACCTCGTACATGGCCTTGGCGGCGTTCCAGACCCAGGGCTTGTGCAGCCGGGATTCATCCGAATCGGGATAGCGAACCAGAAAGTAGATCCGCTGGCGATCGTGGGCGACCTTCAATGCCATATCGATGTGGGCCACGACATCGCGGGTTCGCGTGAACGGGATTTGCGCCCATGCGGCGTCGTCCGGCACGCCGTCGATTATCGGCGGCGCCGTGACCTTGACGGCCACGACATCCTGAAGCGCCGCGCAGGGCGCGGTCCAGCCAAATAGAATGCAACACAGGACAAAGGAGCCCCATTTCAGGTAAGCGGGCATCGATCCACCTATTGGGATATGGGTTGCTCAGAAGAGGTCGAGGGCAGTTAAAGTCGCGGTCGCGGTCGGTATACGGTAGTATCGGATGCCGAACTTAAAACCTTTAATAAGGGTAGGATGTCGACCCGAGAGAACCGAGAGCGGCCTCTTCTAGCCCCTGACCGCGGGCTTGCCCAGGGGATGGCATCCGCGGTGGACACCCGCTTCGGTTTTGTCGCTTGACAATCGGTGGCACGGCTATATAGTTCATAGTATGAATCAATTTGCCCTCCATCCGCCATCATCGATCGCACCCGATCAGACCGAACGCTTCCAGCGGCTGATTCTCGGCCTCTACCAATGCTGTCAGAACCGCATCCAGCGACAAGCCCTGGCCTTTGATCTGCCCGACGCCGAGCTGCGCTGTCTGCGCCTCTTCGATGGGAAGAACGACCTCACCCCCAAGGAGATCGCGCTTCAGATGGGGGTCGTCAAGAGCCGCATCACCAAAATCATCGACGGTCTGGTGAGCAAAGGCCTCATCCACCGCTCAAGGGATCCCGACGATTCGCGTGTTTCACGCCTGCGCGTCACCACCAGGGGCGCCGGGAAGCTGGCGGCCATCAACCAATCGCTGGCGGCCTCGAACGAGATGATTCTCGCCCGAATGACACCGGCGCAACGGACCGCCTTGCTGCGCCACCTGGAGGTGCTGAAAGCCTCCATGGAAGCCGTCGTGTGACGCCCCAATGGGGATAGACAAGCGGCCGTCATCGGCAGTATAGTTCACACCATAAACAACATGATGTCCCATCAACGGAGAGGAGGCGAAGGATGCAGCAGCTTGAAGCACAGCTCGAAGCGCTCACGTCACAGGTAGCGACACTACAGGGTCGCCAGCCGGAGAACAAACTGGCCATGGTGGTGTTCAGCGGAGACATGGACAAGGTGTTGGCCTCCCTCGTCATCGCCACCGGCGCCGTGGCCATGGGAATGGAGGTGGTGATGTTCTTCACCTTCTGGGGGACCCCGGTCCTGCGCGACAAAGACAAGCGCGTTGGCGGCAAGGACATCATGGGCAACATGTTCGCCGCCATGCTGCCCAAGGGCGCCGATGCGGTCACCCTATCCCAGATGAACATGGGCGGCCTGGGCACCGCCATGATGAAATCCCTGATGAAAAAGAAGAATGTGGCCTCCCTGGAGGAGATGGTCCGCCTGGCCGAGGAGTTGGGCGTCCGCATGGTGATTTGCGAGATGTCCATGGACCTGATGGGTTTCAAGCGGGAGGAGATGATCGAATACGAACACCTCGAGTTCGGCGGTGTGGCGAAGTTCCTGGAAGAGGCGGGCACGAGCAAGGTCCAGCTCTTCATTTAACGCGATTTACCGCAAGAAGGAGGATTCCAGATGAGTGATGCGACCAAGATCAGCAAATCCTTGGATCTGAAGGGACTGGCCTGCCCCATGCCGGTGGTCAAGATCAGCAAGGGCATCAAGGAGGTGGCCGTCGGCGAAATTCTAGAGGCCCACACCACAGATCCCGGTTCGCTGACCGACATTCCGGCCTGGGGGCGCACCACCGGCCACGAGATTGTCGACGCCAGCCAGGATGGCGAGAATATCCGGTTCTTGATCAGACGGACGTCCTAAGCGTCGCACCGAACCCGCATTGAAGAAGGAGGAAAAGGGATGACACTCGGATCATTTACCGCCGCGGAGATGTTCACCTGGCTTGTCAACCAGGAGGATTTTCTGCTGCTGGACGTGCGCAACGACGAGGAGTTCGGCCGCTTCAAAGTGGAGGGTCCCCACCCCATCGAGATGCTCAATGTGCCCTACATGGAGTTCATCGAAATGGAGGCCGAAAGCGTGGCCAAGATCCCCCGCGACAAAAAAGTGCGCATCGTCTGCGCCAAAGAGGGTTCCTCCAAGTTTGTGGGCGAGATCCTGGTCAACCACGGCTTTGCGGATGTGGCCCACCTTACGGTCGGCATCAAGTCCTGGGGAAACTTATTGGCGCCGGCATCCATCGTCCAATCTGAAGCCTACGACCTCATCCAATTCCGACGACCCGGCAAGGCCTCCTGCAGCTACGGCCTGGTCAGCGGCGGGGAGATGGCGCTTTTCGATCCCGCCAAAAATATCGATGCGTATCTCGATTTCGCCCGAGAGCAGGGCAGCCGGCTCACCAAGAGCTTCGAAACCCACCGCCAGGCCGATTACATCTCGGGCAGCGAGGGGTTGCATCGGCGCGTCGGTGCGGAGATCGTGGCGCCGGAAGGTGATTTCAAGGAGGCGGTCTTCCCCTACACCCCCGCTCGGCACGGGGATCGCCACCGCCTGGGCAGCGGCGGCCCCGAGATCGAGGTGATCCATACCCCCGGTCACACCCCCGGCTCCACCTGCTACCGCATCGACGGCCGCTATCTGATCACCGGCGACACTGTCTTCATCCAATCCATCGGACGGCCCGACCTGGGGGGCATGGCCGAGGCCTGGTCGCGGATGCTGTTCACCACCATGACCACGATCCTCAGCGACCTACCGCCGGAGACCATTATTCTGCCGGGCCACTACATGGATTGGGAGGAGGCCGACGAGAACCTGATCTTCGCCGCCCCCATGGCGGCCATCCGCGAGCGCAACGCCGACATCTACGCCATCGACAACCCGGTCGACTTCTACGCCTTCATCAAATCCAACCTGCGGCCGCAGCCCGAGGAGTACGCCAAGATCCGTGAGATCAACGCCGGTCTGGTACAGGTGGACGCGGATCAGCAGGAGATCATGGACATCGGTAAAAACGAGTGCGCCGCCAGTCTGCGCGCCGTTTCCTAAAACGTTACCCCAGGTGCCAATTGCGTCATCCCTCTGAGGGGTGGGGTGGTTGTGCAATAAGCAAAAGGCCTGTTCGACAGCGGACGGGCCTTTTGGTCGTGGTGGCAGGTTCGACGGCGCTATTCGCTGGGCGGCCTCGGCGCCAGCGAGACGGTCATTGCGCCGGCGGGATATAGGGCGCGGTGGCCAATTGCGCCGGCCAAATGGTCTCATAGCGTCCGTTGCGAATCTGAAAAACCTGGGTCTCGGCGTCGTTCTGGCGCTTGAAATGCCCGTAATCCTTGAACGCGATCAGCCCGAAGGGTGTCTTCAACTGTGTTTCCCGCAGGGCGCGGCGGATGTCGGCCGGCACCAGCGACGCGGCGCGCCGGAGGGCATCGGCACACACCAACAGCGCCGAATAGGCCTCGGCGGCGTGATAGTCGGGCTCCTTCCCAAATTGCTCGACGAACCCATCGCGGAACGCGCCTGCCAAGGGGTTCTGGCCGGAGGTGGACCAAAGGGTGGCCGTCACGAGGTGTTCCGATGCCGGCCCGGCCAGGCGACTGAAGGACTCGTGGGTAAAACCGCCGGCGCCGCCGCTCAGCAGGGCATCGAGCTGCATCTCTTTCGCTTTCTGGGTCAGAAGAACGGCATCTTTCAGGTAGGACACCATGAAGATGACATCGGGCGGGTTGTCGCGGATGGGGTCGAGTACCCGCGCGATGTAGTCGGCACTGGTGGCGTCCTTGAAATAGGGGTGAATGCTGTTGAGCGCGATCTCGTTGGAGCGGCAGAAGGCCATCATCCGCCGCGCGCCGCCCGTACCATAGGGACTGTTTTCGTATACGATCGAGATCGATGTCGGTTTCACCTTTTCGAGCAGGAAGGACTCGAGCGCCTTCGTATATTCGCTGGCGGGGGGATTCAGACGAAAGACATTTTCCAGGTCGTGCTGGGTGATATGGTCATCCGCGGCGGTGCACACCAGAAAGGGCGTGTTCAGCCCGTTGGCCGCAAAGGCCATGTTCAAGGTATTGCTGCTGGAATAGCCCCCCACCAGCATGACGGCTTGCTCCTGCCGAATCAGCATCTTGACCGCCTGGGTACCGGCTTCCGGCTCTCCCCGGTCGTCTGCGAAGCTCATCTGCAGCGGACGTCCCTTGACGCCCCCGGCGGCATTGATCTGTTCGAGCGCCATGCTCAAGGCATGTGCCATCATCTCTGCGTAGGCAAAATCGGCCCGGTGAAGGACGCCGATCGTGATGGGCGGCTCCGCTGCCGTCACTGGGCCGACCCCGGCGACGACCACTGTGAAAATGCACACGATGACACAGGCGATTCGATGACTTGGACGACACATGGCGGGCACCTCCATCTCACGGCTTGCGGGTGGTTTCATACGGGTGGCCATGGTCGCCGGCGGCTGGCGCCCATGGCACGGTCCTTACGGGAGGGATTGGCATGTTCGGACGCGGGTGGTGTTTCAGAGCGACGGGAGACGGTTAGCGGGAGAGCGCCACAATTATACTCGTCGGTGCGCCGTCAAAGGCGGCGATGCGCGGGTGGATGCGGGCGAATTCGAGGTGCTTTCGGGCCGGCGGCTGCGGAAACAGGCATTTTGCCCAACGATGCCAACACGTTTTTTGCGAGCTACGGATCTATTCTTTCACATTTGGCCGGCGACATAAAGCGAATTTCGAACGCCCCAGAATTCAATCCGCTACGGTGCTTCGCCGCAGGCCGCAAACGTCAGCGACCCCGCCCTGGGGGCGGGGTCGCAACTTAAAGATTGTATCGATTAATGCGCCGGGGCGCGTTTGAACATGCGCTTGATGGAACCGATCCAGATGCCGCTGAGGAACCACGAGTAGGCGTAGGTACCCAGGATGATGAAGACGAAGGCCTTGATGATGTCCATGGCGCTGCCGTCCAGACTGAAGCCGGGTACGAAACCGAACAAAAAGGGCCCCAGGTAGAGAAACTTGGCGAACTTGAAGGCTGAAAAGGCGGTTCGCCACATGTTGGCCTTGGCGATGGTGGCCCCCGCAAAGGCGGCGATGCACACCGGCGGGGTGATGTTGGAATCCTGAGAGAGCCAATAGACGATCATGTGGGACGCAATGGGGTTGACCCCCAGGTGGGTCAAGGCGGGCACGGCCACCACGGCGGTGATCAGGTAGGCAGCTGTGACCGGTACCCCCATTCCAAGAACCAGGGAGGCCAGGGCGATGAGAAAGATGGTCAGCACCAGGGAGCCGCCCGCCAGCTCGATGACGATGTCGGCGAAGGTCAACACGAGACCGGTGAAGGTCAATACCCCGATGATGATGCCGATGACGCCGATGGTGGCCCCGATCTTGAGGCTGTTTTCGGTACCCTGTCGGGACGCCTCCACGAACTGGCGCAGCCCATAGTGGATGTCGGCGCGTTTGTCCTTCTTGACGATATACCAGATGACGCAGAGGGCGATGCCCACAAGGACCATGCGGTCAGGTGAAAGGATATTGCCAAAGGTCTGGGCGCTGTCGGGTCCGGCGACATTCCCCACGATCATTTTGATCAGGGAGACAATCACCACCAGGGCCATCACGACGGCCAGGGTGTAATCGATGCGGTTCTCCTTGTACTTGTAGCTCACCACAATACAGGTGGCCAGCCCCAGGATGGCCGAGTAACCGGGAGAGTAGCCGGTGAGCATGAAGATGGTGATGATGATCAGCGGCAAGGTGTAGAACCACTCCTTCTTGAGAATCTCCGAAGCGCTGTGCTCGTAGCGCTCGCCCACCACGTTGTGCATCTTGGCCTCATAGTGCACCATGACGAAAACACTGAAGAAGTACATGAAGGCGGGGAAAAGGCCCACCAGCATGATGCGCGAGTAAGGCACACCGGTAAGCTCGGCCATGATGAAGCCCCCGGCGCCCATGATGGGGGGCATGAACATGCCGCCGATGGAAGCCGCCGGCTCGATACCGCCGGCGATATGGGGGCGGAAACCGGCCTTCTTCATCATGGGGATGGTGAAAGCGCCGGTGGAGACGGTGTTGGCGATGGCTGAACCACTGATGGAGCCGAAGAGGCCGCTGGCGATGACCGAGACCTTTGCGGGGCCGCCGATCTTGTGGCCCACGGCGGCCAGGGGGAAGTCGATGAAAAATTTCTGTGCGCCGCTCTTCTCTAAAAAGGCGCCGAAGAGCACGAAGAGAATCACGTAGGTGGCCAGCACGTTGGCCATGATCCCGAAAACCCCGTCGCTCATGTAATAGATGGTGGTGCAGAGGTTGGGAAAGGTGTCTCCGGGATGGGCAAAGAGGTCGGGCGCGTAGGGGCCGAAGACCCCATACAGCAGCATACAGCAGCCGATGATCACAAAGGCGTTGCCCACCACCCGACGGGCCAGCTCGATGCCGATGAGAACGCAGACAACGGCGACGGTCTTGTCCACCGTGTTCTCCGCCCCGGTGCGGTAGTTAATCGCCTCGAAGTTGAGTATCCAGTAGCCGATGCAACCGATGGAGAGCAGCAGCAGGACATAGTCCACCACCCGCATGATCTTGGATCTGGATTTGTAGAGCAGGAAGACCAGCACGTAGGTGATCAGGACGTAGATCCCCCGATGGTACTGGGTGGCAGCAGGCTTGACCACAGCCGCGTAAGAGTAAAAAAGAACCAAGAAGACCGAACAGAGGTCAAAGATCTTTTTTTCGATGTCTGTGAGTCGCTTATACACGTTTCTACCCGCTCATCTGTATTCAATGCAGCATGTTAAGAAAAAAGCCGAAGAGCCGGGGGCGGCGGCGTGCTGGTCAGCATCCGCCCCCGGCCGCACTACACTTCAGTATAGCTGAACTCAGGTCTATGTTCCAGCACCGTACACACGCTCAGGCCTTATTTCAGCACGCCTTTCTCTTTCCAGAACTTCTCCGCACCAGGATGCAGGGGGGTCACGATCCCTTTGACGCCGTCTTCAACACTCATCGCCTTGGCGGTCTTCTTCACGTTGACCATGTGGGCCAGTCCCTCTGGCGTGTAGATCTTGGAGAGCAAGGTGTAGACCACGTCGGCCGGTACCTTGCTGTTGGCCACCCACAGGGCGGAGTCCTGAAACGAGGGGATGTCGCGCTCGACGCCCTTGTAGGTCCCCGCCGGAACGGCCAAGGTGGCAAAGTAGGGATACTTGTCAAAGAAGCCGGAAGCCTCGGCATCGGCCCCCAGGTCGACCATGTCGATGTCGTTCTGCTGGGCGGCCATGATGACGGCGCCGGAGGGGAAGGCGGTGAACAGCCAGAAGGCATCCAGCTGGTTGTTGCCGAAGGCGGCCGCGGCGTCATTGTACCCCATGGCGTTGCGCTCGATCTTGTCCCAGATTCCCATATGGGTGAAAAAGAGCTCGCAGTTGGCGAAGGCGCCGGAGCCGGCGTTGCCCACGCCCACTTTTTTACCCTCCAGGTCCTTGACGCTCTTGATGCCGGAGCCTTTTTTAATGACCAGCTGGGCCGGAGCGCCGTAGAAGTAGGCCACCCCCAGAACGTCTTCATATTTTTTGGTGTCGTTCTTCATGAGGCCGTTGCGCCCCAGGTAGACATGACCGGAGTAGACGACGCCCATGGCGTACTGACCGCTGTTGGTTTTGCGGAGATTTTCCACGCTGCCGCCGGAAGCGCCGGCCAATACGCGGAACTCCTTGATATCCTTAACCGCGGGGTAGGTGGCGATACCGCCCGCCATGAACTGAAAGGTACCACCGGCAGGTCCGCCGCCAAACTTGTAGATCGTCTTGGCGGTCGCGTCGCCGGCGCCGAGGGTCACACACAGGGCCAGAACCGCAAACAGGCCAACCAGGGTCATGAAGTACTTGTTACGCATACTCGCCTCCTCTGTAGGTAGTGGTGTAAATCCTTCTCCCTGCCGTTGCATCGGTCCCGCAGGGCACACCGGATGAACGCTTCACTCGGTGCCGGTGCGGCATTGGGCCGCACCCCAGCAGGGCTTGATCGGCAATTATCTACCTATCAGCCCGAAACCGCCTGAACAATTCGTACATTTCTGATTCTGCTGTAAGAAAATTTCTTACAAATTGAAGCGGTCAACCCGTCAAGATTCGACCAGGTGATTCTGGATGGCGAAGCGGGAGATCTCGGCGTTGTTGCGCAGCTGTAGCTTTTTGAGTAGCCGGAAGCGGTAGGTGTCCACGGTCTTGATACTGATGTTGTAGGCGGAGGCGATCTCGCGGTTGGTGTGTCCGAGGGCCAGCTTGCGGAGCACTTGGAGTTCACGGGTGGAGAGGCTGTCCAGCGGTGAGCGGCCCTTCTTGCCCTTGGCCACGCGCAGGGCGAGGGTTTCGGAGGCGGTTTCGCTGAGAAAGCGGGCACCGGCGTGCACCTTGCGAATGGCCACCACCAGCTGCTCAGGGGCCGACTGTTTCGTCAGATACCCCATGGCGCCCGCTTCGATGGCCCGCACCACGTACTGCTCCTCATCGTGCATGGTGAGAATAATAATGGGCAGATCGGGAAACTCGCTCTTCAGTCGGCTGATCACCTCCAGGCCGTCCAACTGGGGCATGGAGATGTCGACCACGGCCACATCCGGCGGTGTTTCCCGCACCAGACGGATCGCCTCACGACCGTCGGCAGCCTCATTCACCACCGTCATGTCCTCACTCTCCTCCACGATGCGTCGCAGCCCGGCGCGTACGATGCTGTGGTCGTCGGCCAACAAGACCCGAATCATGACATCCTCCCCAAGCTAGGTGCGACCCACCGGGGCCGAGCAGATGGCCCGAAACAGCCGCTATCCATGAGTATCAGCCACACCCTGTCGTCAACCAGGATCAGCGGCAGCCGACCGCCCCGACGGGGCCGTCTCCGAGTGCGGGCGGGGGCCATCGGACAGCGGCGGCTCACATCCCGAAGCCCAGCTCACGGGAAACGCCGTCGAAGCGATCCGTCAACGGCACCGTCAAGACCACTCGGGTTCCCTTACCCGGCAGCGACAGCACGGCCAAATCGGCACCGATGAGGGTCGCGCGTTCGCGCATGCCGGCCACCCCCAAGCCGGGCACCTTGTCCAAATCATCGGCAACGAAGCCGCAGCCGTTGTCGGCCACGGTCACCAGCAGCGCATCCCCCTCCGCGGCGAGGCGCACCGCCGCAGTGGTGGCGGCCGCGTGGCGGGCCACGTTGGTAAGGGCCTCCTGAACGATCCGATAGGCGGCGGTGGCCACGGTGTCGGGCAGCTGGCCGACGGGCGTGTGTTTGAAGACGCAGGCGATGCCGGTGCGCCGTTCAAAGTCGGCCGTGTACCACTCCAGCGCCTCCATGAGACCCAGATGGTCCAGTACGCCCGGCCGCAGTCGGATCGCCAGACCGCGCACCTCCTCAATGGTCTGGTCGATCAAATCCCGCATGCCGCGGGTGCGCTCCTCTGCGGCGGGATCCGCGGCGGCGATCCGTTTACGGAGCCAGACGGCATCCATGCGCAGAGCGGTCAGCACTTGGCCGAGTTCATCGTGAAGCTCACGGGCCAGGGCGGTGCGCTCCTTCTCCTGACTCTCCATGATCCTGCCGGACAGGCGGCGCAGCTGGTTTTGGGCTTTCTTCATCACCGTGATGTCGGAGGCGATTCCACAGAGCCCGCTGACCTCACCATGCTGATTGTAGATGGGAAACTTGACACTCAGATAGGTATGTTCACCGTCGGCGTGGGGGATGTGCTCCTCCACCTGGTAGGGTGTCTTGGCGGTGAGCACGTGGTGGTCGTTGCGCTGGAATTGATCGGCCACGGCGGCCGGCAGAATCTCATGGTCGCATCTGCCCCGCACCGCATCGTTGCGCACCCCGAAAAGCTGCTCAAACCGATAGTTCACCAGACGATAGCGGCCCTCATGGTCCTTCATGTAGATCACCGCCGGCGTGTAGCGCAGAATGCCGCTGATCTCGCGCGTGCGATGTCGTACCTGGCGCTCCAGATCGCGGGAGTATCGGCTGAGCTCCTCCTTAGCCTGGCGCAGGTCGGCCTCGGCCCTTTTTTGGCGGGTCACGTTCATGGAGACCGCCAGGGAGCGCAACGGCCGGTCATCGTCATCCACTTCGCTGATGGCCGATAGCAGCACGTCCATTACCGTGCCGTCCTTTTTGACCAGCTGATAGGGGACATCCTTACACGAGCCCCGCTCGAAGAAGCGGGGCATCACCTGATTTTCCGCCCGATGGCGGGACTCCGGGGTCATGAAGTCGGTGAGGGGCCGCCCGATCACCTCCTCCCGGCGGTAGCCCAGCGCCTGGGCCCAGAAGCGTGAAACGCTCACCAGGCGAAACTCCGGGTTGACGGAGTGCAGCAGGGCCGGCGTGTTTTCGTACAGCGAGCGATACCGCTCCTCGCTGGCCCGCAGGGCCCGCTGGGCCTCCTTGCGCTGCAGGATCTCGTCGCTGGCCCTGAGATAGAGCAGATACACCCCACCGCCCACCAGCAGGCAGAAGAGCAGCACCACCGGTCCGAGGATGCGGGTCAGGGGCCTGGAGACGGCCTTGGAGATCGCCGCGACCCGCCGCAGATGGACCACCTTCCAACCCGGATAGTTGTCGATGGCGATTTCGTGCAGCTGGTAAGCGTCCCCATTTTGATCGATGGCCCGTTCGGGGCCGTCGCGCCGCATGCCGGCCCACTGCCAGGGGCCGCTGCCGAATTGGCGCGAATTTTCAATGGCCTGAAGGGTGGCCGGCGGCTGACGCCACAGCAGCTTGTAGCGCCAATCGTCCAGGTTGCTGATGAAGACGACGCCGTTGGGATCGGTGACCAGTACGATGCGCTCTTCGGCCGGCGGCAGCTCCCGCTCAACGAAGAAGATGGAGGCCTTGATCACGACGATTCCCGATGGAACGTCCAGGTTGCCGAGATAGACCGGGTAGCTGTAGTAGGCCCCGCGGACATTGGAGGTGGTGCCCAGCGCCAGGTAGGTGGCCGGCAGTCCCTGGATCGCCTTCTGGTAGTAGGGACGGAAGCTGAAGTCCTTGCCCATGAAGCTGTCTGTCGCTTCACGATTGCTGGTGGCAACGGTGATGCCGTTGACGTCCATGAGGTAACAGACGTCCACGGCCAGGGTGGTCTGAAAATGATCGAGCACCTTGTGGACGGCATCGAGATTGACCGTCAAAGGCGTGCTCAGGTAGGCCTGCACCGCCTCCATACCGGCCAGCACCCGCACCGGCCGAAGGTTCTCAGACAAGTAGGCGGAGAGGTTCTTGGCAATCGTCTCCACCTGGCGGAGGCCCTCCAAGCGGGCCTCCTCTAAAGCGTAGGTGCGCAGTTTGGCGTAGACCAGGTATCCGGCGGTGGAGGCGCTCACCACGGCGATGACCGAGATGATTCTGAGAATGGCGCGCAGCTTCATAGAACTATGGGAATACTTTAGCGCGGAGCCCGCCCGTGACGGGACCCACTGAAGGGCGGCTCCAGCTCCGCCGCACCTCCGATACCCCTTTACGGGGGACGTCGCCGGGTGACCGATACACAGAGAAAAGCCCTACATATCGGACTTGAAAAACTCTCCCGGCTCGGTGATGACGTCCGGTTTCTTGGTAAACTCGGTGGGGACGGTACCCTCCTTGAAGCACTCGAATCGCGTTTCAGCGGATTCGGGGATGGGCAGCAGGCCGGTCTGGGCGTCGATTTTGGCAAATACCACCCCTTCGGGAACCTGGAAAACCCGTTCCGGCTTCTCTGCGAGGATCTCCTGCATATATCCCAGCCAGATGGGGCTGGCCGCCCGGCCGCCGCCCTCGCCGCGACCCAGGGATTGCTCCTGGTCGTATCCCACCCATACGCCGGTGACATAACGGGGCGTGAAACCCACATACCAGGCATCGTAGACATTGTTGGTGGTACCGGTCTTGCCGGCCGACGGTCGTCCCAGGGCCTTGATGCGCGTGGCCGTCCCGGTCTGCACCACCTCCTCCATCATACTGGTCATCACGTAAGCCGTGCTCTTGTCGATCACCGGCTCCCGTTTGGGATTCATCTCCTCGAGGATGTTGCCGTAGCGGTCCTCGATCTTGGTGATAAAGGTCGGCTCCACCCGGTATCCCAGATTGGCGAAGACCGAATAGGCCTGAACCGCCTCCAGTAGGGAGACCCCGGAGGAGCCCAGGGCCAACGAGAGGTCGTTGTTCAGGTGACTGACGATCCCCAGTTTGCGGGCATAGTCGATGACGTAGTCGATGCCGATATCCTGGAGCACCTTGATGGTGACCACATTGCGCGATTTGGCCAAGGCTTTACGCAATAGGGTCGGTCCATAGAATTTCTTGCCGTAGTTTTTGGGCTTCCAGGTGAAATCGGTCTGCTGGTCCTTGAAGACGATGGGCGAATCGATGATCTCGGTGGCCGGGGTGTAGCCTTTATCCAGTGCGGCGGCGTAAATGACGGGCTTGAAGGCCGATCCCGGCTGACGCCGCGATTGGGTGGCCCGGTTGAACTGACTCTGCTTGAAATCCTTGCCCCCCACCATGGCCTTGACCAGGCCGGTGCCGGCCTCCAGACAGAGCAGGGCCGCTTCGGCCGCCGGGGTCTGCTCGAGGGTCAACGACCAGCCATCGGTGCCCGTTTCCGGCGCGGCTTTGAGCCCCACGGTCACCACGTCGCCCACCGCCAGCACGGCCGAGAGCTTTTTCACCTTGGCCTGCCAGGGACCAAGCTTCGGATTGGGTTTGCGTGCCCAGCGCACCTCGTCCAGGGGCAGATTGCCCGTGGCGCCAGCGAGACGCAGCGTGGCGACCGCCTTCTCGTCGTCCACGTCCACCACCACGGCCTGAACCTGTTCGCCCACGGCGAGGGGGACCTCCCCGCGCTGAGCGTAGCGTTCAGCCACGAAGGCTTCGATCTCGGCGGGTGCCAGCTGTTTGACCGGCCCACGATACCCCTGACGGCGGTCCAGCTCCCGCAGGCCGGCGGTAATTTGCCGCCGGGCGGCCTTCTGCATTTCGATATTCACCGCTGTGTAGATCCGCAGCCCGCCGGTGTAGAGGGCGTCTGCACCATACTTCTGCTCCACGTAGCGGCGGACGTGCTCGGTGTAGATGGGCACCGCCTCCATGTACCAGTTGCGACGCGGCTTGATGTCCAGATCGACCTGAATCGCGGCACCCGCTTCGGTCTCGCTGATGAACGCCTCGGCCGCCATTCGCCGGAGCACGTAAATTTGGCGTTGTTTGGCGCGCTCCGGAAAATGGAATGGCGAGTAGCGGCTGGGCGCCTGGGGCAGCCCGGCGAGGATGGCGCACTCTGCGAGGTTGAGGTCCTCCACGTGCTTGCCGAAATAGTTCTCCGCGGCCGCCTCGACCCCGTAGGCGCCATGGCCTAGGTAGATCTGATTGAGGTAGAGGTAGAGGATCTCGTCCTTGGTGAACACCTTGTCAATGCGGAAGGCCAGAATGGCCTCCTTTATCTTGCGGTTGTAACTGCGTTCAGGGGTCAGCAGGAAGCTTTTCGTCACCTGTTGCGTGATGGTGCTGCCCCCTTGGACGATGGTGCCCGCCTCCAGATTCTTGAAGAAGGCCCGCACGATGCTGACCAAATCCACCCCACGGTGCTTGTAGAAGCGTGCATCCTCGGCGGCGATGAAGGCTTGTTTGAGCTGCTCGGGAATCTTCTCCAGGGGAACGACGATGCGCCGCTCCTTGTAAAACTCGCCGATCTTGGTATTGTCGTCGGCGTAAACGGTGGTCACCGTGGCCGGGTGGTAATCCCGCAGGGAGGTGATCCGGGGAAGATCGCGACTATAGATAAGATAGCCACCAATGGCGGCGCCAGCCGCCAGCAGCAGGCAGAGAAAGGCCAGCACGGCCAGCCACTTGAACCAGCGCCAGGGGCCCCGGCCGGACTTGCGGGCGCGCCGTTGGAGAATTTTGGTGGTGGTATCGTCCTTGGTCATGTGTGGTTCTCCTCAAATCGATGACCGGGTCGGCGTGGAGCGGTTGCTTCAGGTGGGGGTGGCGGGTCAGCGCATTGGCGTAACCGTATCCCTGGTTTCCTCGCCGGGGTCTGGGCCGTGGGCCACGCCCGAGGGCGAAGCCGGCGGCACCTCATCTTAAATATGCCCCAAAGTGCGCCATCGTTCAACTTAGGCATAAACTTGAGCAATTAGCAAAAGTGCGGGCGCCAGGCAAGCGCCAAGGCGGACGCAGGGACCCAAAAACAAATTGACTTTATTCCAAATTGCCAATAAGTCCCAGCTCTGAAAATCACCACCACTGATCAGAACGAAGGTCAGCATGATTGAACTCGATTTCGAAAAAACCGGCGGCCTGTTGCCCGCCATTGCCCAGGATTGGGAGAGCGGCGAAGTGCTCATGCTGGCGTATATGAACGCCAAGGCCTGGCAAAAAACGCTCGAGACCGGCATGGCCACCTACTACAGTCGCAGCCGTAAAACCCTTTGGGTGAAGGGACTTACCTCGGGCAACACCCAGAAAGTAAAAGAGATTCGCGTCGACTGCGACAAAGACACCATTTTGCTCAAAGTGGAGCAGGTGGGCAATGCGGCCTGCCACACCGGCCACCGTAGCTGCTTCCACCTGCGGGTGGCCGGCGAGACGCTGGCGGTGGAGGGTGAGCCCCTCTTCGATCCAAAGGAGGTCTATCGTTCATGAACCCGCCCCTCAAAATCGGAATCCCCAAGGGCAGCCTGCAGTCCGCGACCATCGCCCTCTTCAAGCGCTCGGGCTGGAATATCGAGGTCAATGGTCGCAGCTACTTTCCAGAGATCAACGATACCAGCATCGACTGCGCCATTTGCCGGGCTCAGGAGATGTCGGTCTATGTGGAAAATGGTACCCTGGACGCCGGACTCACCGGTAAGGACTGGATCGCCGAAAATCACTCCGATATTCACGTGGTCAGCGACCTGGTCTACTCCAAGGTCAGCGCACGTCCGGCCCGTTGGATCTTGGCGGTGCCCTTCGACAGCGAGATCAGGACCCTCGAAGACCTCGACGGAAAAAAAATATCCACCGAGCTGTTGCAGTTCACCAAGCGCTACTTCGCAGAGCGGAAGATCAACGTACAGGTCGAATTTTCCTGGGGGGCCACCGAGGCCAAGGTGGTCTCAGGCCTGGCCGATGCCGTAGTCGAGGTCACCGAAACGGGCTCCACCATCAAAGCACACGGTCTGCGCATCATCCATGAGCTCATGCAGACCAACACCCAGCTCATCGCCAACCACACCGCCTGGCAGGATGCGGCCAAACGCGCTAAAATCGAACAGATCGCCCTGTTGCTCAAAGGCGCCCTGCTGGGGGAAAAATTGGTGGGTCTGAAGATGAACGTGCCCAAGGAGCGCCTTGAGGCTGTCGTGGCCCTCCTGCCCAGTCTCAACGCCCCCACCGTGGCACACCTCTACCAGTCGGAGTGGCTTTCGGTGGAGACGGTGGTGAACACCAGCGTGGTGCGCGACCTGATCCCCGATCTGCTCACCGCCGGAGCGGAGGGGATCATCGAATACCCGCTGAACAAAGTGGTGTAGATCCGCACGCCGCTTGGCCGTTTGTGGTGTTGAAGCGACTGGCGATCCGGCGGACAGGGCCGACAGAACACAACGGCAGGGTATCTCTTCACCATCATCAAATGGGGCCGGGCCGTTGCCCCAGGGGAGTATCGCGATGGTCTCAAAACGCACCCGCGAAATGACCTCGTTTATCGTCATGGACGTCCTCGAACGGGCCTGCGATCTGGAGTGTGAAGGCAAGCACATCATCCACCTGGAAGTGGGTGAACCGGATTTCGACACCCCCCCTTGCGTCACGGAAGCGGCCTGCAAGGCGATGCGCGACGGCTTTACCCACTATACCCACAGCCTGGGGATGTTGGCGCTGCGCGAAGAGATTTCGGCCTACTACCACCGCACCTACGGGGTCACGGTGGATCCGGATCAAGTGATCGTCACCTCTGGCAGCTCACCGGCCATTTTTATGACGTTCGCCGCCCTTCTGGATCCCGGGGACGAGGTGATCATCAGCGACCCCCACTACGCCTGCTACCCCAACTTCATCAACTTCGTGGATGGCAAGACGGTCACCGTACCGGTGTTGGAGGAGGACGGCTTCCAGTACCGCCCCGAGGCGATCGAGGCCATGCTCAGCGATCGCAGCATGGCGATCTTCATCAACTCGCCCTCCAACCCCACGGGCAACCTGCTCAGCCCGGAGCGCATGCAGGCCATCGCCGACATGCGGCCCTACGTGGTCTCCGACGAGATTTACCATGGCCTGGTCTACGACGAGGGCGCCGAACACTCCATCCTCGAATATACGGACAAGGCCTTCGTCCTCAACGGTTTCTCCAAGCAATTCGCCATGACCGGCATGCGCCTGGGGTACGTCATCGCGCCAAAAGAATTTATCCGACCCATGCAGAAGGTCCAGCAGAACTTCTTCATCTCGGCCAACGCCATGGTTCAGAAGGCCGGCATCGCGGCCCTCAAACACGCCCAAGCCGACGTGGTGGCGATGCGCACCCGATACGACAAACGCCGCCGCTACATGATCGACCGCCTGCGCCGAATGGGTCTGGGGATAACGGTGGAACCCACAGGCGCCTTCTATGTCTTCGCCAATGCCAACCACATCAGCGGGGACTCCTACAAACTGGCCTTCGATATTTTGGAGGAGGCCTGCGTCGGGGTAACCCCCGGGATCGATTTCGGCCCGGGCGGCGAAGGCTACCTGCGCTTCTCCTATGCCAACAGCCTGGCCAACATAGAGGAGGGGATGAACCGTCTGGAGCGCTATTTGGGTGAACGGGCCTGAAGACCGGCTGATCGAGACGATCGGGCGCCACTGGTCCATCGGCGCCGTGGTAGCGCTCCGGCGCATCGACCGGGGCCTGGTCAACCGAAGCATTCGGGTCGAGACCCTCGACGGCGCCGCCTACATCCTGCGTCTCTACCACCCGGCGATCTCGTCGGAGCGTATTGGGCGGGAACACGATCTCCTTAACCGACTGGCCGAGGTGGACTTTCCCCTTTCTCCCCGCCTGATCCCCCCGGCTGAGCCGCCGACCTGGCGGACCCTGGTACCGCCCTTCCGCCACCACCGATACCTGGCCCTGTTGACCCTCCTGCCCGGTGAGGATCGCTACACCTGGGACAGGCCTCCCGGCACGCCACACACCGCGACGGTTCTGGGCAGGGCCCTGGCCCTGTATCACCTGGCCGTATGGGGGTGGAAGCCGGCGCGACGGAATGTGGCCGCTGATGAGGCCCAGCGGCTAGAGGGTCTCAGGGTGCGATTGAAAGATGAGCCCCTGGCTGCGGCCACCCTCGACCAGCTGACCACCAGCCTTGCCGGACATGACCGCAGTGCCTGGCCCGATTTGATGGTTCACGGCGACTTTCACGCCGCCAACGTGCGGTGGACCGACCCCGACGACGATCCCATCCGTGAGACCATATGCGGTATCTTCGATTTCGAGTACGCCGACCACAACTGGCGCCTGTACGATGTGGGACTGGCGGCCGCCTGTTTGGCCACTCGCTGGCAAGGGGATGCCTGCGGTGGGACGGCCAAGGGCGGCGTTGATCCGCAGCTGCTGGCGGCCTTTCTGGCGGGCTATGACAGCACCGTCGCCGCGAAGATGGGTCCCCGCGGCGCCCTACCGCCGCTTCAGCAAACCGAGCGTGCGGCCCTGTTCGACTACCTGGCCCTGGCACACCTGCTCACGCTGGACTGGGTCCAGGCGCCGACCACCGGCCACCGCCTGGACCCGGCCGATGCGGTTCGCTATGCCAACCACGCCCGTAACGCTCTCACCTGCCTGCTCGACAGGCCTGCGGCCGCGGCGCCGGATAACCACATTTAAAGAGCAGCAACCGCCCTTTGCTTCTCGCCATCAGTGGGATATAGTGAGAGGCGCCAGGGTGCCGCGGGCGGCATCGTGAAGCCGTTGGCAACGCACTGGCGGTATGGGGGCGGACCGATGTTGCGGACGCTCTGGCCGCCGGATCCCTTCTGACCAAGATCGACTTTAGCCGAGATGATTGTCAAATCCGCAGATTTCATCACCAGCGCCGTCACACCAGAGCAGTACCCCCCCGATGAGGGGCCCGAGATCGCCTTCGCTGGACGCTCCAACGTGGGCAAGTCCTCGCTGATCAATTGTCTTGTAAACCGCAGGCGGCTCGTCAAAACCAGTGCCACCCCCGGCCGCACCCAGTTGATCAACTTCTTCCGCATCAATGCCGCCTTCAATCTGGTGGATCTGCCCGGTTACGGCTACGCCAAGGTGCCCGAAAAGATCCGCCGTCAGTGGGGGCCCATGGTGAGGCGCTATCTGAGCAGTCGCACCGCCCTGAAAGGCGTGGTGTTGCTCATGGATATCCGCCGCACCCCTCGAGAGGAGGAGATCGACCTCCTGGACTGGCTCCTCGAAAAGGCAATTCCCTGCCTGCCGGTGCTCACCAAGGCGGATAAATTGTCCAAACACAAGCAGAAGCTGCGTGCCCAGGCGATCGCCCAACACTTGGCGCTTGATCGGACGGACCTGATCCGTTTTTCCGCCAAGACCCGTCTGGGAAAGGAGCAGGTCTGGGCCGCCATCGAAGAGCTGGTGCTGCCGGCCGTCGTGTCCAGCAGGGACGCAGCCATGGGAGCACCCTTTGAGGAGAACGCGACATGAACGAGAGCCACCGCAGCGCGACCGGGCCCAACTTCAAATCGGGCTTTGTGGCCATTCTGGGAGCCCCCAATGCGGGCAAATCCACACTGCTCAACACCGTTCTGGGGGAGAAGATCTCCATCACCTCCAAAAAGCCACAGACCACCCGCAACCGGATCCTGGGCATCTACAATCGCGAAGACGCCCAGATAGTCTTCCTCGACACGCCCGGGGTCCACCGCGCCAAACAGCCCCTCAACGTGCGGATCGTTGAGGTGGCCCTGTCGGTCGTCGGCGATGTGGATCAGGTGCTGCTGATGGCCGACGTCAGCGCCCCCGATCCCGATGCGGAAGCGCTGCTGCTCAAGAAGCTGGCGGCGGTGAAAAAACCCATCATTCTGGCCCTCAACAAGATCGACCGCATCCCCAAAAGCAGCCTGCTGCCCATCATTCAGCGTTGGACCGAGCGCTTCAACTTTGCCGCCATCGTCCCCATCTCGGCCAAACACCGAACCCAGGTGGATCAGCTCCTGGCAGACATGGTGAAGCGCCTCCCCACCGGCTATCCGTTCTACGGCAGCGAGGATATCACCGACCTGCCCGAACGCTTCATCGCCGGCGAGATGGTGCGCGAGAAAGCCTTCCGCCTCACCGGGCAGGAGATTCCTTACGCCACGGCGGTCACCGTGGATGCGTTCGATGAGGATAGGGATGGCAAATTGGTGCGTATTCACGCCACCTTGCACGTGGAGCGCGACTCCCAAAAGGGGATTCTCATCGGTAAAGGGGGCGCTAAACTGCGTCAGATCGGCGAGGCGGCCCGCAAGGAGATCCAGGGACTACTGGGTACCAAGGTCTTTCTGAAGCTATTCGTACGGGTCGAAAAGAACTGGAGCAAGGATACGAAAGCCCTGCAGCGGTTCGGATATTGATGATACTCTCCTTTCATCCCTGCTACGTGGCGGATGAGAATCGCCTCAGCGCCGAGCGGCCGCCCGGCGCCGAGGATCTGGCCCGCATCCGGGCGGCGGATGCCGTCATCCTGCCGCAGGGCTGCAAACCCGATCTCTATGCCATTGCCAGAGCGAACGCCGCCCACCTTTTTCCCAACTACGATGCCCGCTTCGACTACCCGGGAAAATCAGGTCAGACACGCCTCTTCCATGAGCTAGGCGTGCCCCATCCGCCAACCCGGTTATATGACGATCTGGCGAATTTCGACTTCAGGTGCGAAGCGCCCGAGATCGCCGTTGAACTCGGTTATCCGCTGGTGTTCAAGCTTGACTTCGGGGGAGAGGGCGACACCGTGGCCCTCATCGAGAGCGCCGGCCACCTCCAGGAATACCGGCAGTGGGCCGCGGATCGTTACCAGGGCGCCTTTCTCCTCCAACAACTGGTGCCCAGCAACCAGCGTTCCTTGCGGGTGGTGGTGATTGGTGAGCGACTGATCTCCTATTGGCGCATCAATCCCGATGGCGATCGCTTCGGCACCAGCGCGGGCAAAGGTGCTGCGATCGACCAGCGGACCGATCCCCATCTCCAGCAGCGGGCCCGTAGCGCCACCCGTGACTTCTGCCGGCGAAGCGGCATCAACGTGGCGGGTTTCGACTTTCTCTTCGCCGCTGGCGATCATCGTCCCCTTTTTCTCGAGATCAACTACTACTTCGGACGCAGAGGGTTGGGCGGCTCTGAAGCTTTCTATGCCATCCTTACCGCAGAGATTGACCGGTGGCTGGCGCAATTGGGGCTCGGCAGCGGACGCTGAAGCGGGATTTTCCCACCCGGCAGCGATTGTGGTATAGCTTCCGTCATGGCGCACTGGTTCGATACAATCGACGATGCCGACATTCGTCGCGAACGTCACAAAGCCCGAGACCTGCGGCACTCTCAATGGTGGAAGCGGCGCTGCGCCAAAGGAATCTGTCATTACTGCGGGGCGGCCACGGCCCCGCGCGAACTAACCATGGACCACATCGTTCCCCTGGCCCGCGGCGGCAAGTCGACCAAAGGCAACCTGGTCCCGGCCTGCAAACGCTGCAACACCCAGAAGAGACAGATGCTGCCCATCGAATGGGAGGCATACCTGGAGCGCCTCTCAAAGCGTTGATTCGTGGGGTCGCGCGGGAGACCGCCGGATCCCACCACACCAGCCCCGCCATGGGGTCCGCAATCCACCCACCCAGCGTGCCGCTATAATGGGTTGACACCATTGCAGCGATTGGCCTTTAATTGGCCCGCTCTTCCGACGGCGGCGGCAGCGGCGCCCGCTTCACCATCACCCCCCGCTGATATTGGACGACGCACGAGGAGACGACCTGCATGGCTAACGCGCAACTGGACGAGATCAGCGTTCTGGTCGTGGCCGATGAAGAGGGGTTTCGCGATCGCACGGAACGGTTTCTGAGAGAGATGGGCCTCGCCGTTTTCACCGCCAATCACGGCGCTGCGGGCCTGGAGATCGTCGCCGACGGGGCGATCGACATCCTCCTGCTGGACCTGAAAATTCCGGGAATCGACGGCTTGGAGGTCCTCTCTCGGGTCAAGGCATCCCATCCCCACATACTGGTCATCGTCACCACCGGCGCCGCCACGGTGGAAACCGCCATCGAGGCCATGAAACGGGGCGCTCACGACGTCATGCCCGAGCCCGTCGACCCCGATCGACTGCGCCTCGTCTGCACCCAGGCCGCCGAGATGGTTCAGCAGCGCCGCAAATCCGAGCACCTCGCGGCGGAGAACCGGCGTACCCTCCGTGACCTGAACATGGAAAAAAGCCGCATGGCCGCCGTTGTCGACAGCCTGCCCAACGGGGTGCTCGTCACCAACGCCGACGGCGAGGTGGTCCTGATGAACGCGGCGCTGCGACGCCACCTGAACCTGGAAGAATCCCTGACGGCCGGCGTTGGCGAGAAGGTCTGCGATGTCATCGCCGACAAGGGGCTCTGCACGCTCGTCATGGAGATCTCCACCGGACGCTACGTGGATTACGATGACATCCCCACCTATGAGTTCAACCTGCAGGAGGACGCCTTTCTCATGGCCCGGGGGCGACCCGTCCTGGGCGAAAACCGGGAGTGCCTGGGAGCGGTCACCAACATCGTGGACGTCACCGCTATCCGGGTCCTGGACCGTCTCAAGTCCGAGTTCGTGGCCAAAGTCTCCCACGAACTGCGCTCACCCCTCTCCACGATTCACGAGCAGCTCGCGCTGGTGCTCAGCGACGTGGTTGATCAAGTATCGGAAAGCGACGCCCATCTGCTCGCGCGCGCCAAGGAGAAAACCAAGGGCCTCATCTCCCTCATCGGCGATCTCCTGGACATCTCCCGCATCGAAGCCGGAGCGGTCAGCCAGGAGATCAAGCCCATCCAGTTGGAAGCGCTTCTGGGCAATATCGTCGAGTTCATGCAGGCCCGCGCCCAGGCCAAGGATCAGACCCTAACCCTCCACACCCCCGACACCCCCCTGCCCCAGATCAAGGCCGACCCGCTGGCCCTGGAGAGCATCTTCGGCAACCTGATCGCCAACGCCATCAACTATACCCAAGCGGGAGGCCGCATCCAGGTGACGGTCGCCATTAGCGCTGTCAACCTCTGTGTCACGGTCACGGACAATGGATTTGGCATGGAAGCGCGTCACCTGGAAAAGATCTTCGAGCGCTTCTATCGTGTCAAGACTGATAAAACGCGCTTCATCACCGGAACGGGCCTGGGGCTGCCCATCGTCAAGGGGCTGGTAGATTCTCTGGGCGGTCACGTCAGTGTGGAGAGCGTAGCGGACGAGGGCAGCAGCTTCACGGTTCTGCTGCCGGTGGCGCAGTAACCGCCCGGCAGCGGCATCCCCATTGGCGGGGTGAGATCGCCCACGTGGAGCGACTGCTCCAGCGGCACCACCGGCAGCCGCTCTTCTGCGGTGCCGGAAATGGTCACCGTTCGATCTGAATCTCCCCCAGGACGACTGCGTTGTCGTCCAAAAAGCGTATCCTGCGCCACTCTCCGACTGGCAGTTTATACAGCACGAAGGGAGCGGTCATCACCTGGGCGACAGGGACACCGGCCGGGGGCGCCGCGGCACGCACCTGCACGACCAGGATGGATTCACCGCCGACACGGGTGACGGCGGCCGGTCCTAGGTCGATCCCATAGCCGGCGGTGGGTCGCTGGCCCAGGAAGGCGCCGAGGACCCACCAGCGTGCGAAATTCACCGTCGGCGTCTCGGGCGGCGGCAGGGTTGCCGCGTGAATCCGGCCGTACGCCGAGGAGAACCGGCCCGCATCGGTGTAGAGCCGAAACCGCATCTCCGTCCCCGGCAAGCGGGATGCCTGGCCGGTCTCCAGCCGCGTCAGCGGCACCTGCGCATCCGCACTTCGGTTGGCTGTCAGCGGTGTCCAGCAGCCTGTCAGCCAGACGATCCACAAAAGTGCGATCATGCCAGCGTGCATTTGCGCTCTTGTTGTTACCATCACGTTGAACCTCCCTCTCCCACCATCGGAGCGGATCATGCATCCGATTGACCCGAAGCGATCAGGACTCAGCTCGCCGCGGCCTGATGCTGGCCGCCCTGCACCCGCTTGTGTGCAAACCTCATGGCGGACGCTGACGACGCGCCGAATGACGAAATGGATTGCGCCGAGGAATCGGCCGGGCAGGATCACTGTCGCGGTGGCACAGGACCCTTTTTGGCACAACAGGGGCAGCAGCGTCAAATGCGTCAAGCGGTGGGCCGGCATGGACCGAAGGGAGGGTTGCGGATGCATCAGGGGCGCCGGGCCAGACCGCCGCCGGTGGGTGGGGTGACGGGGCGATCGCCAACCTGTTGGCCATGGCGATCAAAAACGGACCCCGGCGGGTGAAGTAGGGCTGTTTCAATCAGATGGCCATTTCAGATCTCAGATGCCGCATTCTTGAAAAAAATGACCGCCGACCGGGGACCGGTCGGCGGTCTGTTGACCAAAAGTGCGCCTTAGGTGGGATTGGACACCAGGGCGGCGCCCTTGGCGATCAGTTGATCATCGGTGAAATGCGACAGGGTAATCGCCTTGCCGGGGCATTCGGCCGCACAGGTGCCGCAGCCGTGGCAGAGGGCGGGGTCGATAACGGCATGGCTGTGCTCGTCCACCTGTGGAATGTTGTAGGGACAGGTGCGCACGCAGGTGAGACAGGCGGCACAACGTCCCCGCTCCACCTCGGCCACCACCCCGCCAGCCAAAAGGAAGGGTTTGGAGAGCAGGGTCATGGCCCGGGCAGCGGCGGCTTGCGCCTGGGCAACGCTCTCCTCCAACGGTTTGGGGTAGTGGGCCAGGCCGGCCAGGAAGACCCCTTCGCTGGCCATCTCCACCGGCCGCAGCTTGGCGTGGGCCTCCACCAGGAAACCGGCGGCATTCACCGGCACCTTGAACAGTTCGAAGAGCTTCTGGTTGGCGTTGGGCAGGATGGCCGCGGCCAGCACCAGCATATCCGGCCGGATCCGCACAGGGCGGTCCAGGACGGGGTCCACCACCGTGAGAAGCAGGGTCTCGTCGGTGGCCATGGCGACGCTGGGGGGCTGTTTTTGGGTGTAGCGGATGAACAGAATCCCCTGTCGACGGCACTCCTGATAGAGGGTCTCGCGGAGACCATAGGCGCGGATATCCCGGTAGAGAATGGTCACCCGTGCGGCGGGATTTTTGCGCTTGAGGGCCAGGGCGGCCTTGAGGCTGTGGGTGCAGCAGACCTTGGAGCAATAGGGCCGTTCCTCGCTGCGCGATCCCACACACTGGATGAAGACCACACTTTTCAACCCCTCCAGACGCTCGGGTTCGCGCATCATCGCCTGATCCAGGTCCAGATGGGTCAGTACCTGCGGGTGTTTGCCGTAGAGATATTCCTCGGGGACGTACTCCCCGCCACCCGTCGCCAGGAGGGTGACGGCATGGGTGATCTCCTGGGTAGAACCATCGACCGTGGCGATCTCGGTGGAGAACTGACCCAGTGAGCCACCGGTGCGCGTCACTTCGGCCCCCAGGTGGAGATGGATGCGGGGGTGGGCCTCGATCCGGGCCACCTGATCGCGGCGATAGTCGTCCAGCGAGGCGCCCTGCCAGGTGCTCTGCAACTGGTTGAGATGTCCCCCCAGACGCGGGCCCTTCTCCACCAGATGCACTTCGGGACCCTGTTCGGCCAGCTCCAGGGCCGCTGCCATGCCGGCAGCCCCGCCCCCCACCACCAGGGCGGCCGGGGTGATGGGGACCTCCACGGGATAGAGGGGGCGCTGGTGCACCACCTTGGCCACCGCCATGCGTACCAAGGCCTTGGCCTTTTCGGTGGCTTTTTCGGGCTGGTCCATGTGAACCCAGGTGTTCTGGTCGCGGATGTTGGCCATCTCGAAGAGGTAGGCGTTGAGGCCCGCTTCGCGGATGGTCTCCTGGAAGAGGGGCTCGTGGGTACGCGGCGAACATGAGGCCACCACCACGCGATTGAGACCCTGCTCGTCAATCACCTCCTTGAGGTGGGCGATATTGTCCTGGCTGCAGGCGAAGAGGTTGTCCTCCACGTGGACGACGTGGGGCAGATCCCGGGCGTAGTCCCGCACCGCTGGCACGTCGGCCACACCGCCGATGTTGATCCCGCAGTTGCAGACGAAAACCCCGATGCGGGGTGCTTCGGCGGCGATGTCGCGCTCGACGGGCGTTTCTTTCTCACTGGTGAGGGACCAGCGCACCCCGGCCAGAGGGCGTGCCGCCTGTGCCGCCGCGGCCGAGGCCTCCATGACGGCGTAGGGGATGTCTTTGGGTTCCTTGAAGGCGCCGCAAACGTAGATCCCCTCCCGGTTGGTGGCCGTCGGGGCGGTGTCCTCTCCCTCGACGAAGCCGTAGCCGTTGAGGTTTATCCCCAGGCGGCCGGCCAGACTGACTGCGGCGGGATCGGCCGAGAGTCCCACACTGAGCACCACCATATCGAAGACCTCCTCCACGGGCGTGCCCATCTCGGTGGCGTATACGATCCGCAGGGCGTGATCGCCCTTTGGCAGGATGCTGTGGATACGCGAGCGGACAAAGCGCACCCCGTGGTCCTCCATACTGCTGATCTGGTAGCGGTCGAAGTCCTTGCCGAAGGTGCGCAGATCCATGAAGAAGATGGCCGTGTCCAGGGGAGCGTCGCTGTGCTCCTTGGCGATGACGGCCTGTTTGCAGGCGTACATGCAGCATACGGAACTGCAGTAGGCATTGTCGCAGTTCTGGATATCGCGGGAGCCCACGCACTGCAGCCAGGCGATTTTCTTGGGGGGCTGGCCATCGGTGGGACGGATCAGATGGCCCTCGTTGGGCCCGGAGGCAGACAGCAGGCGCTCGAACTCAAGACTGGTGACCACGTTGGGGTGGTGGGCGTAAGCGTAGTTCTCATAGACCAGGGGGTCGAATGCTTTGAAACCGGGGGCCAGGACCATGGCGCCCACGCGGAGGGTTTCGGTGCGGACCGCCTCGGCATGGTTGACCGCCTCGGCCAGACAGGCCTGCTCGCAGAGGTAGCACTCGCTGCACAGACCGCACTGCAGACAGCGTTCGGCCTCGGCCTGCATGCGGGCCTCGTCAAAGCCCAGGGCGACCTCTTCGAAATCGCCCACCCGTTCGGCACCGGGCCGCAGGGGCATCTTCTGTCGGGGCAGGAGGGGCTGGTCGCCGAGTGCCACCACGGCCAGGGGGGGCTGCTCACCCCGGCCGGCCTTGAGATCCTCCCCCTGCAGGAAGCGCTCGATGGAGTAGGCGGCCTCCTTACCGGCGGCCAGCGCCTCCACCACGGTGCGGGGACCGGTGACGGCGTCGCCGCCGGCGAAGATGTCAGGATCGGCCGTCTGTAGGGTGAGGGCATCGACCTCCAAAGTGCCCCAGTCGCTGAGGGTGCAGGCGCACTCGTCGGTGAGGCAGGCCCAGTCCGACTCCTGGCCGATGGACGGCATGAGGGTGTCGATCTCCAGGGTGAACTCGCTGCCGGGGATGGGCACCGGCCGACGACGGCCGCTCGCGTCCGGCTCGCCCAGTTCCATCTTCTGGCACTCAATGGCCGTTACGCGCCCCGCTTCGCGAATGATGCCAATGGGATTGGTGAGGGGCATGATCTCGATCCCCTCCTCGCGGCACTCGGCCACCTCGTCCATACCGGCCGGCATCTCCGCCTCCGACCGGCGATAGAGAATGAAAGGCTGCTTGGCCCCGCCCCGCAGAGCGGTGCGTACGGCGTCCATAGCCACGTTGCCGCCTCCGATGACGGCCACGCGGTCCCCCAGGTCCACCGATTCGCCGGCGTTGACGCGCCGCAGGTAGTCCAGCCCGCCCAAGACACCTTCCAGATCTTCGCCCTCGAGACCGAGAAGCTTGCACTCCTGGCTACCGACGGCCAGGAAAAAGGCGCCGTAGCCATCCTGGCGCAGGTCACCGATGGTGGTGTCCTTGCCGATATCGACCCCGGTTTTAAACACGACCCCCAGGTCGATCAGGGGCTGGACTTCGCTATCGATAATGGCGCGCGGCAGGCGGTAGGCCGGGATGCCCAAGGTCAGCATGCCGCCGATCGTATCTTCCTTCTCAAAAACCGTCACGGCATAGCCCTTCAGGGCCAGGAAATAGGCGCATGCCAGACCGCCGGGGCCCGAACCGATCACGGCCACCTTTTCCGGGAATTTATCGGCGGGTGGTGTCACCGGTTCGATGCCGTTTTCCTGAACCCAGTCGGATAGAAAACGGTGCATGTGACGGATGCTAAGGGGCTCATCCAGCTCGCCGCGGGTGCAGGCGATCTCGCAGGGGTGGTTACAGACCCGTCCGCAGATGGCGGGAAAGGGGTGCTCCTGGCGAAAGAGGCGGTAGGCACCGGCGTAGTCTCCCTGTTGGATCAGGGCGAAGCAGCCCTGGACGCTGGGACCCAAGGGGCAGCCCGCCTTGCAAGGGGCACGTCCTTTCTTGTCGATGGCGTAGGCCCCCGGCATGGCCTGGGGGTATTGCTTATAGGCCGCCCGGCGTTGGTCGAGGCCTTCATTGAAACCGTCGGCCAAGGGTACCGGACAGACCTTGGCGCACTCGCCACAGGCGGTGCATTTTTCCGTGTCGATATAGCGGGGGTGCCGTTTGACGGTCACCTCAAAATTCCCCGGTTCGCCGGCGATCCCCTCAACCTCGGTGAGGGTCAGCAGCTCGATATTGAGATGGCGGCCCGCCTCCACCAGCTTGGGACTGATAATACACATGGCGCAGTCATTGGTGGGAAACGTCTTGTCCAACTGGGCCATTTTGCCGCCGATGGCCGCCTGGCGTTCGACCAGATACACTTTCAAACCACTCTCGGCCAGATCCAGGGAGGCCTGGATGCCGGAGATGCCGCCGCCTACCACCATCACGGCGCCTGTCTTACCATCTGACTTCATGACGTCCTCCTCGCTCTCGCTGCATGGAGATTGCGGTTTCACAGACCCAGGTTCTCCAGATCGGGTCCCAGGTAGGTGCGTTCGTTCTCACCCAGGACGCCCATGGCCAGGCACATGAGGGTCCAAATGTGGACCACGTGGTAGTTGCCGCCATAGTGCTTGCCGATATCCTCGATCTGGGTGTGGCAGTTGTGGCAAGGGGCGATGACATAGGTGGCCTCGGTCTCCTGGATCTGATCGAACTTGACCTTACCGTAGGCCCGCCGCTGTTCGGTATACCCCCCTTGGAGGGCCCCGCCGCCGCCGCCGCAGCAGTAGTTGTTGCTGCCGCAGGGCACCATGTCCACCAGGTTCTCCTCCCCGATGATGGATTTGCAGACGAAGCGCAGTTCATCGGCCATCTCGTGACGCAGGGTCTTGCGAACGATGTTGCAGGGGTCTTGGATGGTGAACTTGACCTGGAGGTCACGGTTCCAATCGGACGATACGGGGAGCTTGCCCGAGCGAATCCACTTGGCGTAGAGCTGGATGATGGTGGTGAATTCGAAGTTGTGGGGAATGTTGTACTTGCGCAATCCTTCCAGGATCGCAAAGTAGCTGTGCCCTCACTCGGTGTTGACGACGGTCTCGCAGCCCAGGTTGTTGTCGATGTGCTGGACGAACTCCTCCAGAATGTAGCGCCACCCCTCGTCATCGGCCAGGAAGAGGCAGTAGTTCTCGCCGGCCCACATCACCGAGGGGTAGGTCCAGTCGGCCTCCACGATGTGCAGGATCTTCCACAGGGGCCCCAGCTCGTCCGGTTCGGTGACCGGCTCGCGGGAATTCTGGTTGATGGCCATCTTGGCGCCCTTGCGGTCCACCGTCACATGCATATCCTTGAATCTGGGATCGGTTTCGCGGATCTCTTCGGCCACATCTTCCACCGTCCAAATGAAGTCCTCGGTGGGGACGCCCATGGCGTTGCCGGCGCGAATGTGCTGGTCGCAGGAGCCACGGATCCCCTTGGGACGTTTGTCGCGGGGCCAGCTCTGCCGCATCTGATAGACCAGCTTGGGAATATCCACTTTCATGGGACAGGACCAGTAGCAGCGGGCGCACATGGTGCAGACCCAGGCCCAAGGGGTCTTTTTGACCTCCTCGTCCAGGCCGTAGGCCAGCATGCGCACCAGCTTGCGGGGGTCCATATCGAATTGGGCCGATGCTGGGCAACCACCCGCACAGGTACCGCAGGTGAGGCACAGGTCGAAGTTGGCCTGGGGCAGGCGCTCCGAGACCGTGTCGTGAAAGGCACGATCCAGATCATCCAGTTCGATGACGGATGCCATGAGACTTACCTCCTCCGATAGCGGGGCGGACGACCGGGGGCGAGCGCCCGGCCGAGCGCCGGTTGATAACGGGGCATGTGGCTCCTAGGGCCAGCGCCGGAGGGTTCGGGGGGCGGCGGTGCAGGAGAAACGCTCAATCAGTGCGAGATGCCGCGTCGATGTTTGGCAGTGACCCGATCCGCATGCCTATCTGAGATTGGCCGCGTCCAAGTAGGGCTGCAGCTTGTCCTCTCCCCCCAGGGTGATGATGTGAACCCCTTGGCAGAGCTCCCTGAGGCCTTTGACCAGATCGGCGAAGAGCTCGATGCTGGCGCGTTTTTTATCCGGGGCTTTGGCCAGTTTTTGGACCACCCACTCGGGCACCATACCCGCCCTGAAATGGCGGTTGATGAAGCGTGCCATGGGCGCGTTGCGGAGTAGAAGAACTTCTGCGATGACGGGTGTCCCGAAGGTGTTCACCTGTTCCATGAAGCGCCGGAACTGGTCCAGGTCGAAGATGGGGGTGGTAAGAAAATAGCCCGTCCCCATGCTGACCATTGTCTCGAGGGCCAGCATGCCCGGCTTGGGTACCGGCCTGCCCCAGGGGCTCTCCACCCCCGAACCGAGGGTGAAATCGAGGGGCGCTTCCAGCTCTCCCCCGTCCACGGTCCGGCCGTCGCGGGTGTGATCGAGAACGGAGCCCAGTTTGCCGGAGTCCACGTGGAAGAAGAGCTCCTCCTGGAGACTGTCGCCGCTGATGCGGTAGTCCTCGGTAAAGACCAGCACGTTGTCCACACCGGCGTCGTGGGCTTGGAGAAGATCCTGCTGAAGCTGAATGCGGTTCTTGTCGCGGGTGGTGGTCTGGTAGATGGCGTTGAACTGATTCTGGGTGAGCAGCTCACAGGTGTGGATGCTGTCGCCCACGATCCCCTCCAGTTCGGCATCCAGTACGGCGACCCCATCCACGCGGCCCCGGACCCGCCGAAGCGACGACACCATCTCCTCCGGGGAGATGTCGCCCAGGGGGGCCTGGATTTCAGACGTGACCACAAAGCGCTTGCTGCCCAGCGCATCCTTGAGTTTCATGTTGACCTCCTCTCACACTTGACGCTCGATCGCCGGCGGTTGTCGACCGTCGGCGCGAGGCGGTTCGTGATCAAATTCAGGTCGCCAATAGACGGGCCACCTCTTTCTTGAGCTGGGGCAGCGGCAGGGGCTTGGAGAAACAGACATCGGCCCCGAACTTCTTCATCTCGGCGAACTTCTCCTCGTCCAGATAGGCGGATAGCACGATGATCTTGGTGTCACAGGTTTCGGGGGTGCACTTGATCTTGCGGCACACCTCGTTGCCCTTGATGTCGGGCATCATGATATCGAGAATCATGAGGTCCGGTTTGAAATGGTTGACCTGCAGGCCGGCCTCGAAGCCGTCCCCCGCACTGATCACCTCATAGTCGTTCTCATCCTCCTCGAGGCTCTGCACGATGGTTTCCACAATGATGGGGTCGTCATCCACCACCAGGATCCGTTTGCGGCCGTTGGCGCCGGTCTCCTCGGCCGGGATGGGAATTCCCTGGCGCCGCATGAAATCTTCGAGATCGGCCCGCTTGATGCGACGGTGACCGCCCACCGTCTTGTACGCCTTGATGTGGCCGGCTTCGATCCAATTAATGATCGACTTGGAAGAAACCTTGCACATCTGGCTGGCCTTGTAGACCGTCAGGGTGTCATCCATATGTTCACCTCCTTGGTTTGATGAGGTTCCGAAGGGGAGCTTCCACCAGTATCGACAGCGGGACGGGTATCGAAGGGGGTCGATCACCGAGAGCGGTAGTGGCGCGCCGGTGCCGGAACTGGGGGTGTTGAATTCAGCAGACACAATAGATCGGCAGAAGTCAACAAAAAAATCAGAAAAATCTGAAAAATTATTCCCACGCATATACACCTGGCGGGTCAAAGCCATCGCTTAGACGGACGAACGCACACAAATAACTTCAATAAATTAAGCGCCCTGTACGACACCTGCCGGAAACGCCCCCAATAACCCTTGCTCAATTTTTATTTATTTTAGTTATTATAGTTATTATTAAAAATGTGCGGGTTCTGTCCCAGACTGTGAGATGGGTTGGGAGGGCCTGACAGAAGCCAAGGCGGTCGGCGTGCATGGGTGACGGCAGAGAAGGGCTCTGGGTGCCGCCCGGGTACGGGCGGAAAGTGCTGATCGCGATCTGAGCGAAGCGCGGAAACCGCAGGGCGGGTGTAGGGCGAGAACGGGGAGCGGAAGGGGCGGTCGCGGGATGGGGTCCGGCCACCGGCGCACGAGGCGCGTCAAGCGGCCGCGTGAATCGGCAGCGAGATGGTGAAGGTGGTCCCCTCCCCCAGCTGGCTGGCGACCTGAATATCGCCGCCATGGTCCTTGATAAAGCCGTAGCACACCGACAGGCCCAATCCCACGCCGCGGGCGCTGTCGACCTTGGTGGTGAAAAAGGTATCAAAGATCTGGTCCAAGTGTTCGGAGCGGATGCCGGTGCCATCGTCCTGAACCTGAATGCGGACCTGACCGTTGCCGGTGTGGGTGCTCACCGACAGGGTTCCCCCATCGGGCATGGCGTCCCTGGCATTGGAAACCAAATTGAGGAAGACCTGACGCAACTGGTTTTTGGATCCCCAAACCGGCGGCATCTGCTCGGCGTAGGCGGCGTTGATCTTGATGTCGTGTTCGCGCAACTGCTTCTCGTGCAGCAGCAGGATCTCGTCGAGAATAACATTCATATCCACCGCACTGCGGGCCTCTTGATCCGGCTTGGAGAAGCTGAGCATTTTGCGCAGCATGTCGGTGAGTCGATCGGTTTCACTGAGGGCCATCTCGAGGAGGCGCCGGCGCTTGTTCTGCGGCGGGATTTCGGTTTTCATGAGCTCCAAAGTGTTCATGATGCCATAGAGGGGATTGTTGAGCTCATGGGCCAGCTGAGAGGTGAGGCGCCCCATGGCGGCCAGTTTCTCGGACTGGAGGAGCTGCTCCTGGGTGCGACTGAGCTGACGCTCCATCGCCAGACGTTCGCCCAGATCCACGAAAAAGCCCACCGAGGCGGCCTCGCTGCCGTCCTCGTCGTAGATGAGGCTGGCCGATAGATTTCCTTCCACCAGATGGCCGGCCTTGTGTTTGAACGTCATGGGGTAGGCCCGCAGCCTGCCCTGGCCGCCGAAGTCAGACCCGCGCATGCTGGCCATCACCTCGTAGGCCTGCTCACCCTCGTAGAGCTCGCGGACGTCCATCTTGCCGATCACTTCGGCGGCGCTGTATCCCAGCGTTTCTTCCGCGCCGGGATTCCAAGTGATGATGCGGCCGGCCATATCTGCACCGATGATGGCATTGGGTGAACTCTGGACGATGTTGTGAAGGTAGTCGTGGGCTTCGCGGATCTCCTGGGTCAGGCGCACCACCTGGCTCTGGTCCACACAGAGCCCCTCATACCCGGTGATCTGGCCGGCGTGGTCGCGACGCAGGTGGCTGGTGAGGAGCACCGGCAAGGTGGTACCATCTTTGCGCTTGAAATCGACCGCATAGCTCTCCACGCGGCCGTCCTCTTCGATCATGCGCTGAAAGGCCAGGCGGTCTTCCGGCTTGCGGTAGAGATCCTCCGGAATGCGGATTTGCAGAAAGGCCTCCTTGTCATCATACCCGAGCATGTTGAGCAGGGCGGGATTCGCATCCAGGAAGTGGCCCTCCTTGCTGCTCACATACACCCCAACCCCCACATGCTCGAACAGGCGCCGATAGTCCTTCTCGGTGGCCGCCAGACGCAAGGCCTGGTCGCGCGTGGCCGTGATGTCGCGATAGATATTGAGTTTGGAGAGGGTCCCGTCCTTGTTCTGGACCGGCAGCTCGATGATGCGGTAGGTTTTGTCCTGATGGGGAATGTAGATCTCGGATTCGGTGCTGTCGCCGTCTCGGAACACCTCTTCGGCGCGGCACCAGGGACAGAGCACCTCGGTGCGGTTGATCACCTCGTAGCACTTTTTGCCCACACCCTCGCCGAAGCGTTCAACCATGGCGCGGTTCATGTACTCAACGGTGTAGTCATGACGGACAATGTAGATGCCGTCGTTCATGGCATCCAATACGGCCAGCAGGTCGTTTGGTTCAACAGGGGCCATGGCCACCTCTTTCAGGCAGGTTACCGGCGGCAGGTGTGACACGCGGTGCCCCACGCGCCACCGCAACGGGGGAAGCGAACGTCAGCAACAGCTTAAGGGGATGGATGGGGGGCTGTCAAGGAGAGGGGGTGGCCAGCGGATGGCCATGCACCTGTGTGGCACATCTCAGGCCACTTGGCTGCTGGACGACGCCGTCTCCTGGTGGTCAAAGGCCGAGCGGTAGCATTCCGGACAGTAGCCGTGGGAGAAGTCCACCCCCCACTGGGCTTTGAAATAGGCTTCCAGCCGCGACCAGCCGCTGGTCTCACCCGTAGTGACGGTATCCGGTGAAGCCGTTTCGGTGGTGACATCCTCCCGAATCTTCTTGCAGACGCAGCAGATGGGAATCATGCGCTTCAGGGCGGCTATTTCGGAGAAGTCTTCGATCACCAGCAGGGCCAGATCCCGCCCCTCGTAGGTAATGGCGGAAGCGGTCACCAGCGCGAAGAATTCGATCGTCTCTCCCGCCAGATGCAGCTCCAGGCGGGTGCGCCGCCGAACCGCACGCCCTCCCGCGAATACCGCCCCCACGGCCATACGGACCACGCATTGGGAACAGGCGGGAGCGTGTCCGCAGCCGGCGGGGCTGATGGCGGCGTTGAGGCAGCCCAAGGCTTCGCCACCGGGCTTTTTGAGGATGGCACCCTGTTTGGCGGAGAGGAGTTCGGCCGCCGCCGTGTTGAAAGCCTGGACACGGACATCGGCATCTACGACGAAAACCATGGCGGGCAGTGCATCAAAAACTTGTTGGATTAACTGATCGGGGGCAACCGTGGCAGCGTGCATGAAGTCGTCTCATGGAGGATTGGAACCAGCATTCGGTACAGATCGCACATCATTCCTGGATGTTTCTGTCCCTATCGCACTCGAGCGTCGGTGGCAAGGGGAGATCTCCTTGGCGGTGGCGTCTGGCGGGATGGACCGTTCTGACCGCCGCGGTGCATTTGGTGGATTGCGGGATGCCGCCAACGGTGGTGGCGGAAGGAGGGGTTGCCCGAGTCCCTGTGAAGCGTCCCCCATGGAGACAAACCCAGGACTGCCGGACGCCAGCGGCCCAGCAGCCCCGAGTGATATCAGCGCGCACTGCGTTATACGTCGTCGGCGGGATCCAAGACAGCATCGATCACATGGATCACGCCGTTGGTTGCCTCGATATCGGTGATGATGACCATCGCCTCACGGTTGCCGTCGTCATTGAGGATGACGTTGCCGTTCTCGATGTCGATATCGATGTCGTCCCCGTTGAGGGCCGTCACCTCACCGCCGTCCAATGCGATGACGTCGGTGGCGAAAAAGGCGCCCGACACCACGTGGTAGAGCAGTATATCGCTGAGAAGGGCCTGGTTGGCTGGGTCCAGCAAGGTGTCCACCGTGCCGGCCGGCAAGGCGGCGAACGCGTCGTCGGTGGGCGCGAACACCGTAAAGGGACCAGTACCGCGAAGATCGTCATCCAATCCGGCGGCTTGAAGCGCCGTGACAAGGGTGGTGAAGCGACCGTCGGTCACCGCCGTGTCGACGATGTCACGCAGGCCATCATTAGGATCCAAAACGGCGTCAATCACGTGGATGATACCATTGCTGGTCACAATGTCGGTAATGATGACCGTTGCCGGACGATTGCCGCCAACGTTGATGATCACGGATCCGTTGTCCACCGAGATGTTCAAAAGACCTCCGTTGAGGGCTTCGATGGCATTACCGGCCAACGCAATCACATCGGCGGCGGTCAGATCGTCTCCGGCGATCACATGGTAGCTGAGAATTTCGACCAACTCATCCTTGGCGGCGGGTTCGAGGAGTGCATCGACAGTGCCGGGCGGCAAAGCGGCGAAGGCGTCATCAGTAGGTGCGAGGACAGTGAAGGGGCCATCGCCCTGTAAATCGTCGTCCAGATCGGCGGCCTGGAGGGCGGCCACCAGGGTGGTGAAGCGACCGTCGGCCACCGCCGTTTCAACGATGTCTTCCGTTGGCCCGCCACCGGCGCGGTTGTTGTCGTCGTCATCGTCGGAGTCACCGCAGCCAATCAGAAAAAGGCTGAGGGCGACGGTGAGGAGGAGGAGGAGCGGTTTATGGGGAAAAAGCTTCATGGGATTTCCTTTCGAGATGATGGTATTGCCACACCCCTAAATGGGTTGATCGATTAAAATTATTGGAAAATTAGGTACGAAGGTGGCGGCTTCAATGGGGAGAACCCAGGGGATTGGTGGTAGGTTAAATTCCCCATTCGATGGGCCATGCATCCGTATTAGAAGGCAATTGGGGTCTGGCTGCGGATGCCGTCAGGAAGGTGTGGCGGTGCTCACCGCAGACGGCACCAGATGACGGATAGTACGGTAGCTGCGGGGAATGCCGGCCGATGGGCCCGGCGTACCCCGAGGAAACCGGCTAATGGGTTTACCGGCTCAATGCCCTGATGAATTCCTGGGAAGTGACGTCGATGCCGGTCCAGAGGGCGAGGGTGCGCTTGGCCTGGTGGGCCAGTGGAGAGAGACCGTCCATGAAGGGGATTGTGTGCCGCAGAGACCATTCCCGCCAGAAATTGGCGCTGCGGCCGTAATTCAGGTCCAGCGTGAGCCGGCAGCCCGGCGTGGTGAGGCGTTCCGTCAAGCGCGCCAGGTGGGGGGATTCATCCGGACCGCTGGCGGCGGTGGCGTTGACCACCAGGTTTACGGGCAGGGGTCCGCTTTCCAAGCGATGGACCTCGATGGCCTCGCCACCGATATGCTCGGTGAGGTCGCGCACCCGGTCGGGGTTGCGGCCGGTGATGAATATCTTCTCGGCCCGCAGCCAGTTGAGAATGAAAACGACGGCGCGCGCGGCGCCGCCTGTGCCGAAAACCAGCGCCCGGCAGCCGGGCACCTGGAATCCGGCTTCCGCCAGGGCGTCCATCACCCCGATGGCGTTGGTGTTGTAGCCCTTAAGCCCCGCCGTCGTGCAGACGATGGTGTCGACGGCGCCAATGACGCTGGCGCCCTCGGAGAGGCGGTCCAGGTGCGGAACCACCCGCTCCTTGTAGGGGATGGTCACATTGGCGCCGGAGATATGCAGCACGCGCAGGCTGCGAAGCGCCTCGCCGAGGCACTCGGGATCGACGCAAAAGGGTACGTAGCTGGCTTTAAGGCCGACCCGTGCCAGGACGTGGTTGAACATCTCCGGTGAAGGGGAGCAGTGTACACGGGCGTCACTGATGATGCAAAAGACCTTGCGCTGAAAATCGAATTTGGCGCTGGGAACAGCGGTCATGACAGCAATCTCTTCAACTGCCCGAAAACGGTAGGATCACGCTGAGACGGGTGTCGGGCAAGGCGTCCGCGGATCTATACCGATGGATATCCCTGGCGGTGCGCCTGCCGTTGAATGGCGGGCGCGCCACCGATATGCGATGGGGCGCGCCCGCCAGTTCGGTCTGGATGTGAATTAGCCCAGAAGCCCTTTGAGGCTGTCGGCGATCTCCTCGGCCGAGGCCGGCTTGGGCAGATAGTCATCGGCCTCCATACTCATGCCGTCGTAATGGGAGTATCGCGTGGAGGAGACGTGGGAGGCAGCGGCCGTCAGCATGACGATGGGGATATCGCAATACTTTTCATCCGCCTTGAGCGCCTTGCACACCGCGTAGCCATCCTTCTCGGGCATTATCACGTCCAGGACGATGGCATCTGGTGGGTTGGCTTCGACCTTCTCGATCCCCTCTACGCCGTCGTAGGCCACCTCTACTTCAAAGCCCTCCCTCTCCAGATTGCCCTGGACGATGGCGCAGAAATCGGGTTCGTCGTCAACCACCAGTATTCTCTTTTTTTCGCTCATGAGCGCATCCTTTTTGGCGACGGGTATCAGGGTCTGCGCACAGTGGACGAGTGATGCCACGCTGCAACGCTACCGCCTTCGGATGCCTTGATGGCGTCGCGCGCCTCCCAAACAGCACGGCCCGTTTAAGGGGCCCGATGTCACACTTGCGGTCGCGGCAGTACGCCTGCCCGTTCGGCGATTTCGGGCACCTTGTGCTCCCACTCGATGGCCATCAGGTGCACGCCGGCGACGCCCGCCATCTCCTTGAATTCGTCGATCTGTTCGATGGCGAAACGGATCCCCTCCTCGGCTTGCTTGCCCTTTCCGGCGCCCTCCAAGCGCTTGATCAACGCTTCGGGCACATCCATGCCGGGTACAAATTTGGCCATATATTTGGCCATGCGGGCGCTCTTCATGGGGGTTACCCCGGCGAGAATGTAGGCATTTTCGGTCAGCCCCATGTCCACCGCTTTCTTCATGAACTCTCGGAATCGCGGCATGTTGTAGATGCACTGGGTCTGGATAAAGTCCGCCCCGGCGTCGATCTTACTGGCCAGCCGATAGATGCGGAACTCTACCGGATCGGCGAAGGGATTTGCCGCTGCGCCGATAAACATTTTGGGTGATTCGTCGATATCTTCATCATTGAGAAATTTGCCCTCGTCGCGCATTTTCTTCACCATGGCGATGAGCTGCATGCTGTCGATATCGTAAACGTTCTTGCTCTGGGGATGGTTGCCGAAATGCTGGTGGTCACCCGAGAGGCAGAGCATGTTGCGGATCCCCATGGAGTAGGCCCCCAGGATGTCCGCCTGCATGGCCAGACGGTTGCGGTCGCGGCAAACCATCTGAAAGTTGGGCTCCAGACCGGCCTGCACCATAATGGCACTGGCGGCGGCGCTGGACATGCGCACCACAGCGGTCTGATTGTCGGTGACGTTGATGGCGTCCACCTGGCCGCGCAGGTGTTCCATCTTCTCCTTGAGATGCTCTACGTTGGCCCCCTTGGGGGGGCCGCACTCGCCGGTGAAGGCAAAGTGACCGGCTTCGAGAACTTTTTCGAGATTGCTGCCTGATTTGTAGCCGTTTTCGCTCATTGCACCAACTCCTCCCTAATGCTTGTGCGTGGGCCACCGTCTCGGGCCGAACGCCAGTCCTTGGCCGGTTTGAAGGTGCGCAGGTCTTCCAGGCGCCCCTGTTCCATCTTCTTCAGGACGATCTTGTCCCAGATACAAACGATCTCCTGGGAGACTTCGCATTTACCGTCGGCGCTGCCACCGCAGGGGCCGTGCAACAGACTCTTGGAACAGCGCGCTATGGGACATAACCCGTCATAATGATGGATAACGCAGGTACCGCAGCCGGCACAGCGCTCCTCCCAGATCCCGTGGGTTACCGCGCCCCCCATAAACTTGGTGTTGACCGTGGGGAAGAAGCGCTGACCGGGGTATGCTTCGGAGAGGAACTGGGGCCCGACGCCGCAGGCCATGGAAAGCACGGCATCATATCGGTCGTAGGTGTCGCGGATCTGCTCGATATACTCGGGGTCGCACTGGCGTTCCAGCAGTACTTCTTCGATCTGGAGGGGACGGTCGGCTTTCTTGCGGGCAATCTTGAGGGACGAAGAGAGGATCTGGACCTCTTTCAAGCCACCCACGTTGCACACCGTGACACACCCCTTGCAGCCGACGAGCATGATATTGTCCACGTCGGCGATCATCTCGAGGATCTCCTCCAGGGGTTTTCGATCGGCAATTATCATCTCTCACCTCTTGAAGTATTATTGTCGAAAAGAACTTCTTTGATCATTTCTTCGCTATTTGCTTCACCCAGATGATCCCTTGGCGATATTTTTTACGTCACCGTGCGTCGGTGCCAGTCAAATCGGCACGCCAAGGGGATTCTTATCGCCATTTGGATCAAGCACAGGTTCCTGGATTCAGCGGGCTTGGTCCCAACTCTTTCGCCTTGGCCGTCATCTCTTCCGCGATCTCGGCGAAACGGGGCCCCTGGGCCGAGCTGAGGTTGTACATCTGCACGCGTTCGGGCTCCATCCCCAACTCCTTGAGGGTGCGCTGGACATATTCGACTTTACGGCGGGTTTTAAGATTTCCTTCCAGGAAATGGCATTCACCCTCCAGTCAGCCGGCCACGTATAGCGCGTCGGCCCCGTCCTCGATCGCTTTGAGCATGTGGAGGATATCTACGCGCCCTGAACAAGGTACCTGCACGACCTTGACATTGGCCGGATATGACAGGCGCATGGATCCGGCCAGGTCACCGGCGGCATAGGCGCAATACTTACAGCAGAATGCCAGTACTTGCGGTTCATATGCATCGCTCATGGGTTACCTCTTCCTTTCGTCCGAGCCCAAGGAGGCGTGCCTCCTTGGGCCATCATTAGACTTAAGCGCACTCGGTAAAGAGCGCACCGGTTTTAGCGATCAACTGCTCATCGGTGAAGTGCTTGAGGGTGATCGCCTTGCCGGGGCACTCGGCCACACAGCAGCCGCAGCCATGACAGCCGGACGGTTCGATCACGGCGTAGCCCTCTTCGCCGATGTAGGGGGTGTTGTAAGGACAGGTGCGTACACAGGTCAGGCAGACGGCGCAGCGGTCTGGGTTGACCTCGGCCACCACACCGCCCACCAGAATGGCGTCCTTGCTGAGCACCGTTACCGCCCGGGAGACGGCCGCCTGGGCCTGGGCGATGGTTTCGTCGATACTCTTGGGGTAGTGGGCCAACCCGGCCATGAACACCCCTTCGGAAGCAAAGTCCACCGGTCGCAGCTTGGCGTGAGCCTCCACCAGGAAGCCTTCGCCGTTGATCGGCACCTTGAACAGCTCGAAGAGATCCTGGTTCTCGTTGGGCAGAACGGCCGCCGCCAGAACCAGCAGGTCGGGATTGAAGGCCACCGGCCGGCCGAGCACGTGGTCCCGCACCGTGAGGGTCAGACGATTGTCGTCGTCCAGTGTCGCCGTGGGCAGTTTGTCGAGGTCATAGCGGGTGAAGATCACCCCCACTTCGCGGGCCTGCTTGTACAGGTCTTCGCGGAAGCCGTAGGAGCGCATGTCACGGTAGAGGATGAAGACGCTCATGTCGGGTTTGGCCGTTTTAAGCTTGATGGCCGACTTGAGGCTGTGGGTGCAGCAGACCCGGCTGCAGGAAGGCCGTTCCGGAATGCGCGATCCCACACACTGGACAAAGGCCACTGTCTCGGCGGCTTCGATTCGCTCGTCTCCCGCGGCCAGGGCTTCATCGAAGTCCTTGTGCGTGAGCACGTCGGGGTGTTCGCCGTAGAGATACTCGGTTGGCTTGTACTCCTTGCCGCCGGTGGCCAGAATGGTGGCGCCATGCTCCACCACGGTGGTGGTCATGGTCCCTCCGCCAGTGGCCAGGGTGGTGGTGAAATTCCCCAGGATACCGGCGGTTTCAATGGCCTCCGTATTGAAGAAGATCCGCACGTTCGGATGCTGGCGGATCTTTTCGATCAGACCTTCGACATAGGGTCCGATGGCTTCTCCATCCCAGCTCTCCTTCATCCAGAGGGCGTTGCCGCCGAGCTGATCGCCCCGCTCCACCAGGTAGGCTTTATAGCCTTGTTCAGCCACCCCCAGGGCGGCTTCCATACCGGCCACACCGCCACCCACCACCAGGGCCGCGCCGTTGACGTCCATGCTCACCTGATGCAGCGGCTCCACATAGGCGGCCTTGGCAATCGCCATGCGCACCAGGTCCTTGGCCTTGGCCGTGGCCAGATCGGGATTGTTCATGTGCACCCAGGTGTTCTGGTCGCGGATGTTGGCCATCTCGAAGAGGTACTTGTTGAGACCCGCCTCCCGGATCGTCTCCTGGAAGAGGGGCTCGTGGGTGCGCGGCGAACAGGAGGCCACCACGACCCGGTTGAGGTTGTTCTCCAGGATCACCTCTTTCATCTTGTCCTGGGTATCTTGTGAACAGGTGAAGAGGTTGTCTTCCACATGCACCACGTACGGCAGGGTCTTGGCGTACTCCCTGACCGCGGGCACATCGGCCACGCCGCCGATATTGATGCCGCAGTTGCAGACAAACACACCGATGCGCGGATCCTCTTCGCTGACATCCAGCTCCGGCGGCAGCTGTTTGGTGCGGATCATGGTCCCGCGGGCGTCGGCGAGGGCTTTGGTGGCCGATGAGGCCGCGGCCGAGGCCTCCATCACCGACTGGGGGATATCCTTGGGGCCCTGGAAGGCGCCGCAGACAAATATCCCTTCGCGGCTGGAGGCCACCGGAGTCAAGCTCTTGGTGTCGGCGAACTGGTGATCGTTCAGGGCGATGCCCAGGGTGTCGGCCAGTTTGACGGCATCTTTCATGGGGCTGAGGCCCACCGAAAGGACCACCATGTCGAAGAGCTCGTCCACGATATCACCGTCCTCGGTGACGTACCGCAGGCTGAGCTGATCGTCGGCGGCGGGGTCGATGGTATGCACCCGCGTGCGGACGAAGCGCACGCCGCGCTCCTCTTCGGCCCGCATGTAGTAGCGCTCGAACTCCTTGCCGTGGGTGCGCATATCCATGTAGAAAATGGCCGTGTCCAGCTCGTAGTCGCAATGCTCCTTGGCGATAACGGTCTGTTTGGCGGCGTACATGCAGCACACATTGGAGCAGTAGCTGTGGTCGCATTTGTTGATGTCGCGGGAACCGATGCACTGCAGCCAAGCGATCTTCTCGGGCTCCTTGTGGTCCGATGGGCGGATCAAGTGCCCCTGGTTGGGACCGGAGGCGGAGAGCAGACGCTCAAACTCCAAGCTGGTGACCACGTTGGGGTGTTTGGCGTAAGAGTAGTGGTCATGCTGGCTGGGGTCGTAGGCCTCGAAGCCCGGTGCCATGATGATGGACCCTACATTGACCGTGACCTCCTCCACCGTCATCTCGTGGTCTACGGCTTCGGCCAGGCAGGCGTCCACACACTGGTAGCACTCGGAACAGATGCCGCACTTGAGGCAACGGTCCGCCTCTGTTTTGGCCTCCTCCTCGTTGTAGCCGTAAGATACTTCCAGGAAGTTGCACTCGCGCGCCTCGGGGTCGAGACAGCGTACCGGGACCCGCTTCTGAATGGGGTAGATCATATTGTCGGGCTTGACGAACTCCCAGTTCTCTTCGCGCCCCTCGAGGAGGTCTTCGCCCAGCAGGTAGCGCCGGATACTCTCCGCGGCGGTCCTGCCGGCCGCCACCGCTTCGACAACCGACTTGGGGCCGTGATGGGCATCCCCGCCGGCGAAGACCCCAGGAATGGGGGTCTGCAGGGTCACCGGGTCGGCCTCGAGCCCGCCCACGCGCGTCAGGCCCACGCCCATCTCGGCCAGGCCGGTGGTGTCGGTGCTCTGACCGATGGCCACAATGACGGTGTCGCCGAACATGGGCGTACAGGCACTCTCATCGTAGGCGGGATTGAAGCGCCCCTCCTCGTCGAAGACCGCCGTACACGTCTTGAACTCGATCCCCGACACGCGGTTGCTCTTGTCGATGAAGAACTCTTTGGGACCGAAGGAGTTGACGATCTCGATGTCGCCTTCGAGGGCCTCCTCGATCTCGTGCTCCCAGGCCGGCATCTCTTCGCGTCGCTCGAGGCATACCAGGGTGACCTTCTCGGCCCCCTTGCGCTTGGCGGTGAGGGCGACGTCTATGGCCACGTTGCCGCCGCCAACGACCAGCACCTCATCGCCGAGGGTGACCTCTTTGCCCAGGGCGGCGTCCCGCAGAAAATCGACCCCCTGCAGAACGCCCTCGATATCTTCGTTGGCCACGCCCAGGTTGCGGCCGCCATGGAGTCCGACGGCCATGAAGACCGCGCCGAAACCGTCGGCCTTGAGGGTGTCGAGGGTGATGTCGCTGCCGAAGGTGACCCCGGTCTTGATGGTCACCCCGAGCTGCTCGATAAAGGCGATCTCCTCGCTGAGGATGTCGCGGGGCAGCCGGTACTCGGGGATGCCCACCCGCATCATGCCGCCGGGCTCGTCCAGTTTCTCAAAGATGGTGACCTGGAATCCCTCCCGCACGAGGAAATAGGCGGCGGAGAGGCCGGCCGGACCCGAACCGATGACGGCCACCTTCTCGGCGCGCTTTTCGGCGGTCTCGATGGGCAGCTCCTCGCCGTGTTCGCGGGCGTAGTCGTGGAGGAAACGGTGCAGTTCACGGATCGCCAGGGGTTGGTCCACGTCGCCTCTGCTGCACGCCTCTTCACAGGGATGATGGCAGACGCGGCCGCAGACCGCCGGGAAGGGATGGGCGTCGCGGAAGAGCTTGAGGGCCTCTTGATAGCGGCCATCGTTGATGAGGGCGATGTAGCCCTGGATGCTCACGTGGGCCGGACAGGTGGCCTTACAGGGGGCGGTGCCCTTCTTGTCGATGGTGTAGCCGCTGGGCATCCCCTGGGGATAGAGCTTGAAAGCCGCCTTGCGCTCACGCAGATTCTCGTCAAACTGGTTGTCCACGCCGATGGGGCAGACCTTGGCGCACTCACCGCAGGCAGTGCACTTCTCCAGGTCGATGAAACGCGGTTGCTTGGTGATGGTCACCTCGAAATTGCCCGGCTCGCCGGTGACCTGGGTGACCTCGCTGAGGGTGTGCAGGTCAATGTTGAGATGGCGGCCAGCCTCCACCAGTTTGGGGGAGATGACACACATGGAGCAGTCGTTGGTGGGAAAGGTCTTGTCCAGCTGGGCCATGACCCCGCCGATGGCGCTCTTGCTCTCCACCATCTGTACCAGATAGCCGGAGTCCGCCAGATCCAGGGCGGCCTGAATGCCGGCGATACCACCGCCGACCACCATTACCGAACCCACGCCCTCTTTTGGTTTTGCAGCGTCTGTCTTGGAATCCATTCCTTGTCCCTCGGTTATGAGACACCACTGGGGTGCCCAGGTTAATGCCGTTACGTATACCAATTCCAACAGGTGATTCGCTTGGCCCATGGGGGCGGCCGCGGTGCCCCCAAATCCGCAACCGCCACGCGCGCGTCGTGCAGATGGATCCGCGGACGGTTCACAGGGCCGCCCCGGGTATCACGGCGGGGGGCCTGGAAGCGGGGGGTCGCCACCAGGATCGGGCACATGGGGGGCCTGTAGGGGTGAATGTACCGTCGCATGCCAATCGAATTACATCGCTTGAGAGTGGGGACAGCCCGGAGGCCCTTTCACCAAATGTCCATCCCTTCGGGAATTGCCGTTCGACCACTGGAGCGAAGGCTCCCGAATCGCATCTGTTCTGAAGCAGTTGATTCAGCGCCGCGCCCGGGCCCCCTGCAGATGGTCAGTGAGAAGGTGCAGCGGGGAAGGCGGCACATGGAAACGATGTGCGGTGGACCGCGGAGAACTTGCCAGTTCGCCGGTTTGATCAGCAAAGAGAATGCCACCTTAAGTGCAAATTATGAAACCATTTGAAATAATGATAAATTCTAAAATATCATCCGCGTCGCCGGAGGGGTCTGGGTCACCAAAACGACCATATTGGAATGGAGTTCCATCCCATTTTGGGATATAAACAGGATAACCATTTTAGATTATTTGTTTTTATATAATAATCCAATTTGGAATACATGCCAAAATGGGGGGTTTCGTGGAGGAACGAATTCTGATCATCGACGATGATGCCGACTATATCGAGGTGCTGCGCCACAAGCTGCAGCAGATCGGCTACCCTGACGTAAAAGCGGAGGTGCAGTCCCGTAAGGCGGCCGAGCGTTTTCGCCAGGGTGCGGACTACGATTTGGCCCTTATCGACATGACCATGCCGGAGATGAGTGGTGTGGAACTGCTGGGGGTGATCAAAACCGTCAGCCCGAACACCGAGTGTCTCATGGTGACGGCCATCAATGAGGCGCGCGTCGCAGTGGAGTGCCTGCGCAAAGGGGCCTACGACTACCTGGTCAAACCGGTCACCAAGGAGGCGCTGGCCCTCGCAGTCCAGCGCGCCCTGGAGCGCAAGCGTCTGCGCGACATTCTCGATATGGAGAAGCGGGACACCCCCCCGCCCATCACCGCCAAAGCCCCTTTCCGGCCCATCATCACCCGCTCCCGCACCATGTTGCGGGTGCTGATGGAGGCCGAGCTCCATGCCGCCAGTGACGTGCCCGTTCTCATCACCGGGGAGAGCGGGACCGGCAAGGAGCTGCTCGCCCGGGCCATCCACAAGGCCAGCCCACGGGCCCAGAACCCCTTCACTCCGGTCAATATGGCCTCCCTGACCCCCACCCTTTTCGAGGCCGAGTTCTTCGGTCATACCCGCGGTGCCTTTACCGGCGCAGAATCCCAGCGCAGTGGATACCTGCGCCACACCGACAAAGGCACCCTCTTCCTCGACGAGATCGGCGATTTGCCGCTGGAGCTCCAGGGGAAGCTCCTGCGGGTACTCCAGGAGGGAGAGTACACCCGCCTGGGCAGCAGTCAGCAGATTCAGGTGGACATCCGCTTCATCGCCGCCACCAACGCCAACCTCGAGCAGATGCTGGCCCAGCAGCGCTTCCGGCAGGATCTCTACTACCGCATCCGCGGCAGCTGGCTGCACCTGCCGCCGCTGCGGGAACGTCGGGAGGACATCCCCCTACTGGCCAAAACCTTTCTGGCGCGCTACGAGGCCGGCCATGGGGAGAATCCCCTGACGCCGGCGGCGCTGGCGGCGCTGCAGCGCTATGATTTCCCAGGCAATGTGCGCGAGCTCGCTACCCTGCTGCACAGCGCCGCCAACCTCGCCCAGGGTCGCCCCATCGCCATCCGTCATCTGCCCGAGCACCTGCGCAGCTTGCAGGTGTCGGAGGAAGTGGACCAACCATCGCCGCGGCCGGTACGTGAGGATGGGGGGCGTCCCTTGCGCCCCCTGGCCGAGATCGAAAAGGCGTATATCCTGGAAGCCTATGCCCGTTTGGGCAAAAACAAGGCCAAAACCGCCAAGACCCTCGAGATCGGCATCAACACCCTGCGGCGCAAACTCCAGCGCTATGGGGTCGACTGAAGCCGATTGTCTCTCGTGTGCGCACCGCCCACACCGCCTAGCAGACCGGTCATGCCGGAGAGCGGGTGTCGCGTCGCCCACGGTTTGCCAGGCGGGTGGGGCGTTCCTATGTTGAAGCCTATGGTGAGTTGCCGGAAGTCCGCTCCACCCATTTGAGCGGTAGGTCCGGGGCGACCTAGGGGAGGGGGTACATCGATGGTGAGACTCAAAGGCTTCCTGGTGCTATCCGCGATGGCGCTGGTGGGCTGCCGTCTGCTGACATGGGACGGCGGCGGATCGGACTGGCCGGAGGAGTACGCCCGGATCCTGAGCCAATTGACCTATCCCCAGTCAGAGTGGCGGCATGACGATTTTGGTCGGCCCATATCGGCCAAGGATCGAGGCTTGCTGACCCGCTTCCGGCCGCGGATCCACATCACCCCGGGGGAGCTCTATCCCATCGATTTTTACGATCGCTTTTTGCCCCAAACGGTGGTCAAGAATCGCAAAGGCACGGTCATCCCGCGCGCCGTGGACCCCGCCTATCTCAAGCGCATTGAGCGGGACCACGGCAAATATCTCGATTTCGGTGGCGATCTGGCGACCTTTGCCCTGGGCGGCGATCCGCCAGAAGACGCGGTTCTCTATCCTTCCGTCTACCGCGAGCAGCTCCGCCTGCCGGGACGGGAACCGATCGATGTTATCGTTCTCAAGTACGCTGCGGTTTTCGCCGCCAGCGGTCTGCCGTATGAAATCGGCTGGCTCAGATCAGCTGCGGCCCGCCTGATGGGCGACCCGCGCCGTTGGCACGAACTCGACATTCACGGTGCCGTGCACGTGATCATCGATGCAGCGCACCGAAGGCCCCTCATGGTGCTTTTGGCCCAGCACAACCACTTCCGCTCCTTTCTGGTGGGCAGAGATCTGGAATGGCCTGCGGACGATCGGTTGCGCATCAGCTACGCCCGTCGCTCTAACGAACCCTATCTCTCCCCCCGCGGTGCTACCCCCGTCCGGCATCCCACTGCCGGCAACCCCTCTCATTTTCGATTTATTCTTACGGGAAGGGGCAAGCCCCTGACGGGAGGATACGATGTGGTCCACGGTCCGCAGTCGGGCGCGGTGGAGATCCCCTATCAGTTGATCTTCTTGCGCACCAAGGACCCGCTCTTCACCAGCTGGATCCCCCTGGGAGACAAACAGAAGCTCATGGGGGTCATCGATAGTTTCTATCGCGAAGGCCCGCCCGGCATGCACATCAACACCCACCCACAGATCCGGCGGTACACCGACACGGCCGCCGCCTACTATGTGCTGCCCGGGGATAGTGCCGGTATCGACCTGTTCGAAACCCACGTCAAAGGCTTCATCAAGGCCGACTTCGGGCCGGTTTTGGCCTACAACCGGCAGGTTCTGGCCCGCCGCTGGACCGGCGCACGAGCGCTGGTGCCGGGCTCAATTTCGGCAAGTCATCCCGTTAGCGCTCTCCGCGACGATACGGCTCGCCGAGCATGGCCGGCGCGTTGAGCTTGCGGGCGTCGCGCAGGCCGCCCAGGAGGAGGACCAACAGCGTGGCGATATAGGGCATCATCGCCAGAAAGTTGGGGGGAATGCCCAGCGGCTGGAGGAGGTACTGAAGCACAAAAATACCGCCGAAGAGAAAAGCGCCCAGCATGGCCCGCACCGGGTTCCAGAGGGCGAAGATGGTCAGGGCGATGACGATCCAGCCGCGACCGGCCGTCATCCCTTCGATCCACGACTTGCTGTAGGAGGTGGAGAGATGGGCGCCGGCCATGGCGGAGAAAGCGCCCCCCACCAATACGCAGAAGTAGCGGATACGGGTCACGTTGATCCCCTGGGTTTCGGTGGCCCGTGGATTTTCGCCGGTGGAGCGGATCATGATGCCCACCCGGGTGTATTGAAGGACAAACCAGGCCAACAGGGCCAAGATGACGGCCAGGTAGAAGTAGGGACTTTGTTGAAAAAAGATGGGGCCGACATAGGGAATGTCGGCAAGGAGCGGAATGGAAAGATCGTCCAGCTTTATGGCAAGCGGTTTGCCCACATAGGGTTTGCCCATCAACCCGGAGATGCCCAATCCCAGCATGGTGAGGGCCAGACCGGAGACGACCTGGTTGGCCTGCAGCGTGATGGCACTGAAGGCGTGGGTCATGGAGATGAGGATGCCGGCGATCAGAGCGGCGGCCAATCCCAGCCAGGGATTACCGGTTGTGAAGGTCACGATGAAGGCCGTGACCGCACCAACGGCCATGACCCCTTCGACGCCCAGGTTGAGGATCCCGGCGCGTTCGCAAATCACTTCGCCGATGGTGCCCAGAAGCAGTGGGGTGCCGGCCACCAGGGTGCGTTGGGCCACCGAAATGAAGATCTCTTCCACGATTCTCCCTTAATTTGCGCCGGCCTGCAGGCGGGTAGTGAAATGAAAGGAAACCTTATTCTTCAAGAAGTAATCCCCCATTATGAGAAAGATCAGCAAGGTACCGTTGAACACCTGAACTGTCGCGGCCGGCAGACCCAGCGATATCTGGATGGCATCTCCGCCCACAAGAATGCCGGCGAAGAAGAGCCCCGACAATATCACGAATAGAGGGTTGAGTTTGGCCAGCCATGCCACGATGATGCCCGTATACCCATAACCGGAGGAGATGGAGTCAGGATAGCTGAGGTAGTGGTGAATGCCGGCCACCTCGCCGACCCCCGCCAGTCCAGCCACGCCGCCGCTGATCGCCATGATAATCAGGGTGGTTCGGAAGAAATTGATACCGGCATACTTGCCCGCCTCCGGGTTCTCGCCAATAACGCGCACCTCGTACCCGAAGCGCGTCCAATACACCACCATTGCCAGCACCACTGCCACCGCCAGCGCGACGAAAAGGGTCACATAGTGGATGCGGGAGCCGGGTAGGACACCGAGGATGGCGGAGGCGGGAAGATCGTCGGTGTAGGGGAAGCCGAATTTGGTCTTGCCCTTCCAAGGCCCGACAATGAGGAGGGTGAGAAATTCGGCACAGATGTAGTTGAGCATAAGGGTCGATATCACCTCGTTGATGGCAAAACGGATCCTGAGCAGCGCTGGGATGACGCCCCACAGCGCGCCACCGACAAAGCCGGCGAGGAAGATCAGCGGCACGGCGACGGGTGCGGGCAGTTGGGGGCACCAGTTGAGGCCGACCCAGGTGGCGAAAATGGCGCCCATGAGGAGTTGGCTCTCAGCGCCGATGTTCCAGAACTTGGCCCGAAAGGCCAACGCCAGACCCGACCCGACGAGCATCAGGGGAATCGCCTTGGTAACCGTCTCCTTGAATCCATATGCACTGCCGAAGGATCCGACGAAGATCTTCTTCAACGCAAATAGCGGGTTGACGCCGAAGAACAGGAAGATAACGCTGATGGCGGCGAGCCCGGCGACAAGGGACAACACCAGGGTCGCGACCGTATGCCAGGGTGACACCTGAGAGCGATCCGTGACCTTAATTTGCACCATTGCGCCCCTCCTCCCCTTCCAGACGCAGTGAACCGGCCATCATCAACCCGATATCCTTGGCGCGCGGGTCCTCCGGGCTCAAAATCCCCATGAACGCCCCTTGAAATATCACGGCCACGCGGTCGCAAAGTTCGAAGATCTCCTCCAAATCCTCGGAGACCAGCAGGACCCCGCCCCCCTCGCGACGCCGCTGGAGTAACTGATGACGCAGATACTCGGTTGCGCCCACATCCAGCCCGTAGGTGGGATGGGAGGCGACCAGAAGGGAGGGCTGCTCGCTGATTTCACGCCCCAGAATCAATTTCTGGATATTGCCGCCGGACAAATTCTTCGTCTGGACGTGGATGTTGGGGGCCAGCACTTTGAAATCCTGTATCAACTGCTGTGCGTGGTGCTTGATGCGCCGATAGGCCAGAAAGGACATGCGGCTATACTTGCTGAGATGCTGCTGCTTGAGGATAGCGTTGTCGTAGAGACAGAGCCCGGGAGCGATACCGAACTTGATGCGCTCCTCTGGCACGTGAGAGATCCCGCTGTCATAGACGCAGCGAGGACTCTGGTTGGTGATGTCCGCCCCGTCAATGGTGATCCGGCCCGATTCGACACGGCGCAGGCCCGTAATGGCCTCCACCAGCTCACGCTGGCCGTTGCCCGACACACCGGCGATACCGAAAATCTCGTTGCGATACACATCGAAGGAGATCCCCTTTACGGCCGGCAGGCCCTTGTCGCCCAGCACCGATACGGCGTCGACCCTGAGCACCTTCTCCTTGCGGGGCATCGCTTCGCGGGAGATGTTGAAGATCACCTCACGGCCGATCATCATGCGGGCCAGATCTTTCTTGTCCACCTCGGTAGTCTCTGCGTGCCCCACGATGCGGCCCTTCTGAAGAACAGTGACCCGGTCGCAGAGATCCAGAATCTCATCAAGCTTGTGGCTGATGAGGATCACGCAATGGCCCTGGGCCTTCATCTCCTTGAGCATTCCAAAGAGATCGCGGCTTTCCTGCGGCGTCAGAACGCTGGTGGGTTCGTCCAGAATGAGCAGATCGGCTCCATTGAGCAGGGCTTTGGTGATCTCGACGCGCTGCTGTTCGCCGGCGGAGAGTTCCCAGATTTTCTTATGGGTTTCGATGGCGAAGTTGAACTGGCGGGAGAACGCCGCGATCTTCTTCTCCAGCTGGCGGTGGGGGAACAACAGGGGCGTCGCTTTGTATCCCAGGGCGATGTTTTCCACGACGGTGTGGTTCTGGACCAGCATGAAGTGTTGGTGCACCATGCCAATCCCCTGCTGGATGCTGTCGATGGGCGACTTGATGCGGACGGCGCGGCCATTGATCTGGATCTGGCCTC
>JASJCL010000039.1 GCA_030066015.1 Desulfosarcinaceae bacterium | reverse complement strand
GGGGCTGAAAAGGAGCATGAAGCCGGCCGTAAAGTAGGTCCACAGGATAAGGGTGATCAGCAGACTTATCGCCCAGCGCCCCCCATTTGGGCGCCTTCCCGCCGGGGGTAGTATTTCGTTCACCATCCCCATTTACCTCACAAAGCGCCGGATGAAGAGGCAGGTGTTGACCCCGCCAAAGGCGAAGTTTTGGATCGCGGCGATGCGGATCGGCATTTCGCTGACCGCTTCCGGATGGCGGATCATGGCGCAGCGCTCGTCGATGTTCTCCAGATTGAGGGTCGGCACCACGATACCGCTCCGCATCAGATAGAGGGTCAGGATGGTTTCGATGGCGCCGCAGGATCCCATGGTGTGGCCCATGTAGCTCTTCAATCCGGTGACCGCCGGGCCGGTGCCGTAGATCTCGCCGATGGCCTGGGCTTCCATGACGTCGCCCGTCTTCGTGGCGGTGGCGTGGGCGCTGATGAAATCCACCTGCTCGGGGGTGAGTCGGGCGCATGCCAGCCCGCTGCGGATGGTGCGGGCGATCCCCTCCTTGTTGGGCAGGATGAGATCTCCGCCATTGTTCATGCAGCTGAAGCCGATCACCTCGCCGAGGATATGGGCGCCGCGTTTTTGGGCCCCTTCGAGAGCTTCCAACACAAGCGCGCCGGCGCCCTCTCCCACCACCAGCCCATCGCGGTCCCGGTCGAAGGGTCGCGGCGTGCGCTCGGGGGTTTCATTGTAAGCCGTGGAGCAGGCCAGCAGATTGTCGAAGACCGCAACGGTGGTGGTGTCGTACTCGTCGGCGCCACCGCAGAGCATGGCGTCCTGGAGGCCGAACTTGATCGCCTCGTAGCCGAAGCCGATGCTCTGGCTGCTGGTGGTGCAGGCGGTTGAGGAGGAGATCACGCGACCCGTGATGCCGAACATCTTGGTGATGTTGACCGCCGTGGTGTGCACCATGGACTTGAGGTAGTCCACCGCACCGATACTGGTCAGGCGGGCATCGGTTTCGCTGAAAAAGGTGCGGTAGATGCCGCGCTGCACTGTGGGGCTGCCATGGGTGGATCCGAAGGCCGCGCCCATGCGGCCCGATTGAATGAAAGCGGGCTCGAGACCTGCCGCTGCGATGGCCCGCCGGGCCGTTTCACAGGCGTAGTAGGCCACCGGCCCCATGGTTTTGCGGTCGCGGCGTTTGAAGGCGTAGTCGATGGGCTCGCCGACCGTGCCGAAGACCTTGGAGTGGATGTGGCCGGTGAGCAGGCCGTCCGACTTGAGCGGCTCGACCCCTGAAACGCCTTGGGTCAGGTTGGCGAGGATGGTCTCGCGGTTGTTGCCGATGGGGGTGATGGCGGCGGCGCCGGTGATGACGACTCGTCGTTCCATGGCTAGGCCCTGGCAGCCGCCAGATCCGACACATAGTCCACGATCTGGTTGATGGTGCGGATACCCATGGCGCTCTCCTTCTCCTGGCGCGTCAGCGTGGTGTCCAGGAGAAGTTCGATCTCTCGGATCAGTTCGATGGCGTCGATGCTGTCGAACTCGTGTGCTTCGCCGAGGTTCTCATCCGGATCGGGATTTTCGATCTCGAAGTTGACGGCGAAAATCGCCAGGATTTTTGTCAATATTTCGTCTCGGTTCATACCGCTCCCCAACGGCGATGGGAGATAAATGGGCGCTTCTGTGAGGGTTAAACTCCACCTCTTACACCATCTCCCAACGTTTGTGAACGGTCAATCCGGCGCCAGGCACCCGCTATCCGGCCGGCGCCTGGAAGATGGGATCGAAGTGGTACCACTGCAGGGGGTGGGCGCGCAGGGCGGCTTCCAAGGCCTCAGCATAATGCTGGGCGGCGGCCTGGATGGCGGCCGGGCGCGCTTGGCGGCTGACCGCTTGCAGGCGCTGGGGGGGGGAAGCGCTGATATGGTAGTGACCCGGGCCGGTGCGAAAGGCGAAAAAGTAGATCAGAGGGGCACCGCCCATGAGGGCCAGGATATAGGGCGCCTCCGGGAGATGAATGGTGCGCCCCAAGAAGCGGGCGCTGACGCTGCGTTGGCCGGGGCGCCAGAGGCGGTCGCCGGTAAGGGAGACAACACCGCCCTCCCGCAAGAAGCGAACGCCCTCCACGATGTCGAAGGGCGATCCGCCCGCTTCATCCACGGCCACGATACGCACCCCGCGCTCCTTGAGAACCGCCTTCTGGTGGCGCTCGATCTGCTGCTTTTGGGCTTGCCCCATGTAAAGCATCAGGGGGATCTCGGGCAGATCGCGGTTGAGCATGTGGGCCGCCGCCTGCCAATTGCCCAGATGCGACATCAGCAAGACGCCGCCCTTGCCCGCGGCATGGGTTTGGCGCAGATGCGCGGCGCCCGCCACCGAATAGGTCAATCGCTGCTGGTTGCCCGCCATCGTCACGGAGTGGTCGAGGAACAGATCGGTGAAATTGCGGAACTGGCCCCAGGCGCAGCGGTGCGCGTGGAGACGGCCTCGTTGGGGAAAGAGATGGCCGTAGAAGGCCACACTGGTCCGCCGGCGGTCGGCGGCAAATAGAAAATAGCCGGCGGCGATGCCGCGGGCCACCAGGCGGAATAGCCAGTCGCCGACATGTTCCGACAAGCGGGCCAGAAGGAGCAGGAAGCGCGTCCTCATCGGATGAAACGCCTGTTTTGGCCGGTCCTTCGTCGGCGCCAGCAGCGGGGGGTGAACACCCGGTGGGTGATGAGATGGTAGAAGGTGGCCGTGTTGCGGATGAAGTCCGGGCCGGGCCTAAAGTGGGAGATGCGCGCCGCTCCGGGCTGGTAGATCACCTCGATGGGCGTTTCGATGATGGGGATCCCGGCCCAGGCGGCCCTGGCGAGCACCTCGATCTCATACTGGTAGCGGCGGGCGCGGACGCCCAAGCCCAGGGTTTCCGGCAGGGGATAGATTCGGAAGCCGCTCTGGGTGTCGTGGAGCCAGGGGGCGCCGGCCACCCAGACCCAGAAATTGGAAAATTCTCTGCCGGCGCGGCTGGTCCAGGGCGCCTGGGTCATGATTCTGCGGCGTCCCAGGACGATGGGGCGCTCCTTTGGGGGAATGGCGTCCAGCAGGACCAGGGCGTCCTGGGCGCGGTGCTGACCGTCGGCATCCAGGGTGATGGCCCAGCGGGCCGAGGCCTGGCGGGCGGCGCGCATGCCGGTGATCAGCGCGGCTCCTTTGCCCAGGTTGCGTCGGTGACGCAGCCGGGTGATCCCGCGGCACGCTCGCAGGCGCTGCCAGGTGCCGTCGGTCGAGCCGTCGTCCACCACGATGAGGGGCAGGTGGAGTCGGCGCACCGCCGCGATTACCGCTTCGACCCGCGAACCGTGGTTATAGGTGGGGATGATGACGACGGTTTGATGGCGATGGGAACGACCTGCCTTGTGGCCTGGTGACATCGTTGGGTAGACGGTTCCTTGTCTTTTCGGACCAACCATATCCTTAAACTCAGGTGCCCCCCGCCCCATCCGCCAACCACGCCACGGCCCATGTGCCGGGCCCCATGTGGACACCGGCAGTGAGTGAGAGGGGCGTCAGTTGGATCTCGGCGTGGGGGAACCGCTCCGCTAGGACCGGTCCGATCTCGTTTTCCACGCGGTTTCGATTGTCGGTATATTGCAAGAGCAGCAGTGGATCGGGCGCTTTGGACAGGATCCTTTTGAGGTGCGCCAGGGCCAGCGGCAGCTGCCGGTCGGCGTTGCGAGCGACAGCCACCTTTTTAACGCCTGTCGGGGTCGGCGTGATCACCGGCTTGATCTTGAAGAGATCCCCGAAAAATCCACGCGATTTGGAAATGCGGCCGCCGGCGGCCAGGTATTTGAGCTGATCCAAAAAGACCAATTCGCCGCAGTCGGCCACCGCCGTTTTCGCAAAATCGATGACGGCCTCGGCGGTGTTCGCCCGGCTGGCGTAGCGGGCCACCGCCTGGGCGATGAGGCCCAACCGGCCCGAGGCCGCTCCGGTGTCGAGGATTGTGAGGCGCTCTGCTACATCGTTGGAGCGCTGCCATCGGCGGGCGGCGGCCACGTTGCCGGTGTAGGCTGAGCCCACGCTGAGATAGAGCACCTGCTGGAATCGGTTCAACGCGGCGGCGTAGCGCTGATGGCGCTCCCGGTTGGACGCCTGGGCGGTGGTGTAGCGTTCACCATTGCGCATGCGCCGGTACACGATCTCCGGGGCCAACAGGGTTTCCGGAACTGCCGCGCCGTCGCCCACCACAAAGCTGTCCAGCAGGGTTACCCGCAGCTGACGCGCCCGCGGGCGGGAGAGGGAGCCGGCGGCATCGGTCATGATGTGGATGGGGCCCGGAGAGAGGGGATCAACGGCATAGGCCGGGTCGTAAAGCGCTTCGTCCGACATGGCCTCGATGGTCCCGATGCCGGCCAGCAGCTCGGCCGCGGCGCCGAGATCGCGGGCATGCAGATGGATCTTCAGCACACCGGCGCTGCCCAGGGTGACCACACTCTCCCCCAACCGCTGAAGGCGGCTTTGCAGGTCCGCAGGGTCGCTCCCCGCGGCGGGTCGCACCAGTGCATTGACGCAAATCTCGTCCGCGCTGTCCGCTGAGGCGGGTGCGGTGCGGGGCCGATCGCTTGTGCGGAGCAGGTGGCCGAACACCGCCGGCAGCGGTCCCGGCAGCGGTTCGCGGCCATCCAGCTCGAAAAAGAACCCTTCGAAGAAGAGGTACATGGCCAAGGCACCGGCATCGATAAGGTCCGCCGCAGCAAGGGCCGGCAGGCGGGCGGTGGTCGCTTGGACGGCATCGGCAAGCGCTGGCAGGAGCTGGTCGGGACGGGCGCTGCCGGCGGGGGGCCCGGCCAATCGTTCGGCCAGGGAATCGAAAACGTCCAGCATGGTGCCGCTGACCGGGTTGGCGATGGCGGATCGGGCGGCATGGGCACCATTGGCGGCCGCCCGGGCGAATGCCGCTGTCTCGGCACCTTTGAGAAACTCCATGATGAAGGCCGCCGCGATATTGCCCGAGTTGCCGGTGGCCTGACGCAACACATTTTGCCCAACGATTTCAATCGGGTATTCATTCAATGCCTTCAGCGGCGCCAGGCTGATGGAGAGATTGCGGCCCGTATCGCCATCCGCAATCGGAAAGACATTGATGTCATCGAGGAGGTCGGACCAGGCCGCCATGCGGGCATAGCCGGCGCGAAAGGGGGCGCTGACCTGGCGGGCCATTGGGGGTTCCGGCATCAGGTCATCCCCAGGGCACGCTGAATCTCATGGGGGATCTCGAACTCCAGCGCCATGTCGGGCATTTTGACCGCCACCTGTTCGCTCGAGGCGCGGGTGCACAGTTCATCATCGGGTCCCCGACGGATTTCGAAATCGATGGCGATCTTGTAACGCGCCTCGGTCACCGTGGCCGTACAACGAAAGCGGTCGTCGAAGCGCAGGGGGGCGATGTGCTTGACGGCGGTGCGCGTCAGGGGGAAGACATATTGCTTCTCGATCAGAAACTGGTAGAGATCGATGCCGCGGGCCGCGAATAGTGCGAAGCGGGCACGATCGAAATACTTGAAATAATTGCCATGCCAAACAACCTGCATGGGATCCAGGTCATGAAAGGGAACTATCATCTCGATGGTGTGACGGATCATTTGAGAGGGGTTTCCTGCCGTTCATTGAGGTCTTCGGGATCGGCCTCGGCAAGGCGGGCCGGAGGCGCCGAAATGCCCGCTGAGCCTACCGAAAACCGCCCCGCCATGTCAATCTCACCGGCGCGCGAATGCTTCTCAATTTCCCAAAAAAGTGTAGAAAAAGCTTGACGTAAGCGTGCCGGGTTGCTAAACAGACCTCGATATTTCTGTCTTTCAAGATAAATTTCGTTAATAAAAATCTAAAGTTAACTTAGATTTTGACGACTTTACATTAAGGCAAATGCTGGCCATAGCATCTTTGCCTTAAAATGCTCTTGAAGGAGGTGGTGCCGGCCAATAGTCGCCAAGCCCCGCTGCGGCGAGCAGCCCGAAGTATCCCATACCCATTATTAGGTTGCAGTAAATTCTATCTTTATTAACCGTTTTGGAGGAAAACAGATGAAAAAGTTTATGGTAGCACTCCTCGCAGTGCTCATGCTCTCCAGCGCCGCCTGGGCGGCCAGCGTCGAAGTTGACGGTAGTTACTACGTACGGGGTCGCTACTTCAGCAATCCCGGTCTGGATCTCGAGGATGACTACGATCCGTTCAGCAACTACGACCATGAGCTGGATCTCTGGAGCCAGATCAACGTCTCCGACACCACCTTCGTTCGTTTCCGCTTTGAGATCGCCGATGAGAATTGGCCGGGCGACGGCGGCGGTATCGCCTCCGACGACAACCTCGAAGTGCAGCGTGTCTGGGGTGGTCACACCTTCACCAACGGCACCAAGTTCGAGTTCGGCAAAATGACCGGTGGCACCTGGGCCACCTCCTTTGCCGAGGCCGGCGAAGCCCGTTACCGCTTGAAGCTCACCCAGCCCCTGCCCATCGGCACCCTGCTGGCCATCATTGAGAAGAAGGCTGAGAACGGCTCCTCCGTCGAGGACAGCGAGAAGAACGACAGCGACGCCTACTATGTGGGCCTGGTCACCAAGGCCGGCAACATCAACGTCAAACCCCTGGTCGGCTACATCAACGATGGTTCCCAGGATCTGACCGATGACGGCTACCGCAACACCTTCCTGTTCCAGTTGGGTCTGGACGGCACCTTCGGCATCATCGGTTTCGAGTCCGAGTTCGACTACACCAACATCAACTACGATGACGGTGCCGATGTGAGCCCGGGCGGCGAAGACAGCGCCAGCCTGTTCGGCCTCTACTTCGACGTATACGCCCAGCTCGACGCTCTGAAACCGGGTGTCTTCTTCGCCTACGGCAGCGTCGACGATGACGCCGGTCTGGTCTTCAACTTCGGCGACGACTTCGACGGCCACGGGGCCGAGATGATCGGTAACGAGTTCGCCTTCGGCGGTGTGGACGCCATCGGCGGCGCCACCTACTTCGGCGCCTATGTCAACTTTGCCGCCAGCGATGCCCTCTCCTTCTTCGGTCAGATCGGCTACGCCCAAGGCAACAGCGACCATCCCACCATCGAGGATGACACCGCTCTGGATATCTCCGCGCGCGGCGCCTACAAAATCACCGACGCCGTCACCTACACTGTCGGCGGCGGCTACGCCTCTGTCGATCGTGACGCCGGCGACGATCCCGATCCGGGGTACAAGCTGTACCACAAACTGGCCATCAGCTTCTAAGTTGAGTGCCGCCTGAGCGGCAGCCAGTTGCTAGATCATAAAAAAAGCCCGCCATTTGGCGGGCTTTTTTTGTCTGGTGCGGGGTGCCGCTGCACCAGTGCGCCCGTGTCGGGCGGGGCCACCGACCCACTCGGGTATTACTGGGCCAGTTTTTGGGCAAGCAGCTGATTCACTATTTTGGGATTCGCTTTGCCTTTGGTTGACCTCATCACCTGCCCGACGAAGAATCCCATCAATTTCTGGTTGCCCGCCTTCAGCCGCGCCACCTCATCTGGGTGGTCCGCCCACACCTGATCCACGATGGCCGCGATGGCGTCGGTATCGCTGACCTGCTCCAGGCCTTTGGCGGCCACGATCTCCTGGGGGCTATTTCCCGAGACGGCCATCTCTTCGAAGACGGTTTTGGCAATCTTACCGCTGATCGTCCCCCGGTCGATGAGCGTGAGCAGATCGGCCAGGTTATGGGGGCTTATGGGCGAGGCCGCGATGGTGAGACCTTCGGCGTTGAGCAGGCCCAACAGGCTGCCCATGATCCAATTGCTGGCCGGTTTGGGCAGCTGGCAGCGCTTGACGGTCTCTTCGTAGTAGTCGGCCAGATCCCGGCTGGCGGTGAGCACCCCGGCATCGTAGGCCGGCAGCCCGTGCTGGTCGATGAAGCGCGCCCTTTTGTCATCGGGCAGCTCGGGCAGCGCCTGCCGCGCCGCGGCGATCCACGCTTCGTCGATCACCAGGGGAACCAGGTCCGGATCGGGAAAATAGCGGTAGTCGTGGGCCTCCTCCTTGCCCCGCATGGCGTTGGTGCGCCCGGCGGCCGGATCCCAGAGGCGGGTTTCCTGGATCACACTGGCGCCATCCAAGAGAATCTCCCGCTGGCGGGCCACCTCATAGCGGATCGCCTTCTCCACATTTTTAAAACTGTTGAGATTCTTAATCTCGGTTCGGGTGCCGAAGCGATCGCTGCCGACCGGTCGAATGCTCACGTTGGCATCGCAGCGGAAACTCCCCTCCTCCATGTTGCCATCGCCGATGCCAAGATAGCGGATGATGCTGCGCAGCTTGCGCAGGTAGGCCCCCGCCTCCGCGGGGCTGCGCATGTCGGGTTCGCTGACGATCTCCATCAGGGGAACCCCGGTCCGGTTCAGGTCGACCCGGCTGACGGGTCGGCGGTCGTCGTGGATCAGCTTGCCGGCATCCTCCTCCATGTGGATACGGGTGATGCCGATGCGTTTCGTGGGTTCAGCATCAGGGTCGGATTCGTTTTTGGAATCGCTCTCGACCGCGATATCCAGATGTCCATGCTCGGCAATGGGGAGCTCGTACTGGGAGATCTGGTATCCCTTGGGCAGATCGGGATAGAAGTAATTTTTACGCGCGAAGCGGCTCTCACGGGCGATGGTGCAGTGGGTCGCCAGGGCCATCCGCAGAGTGTACTCCACCACCTGACGGTTGAGGACGGGCAGGACCCCCGGCATCCCCAGGCATACCGGACAGGTGTGGGTGTTGGGCGGGCCGCCGAATTGGGTCGAGCAGCCGCAGAAGATCTTGGTGCGGGTCTTGAGTTGGGCGTGAACTTCCAGACCAATAATCGTTTCAAATTGCATGGGTGGGCTTTCCTAGCGGTTGTGCGGAATTGGCGCGGGGCGGGCGGCCAACCGGACGCCTATGGCAGCGCCTGTACCACGAGATAGCTGCGAATTCCGTCGAGGCCCTTTTTGTGCCGATCCACGACGGCATAGATCAGCTCCTGGCGGCCATCCCCGCTCAGATCGGCCAGGGCGATATCGTTGATGTGCCCGGATACCTTGGGCGTGTGCCACTTGGGCACCAGACCGAACTGCTGCCACTGGAGGCAGACGACCTGGCCGCTGGTCAGCAGGCGGCTGCGTCGGAACAGCCCGCCGGCCGCGTCCGTGTTCTTGACCACGAGCAGGCCGGTTTGTCCATCCTCATCCAGATCCGTCATCACCATGCGGGGGTGGATATAGATCCGCTGCAGGCGCTCCTCGGCTATGCCTTTTTGCTGGCGCTCCTGGTTGTTCCGGTAGTCGGCCTCGTCCAGGTAGACGCTGCTGCCGCCGTAAGTCTCCTCGCTGGTCCAGCGCGGTTCCTGGGGGGAGCGATATACCATTAGACGGTTGTGACGGGTCAGGATGACGATGCTGTCCGCTTCCGCAGCGTCGATGGCGCCGCTGATAAAGTCGTAAAGCGTGGCCTTGGGTGGCAGCTCTATGGGGGCACCGGGTGGATAGCCACCTTCCCGCCAGGTTGCGATCTGGGGGGCGGCACCGAACAATCGTTTCAGGCCCATTTCCTGTGAGATCAGGGTGGGGGTGCCCGCAGGCGGTCCGATGACGCGGAAGTAGCGGTTGAGGTCCGACGCGATGGTTGCGTAGCGCTGTCCGTTCCACTCAACGACAAAGGAGCGCAGCTGGCCCAGGCGCGGATGGATGGCCGTCACGAAGATCTCCGCCCAGCCGTTGCCGTTGAGATCGGCGGCGTCCACGCTGATCAGCTCGAGGAATGGCTCGGCGGACACCTCCTGCAGGCGGTGCATCTCGGATCCGTCGATGCGGTAGACCCATAGATGACGGCTGTCGATAATGGCCGTCTCCCGGCCGGGCGTCGGTCCCAGATCCGCCACCGCCAGGCCGAGGATACGGGTATCGATATGGGGCGACTGCCAGATGAGGGCCTCGGCAGTAGCGGCCACGGTATCGGCGGCCTCGTCGGGGTCGGCGGCCGCAGTGGCTGACGGCGCTGCGGCGGATGGCTGCAACACCTCTGCGTTGAGGCGGTCGACGAATTGATCCACATGGGCCAGCACCTCATCCGGGCGTTCGCCGGACGCTTGAAACCGCACCAGTTCGGTTCCATCGGGCAGCTGCCATACGTTGATGAAGGTGCGCGCGGCGGCGCCCACGATGGTGACGCTGCCGGTGATGGCCAGATCGGCGTCCAGATCGGGGCCGATCGCCTTCGCCGTATCGGGCGTGTGGGGTGCCGCCACTTGGGCCAGCGCCGCCTGCACACGCTCCTCGGAGATGGTCTGGCTGACGCCGGGCTGCTGCAGGCGATGGACGAGGGTGGACCGGATACCCTCCTGGAGGTAGGCGTATTCCTGCGGCGCATGGACCTGAAAGGGCAGCACCAGCACCCGCTTGGGCGGGGATTGGGCCACGGCCCGCAGGGGGATGACGGTGATCAGGCTGCAGATCAGAATCGCTACCCAGGGTGTCGACGTCGATTTCACCTTCGGACTCCTCTCTTGTGGGGGGAAGCCAGACCAAGATGGATTGGGAATGGGCATTATATAGGGGAAAGGGACGGGTGTAATCAAGCGTGTTGACGTCGGCGGCGGGCAACGGGCCGATGAACCAACAAGAGCCCGCCAAAAGGGCGGGCTCTTGAGGGCATGGTCGGCGCGTGAAGGGCGCTGCTTAGAAGCCTAAGGAGAGTTGCGCGCCCAGTTCAAAGGGATTCACCGTATCGTCGTTGTCGGCGGTGGGATCGGTGCCGTCATCGGCGAACAGATAGGCCGCCACCACCGTGAGGTTGAGATCCTCCAGCAGGGCGTATTTGACGGTGAAGTCCACCTCGGTGCCCAGCTGCTCATCGACGTCGGCGCCGTCCTGCTCATCCTGCGCCCTCTGGGCGTACCAGATGTCGAGGCCCAGGCTCAGCTTCTCCATGGGGCTCACGCTGGCGCCGATCCCAATGGCCAGGATGTCGCTGATGAGGTCCCCTGGGGAGCCGTTGGAGACGGCGTCGTCGAAGACGCCAAAACCCATGATCTCGCTCCAGTAGTAGGACTGGCCGGCAGGGACGAAGAAATCGTTGGATTCGTCGTCGCCCGAATCGTCGTCGCCCGTGGCATAGAAGATCTGTCCGTGGGCTTCGAACATGCCGAAGTTGTACCCGCCGCCGAGCCCCACCAGGTAGGCGGCCACGTCGATATCGTCACCGGCGGGCACTTCCACCGTTCCCGTCTCATAGATCCCGGTGAACCACACATTGGCCGATCCGAAGGTGGCATCGGCGTTGAGACCGATGAAGTAGAGGTCGGCCTTCTCCTCGGTGCCGGGGCTGATGTCGAAAAAGGAGTCGTTGCCCTTGCTGTCGTCCTGGGTGGTCGCCCAGAACAGCATGGGATTGACGAGGATGTTGTCGAATTTGAAGAAGGGCGCCACGCCGAAGTAGTCGGCGTCGCCGTCATTGGCGTCCTTGCCCACTCCCCCTTCGTCCATGCGGATCCAGTAGAAGGGCACGATGATGTCGTCCATGTCGAGGTTGACGGTGATGCCGGAAAAATCGGCATCGAAGAAGAAGCTGCGGGCGATGGCGGCGCCCTGGGTGCCGACACGGATCCGAGAGATGCCATAATCGATTTCGGCGTAGGTGTTCTTGACTTCCACGGCGATGCCGTCCGCGCCGATGTCACCAAATTCGGTGCCGCCGTCGCCCCAGTCGGCGTCCATCTCGAACTTGGTCACCAGTTTGAGGGCGTCGTTGAGAACGGCGGTGTAGTAAAGGCGGGTCCGCGAATCCACAACGCTGTAGTCCTCGGACTCGTCATTGGCCCCGGCGCTGCTGCCGGAAAAATCGCGGGCCATAAAGAAACGTGTGTTCCAGTAACCGCCGAACTGGTGCTCAACGGCAGCCGCCGGAAGTGTGAAGGCAACTACGAGTAGCGCTGCAAGCGCAGCTATTCCGAATCTTTTCATTTGCTCTCCTCCCTAGATAGCAAATCAACGGGTAAAGGTGGGGGGCCCTCCTCCTAGTGGGGGTTCCCTGCCGCCATGCGAATCGAGTGGGTGTTCGTGGCCCTTTCCAGTTCGACGGTGTTTCATCGTACTGGGAATTGCTTGCGCCAACCATGGGTATGGATGGGTCAAGCGATTGGTCGCCCTCTGTCGACGTCAGCCGCTGTCCGCAACTCTGAACAGGATCACTGATAAGGCATTGCCCCGATCAACAGCTGGATCAGACGACTGTCCGGGAAGCGGGTTCAGATGTGGGCAGCAGGCCTTTCGGAACAGGACGACCTTGCGATACTGCCGATGTTGAAAGGATTTGGTTCGCTAAATTCTTCCATGACCAAGTCCCAGTGTCAACAGAGAAGATAGATTGCGCAAACTGTGTTAAGCTTTGATGAGGGATTTCAACTACATTGGGCCGCAGCCGCCGGCAAGGCCTTCAAGCCGCCCGATGGTGAGACCGGGCGCCCGACTTGCCATTGGCTGCTTCGTCTTTATCTTTGTCCCAGAAGTGGATAATGGCCGCCCGGCGGCGGCCGCCGCAATGGAAAAGGATGGTGGTAAATGAAGCGATCACGGCTCACGCAACATCGGCCTTTCAGGGCTGCTTTTTGGCCAGGGGGAATCTTGCTCCTCTGCATGTTGACCTTGTTGGGCTGCGGGGGAACCTATGGCAGCTTTGTCTATGACGAGCAGGTCGATCAAATTTTCGAGGAGCTGACCGTGCTCCCGGATCACAGCTACTATTTCAGTGGATCGGACTCTCGGCCCGATGCCATCATCGCCATCGATGAGGCCTTCACCCTCGAATCGAGGATTTGGAAACCGGTTGAAATGACAGACGATCAACTTAAAGCCTGGGTTTTCAACCCCACCCGCAGGGCCAAGTATCTTCCCTACACATATGGACGTTACATGCTCACCGACGATGGGCAGCGGATCGGTCTCTGGTACTCGCTCTACGATTGGCGCGCCTTCGCCACGATACGCATGCTGGACGACACCATTGTTCAGGTGAGCACGCCTTTCGACGAATCCTATCGTCGCAAGCGGTCGAACTTCTTCAACAGCCACCACCATGATGACGACTGATCCCGCAACCGGGCAGTGATATCAGCGTTCACTTGACCCGCCCCACGATCGATGGCACAGTGCCCGCGTGGTGCGTGGCCTGAGGACCATGTTGCCGCAATAATTCAACCGGCGGCACACTCGCGCCCTCACCCGCCCATGGCGTAGATGCTCTTCAACTCGCTGACATTTCTTGTTTTTTTTGCGATCGTCCTCGCCCTTCATCACCTGCCCCTGCCCTGGCGCTGGCGTAAGGGCCAGCTCTGGATCGCCTCCTATCTGTTTTACGCCGCCTGGAATCCACCCTTCGTCCTCCTGCTCTGGATCTCCACAGTGGTGGACTGGTTCGCCGGTCGCAGACTGGCCAGCGCCAGCGAGCCCCGCTTTCGGCGCCTCATCCTCCTCCTCAGCCTGGCGGTGAACCTGGGGCTTCTGGGGTACTTCAAATACGGCACCTTCATGCTGAGCAGTTTTATCGACTTCATGGATACCCTCGGGATCGCCTTTCGGCCGGCCATGCCCGACATCGTATTGCCGGTGGGCATCTCCTTCTACACCTTCCAGTCCATGTCCTATACCATCGATATCTACCGCGGCCGCATGCAGCCATGGCACTCCTTCTCCGACTTTGCCCTCTACGTGACCTTTTTCCCCCAGCTCGTGGCGGGTCCCATCGTGCGCGCGACGACGTTTCTGCCCCAAACCATCGAACCGCGACGGGCAACGACCGATCAACTGGGCTGGGGGCTGGCGCTCCTCGTGATGGGTCTCAGCCAGAAAATACTCCTGGCCGATGCCCTCCTCGCCCCAGTGGTGGACAAGGTCTACGCGTCGCCCGCCCAGGCAGGCTGGATCGATGTCTGGATGGCCAATCTGGCCTTCAGCGGCCAGATCTTCTGCGACTTCTCCGGCTACTCCACCTGCGCCATCGGGGTGGCGCTCTGTCTGGGTTTCATTCTGCCCGAGAATTTCAACGCGCCTCTGGCCGCCGAGGGGTTCACCGATTTCTGGCGGCGCTGGCATATCTCCCTTTCCACATGGCTGCGGGACTATCTCTACATCCCGTTGGGCGGCAACCGTAAGGGCGACCTGCGCACCTACGTCCATCTTCTGATCACCATGCTCCTGGGCGGACTCTGGCATGGTGCGTCCTGGCTCTTTGTCCTCTGGGGCGGCCTGCATGGCGGCTTTCTGGCCGTCGAGCGCTTCGTCCGTCGCTGGGGGAACCAGCGGGGGATCCGGCTCAGCCACGCCTTTTGGCATGTGTCGATCTGGCTGCTTACCCTCGCCTTGCTCTGCGTGACCTGGGTGTTTTTCCGCTCTCACGATTTCGGGGCCGCGATGCTGCTGTTGAAAGCCATGTTCGGCGGCAATGGCGGGGCGCTGCTCACCGGGGCGGAGATCCGCCAAGCCCTTTTCGTTATCATACCCCTGTTGGTGGTGCACCGCCGGCTGCGGGAGACCAACTTGCGAACGGTGGTTGCCAGCTGGCCATGGTCCGTGCGCAGTGTGGGCTTGGCCGGGCTGCTGATCGCCCTCTGCCTCTCACCGGGAGATGACCGTGCCTTCATCTACTTCCAGTTCTGAGACAGCCGCCGCGGTCCCCGTCCGGCCGCCTGCCGACCTCTGGCGGCGGATCTGGAGCCTCGCCCTGTTGGTGGCGCTGCTGCTGCTGGGCGTATGGGAGCTGGGCTGGCGCCTTTACGGCTTCGTCCCCAGCGTGGAGGATGACTGGGGCATCTGGGCCAGTCGGCGCCGCCTGCTGATCGAGGCCCCGGAGAAGGTGGCGCTGGTGGGTGCTTCACGCATCCAATTGGGGGTGGACCCGGAGCGCTTCCAACGGGAGAGCGGGCGTGCGGCCGTCATGCTGGCCATCGACGGCAACGCCCCGCTGGCGGTGCTGAGCGACCTGGCAGAGGATCCCCGTTTCAATGGATCGGTTCTGCTCAGCTACGTCCCCATGTTTTTTGGCGAAACTGCGGTGTCGGATCGGCGGGCGCGCAAGTGGCTGCGCAGATATCGACAGCAAACCAGATCGTCACGGCTGGAAACCACCCTGCGCATCGCGGTACAGGAGCGGTTTGTCTTCCGCTATCCAGGCCTGGCCCCAGCGCGGATCTGGGAGCATCTCACGGCGGGAACACGACCGCGTCTCATCTATGCCCCCATGCGGACCGACCGCTACCGGGCTGCCGATTACGATCTCATCGACATCGACCAACTCCGGGAGGCACGGGCCAGACGTGAGCGCCGCCGCCAGCAGGAAGCGCAACCGCTGACGGCCGCCGCTTTCGAGGAGCGGATCAAAAATCTCTCTCTACTGGTACGCCAGATCCAGCGCAAGGGCGGCCGGGTGGCCGTGGTGCGGATGCCCTCGCAGGACGCGGTCAGAAGCGTCGAGGCGGCCACCTGGCCGCGGCGGCGCTTCTGGGACCGGCTCGCCAACCGGCTCTCGATTCCCTTCATCCATTTTGAGGACCACGCGGAGCTGGCCGCCTTCGATTGTCCAGACGGCTCCCACCTGGGGGCGGAGGATGCCCAGCTTTACACCGCAGCCTTGGTGAAAATCCTCAAGCGAAACGGTTTTTTTGATTAGACGCCCGACCCGCGCGCATGGTGTAATGGGAGGGTGACCAGCGAGCTGCCCGGGGCAGGGCGCTGTGGGCCGAAATGCGGTGCCATCGTCAGGGCAGCCGTCACCACCGGGGGGAAACCTTACCAGCGTTAGGAGACGATATGGCGCGATCCGAAGTGCATCCCATCCATCGTTTCGAATCCTGGCAGGTGTGGCCGGGCTCCTACGATAACCCGCCGGTCGATGGCAACTACCCCCGTCCCGATACGGGTGCCCTGGCCGTCACCTCCGAGACGGCCATCGCCTCCATGGGATCCTGCTTTGCCCGCGAGATCCGCAAGGTGCTCCTGCGCGAGAACTACAACTACATCACCGAGGAGACCCACCATCCGGCCGCCGTTCACGCCTCCGCCGCTTGGGAACGCACCTACAACAGCTTCAGCATGCGGCAGATCTTCGAGTATACTTTCAGCGACTGGCAGCCCCACGTCCGCTGGTGGCGAACACCGCAGTCCCGCCAGATCCAGGATCCCTACCGACGCATCATTCTCTACCCTGACGAAGCCGCTGCTGAAACCGACTTTGCCCGCCATCGCACGCATTCCCGTAACGCCCTCACCAAGGCCCAGGTCCTCATCCTGACCCTGGGACTCACCGAGATTTGGGAGGACCAACGCGATGGGGCCGTCATCTGTCTGCCTTCGGGCCCCTATTACAGCGAAGGGGGCGACATGTCGGCCTATCGCTTCCGCGTCAGCCGATACGAGGAGAATCTGGCCAATCTCGAACGCATCCACGCCCTAATGGCCACCCACAATCCGACCTGTCAGCTGCTGATGACGGTGAGCCCCGTCCATCTGTGGGCTACATTTCGCCGGGACTGCGATGTGATCAGTGCCAGCTGCAACTCCAAGTCGACCCTGCGGGCGGTCACCGACGCCTTTGTCGCGGCCCACGCCAACGTCCACTACTTCCCGGCCTACGAGATGGCCACCATCTATCGCCAGCTGGAGGGCAAGCGTTATTTTCGCAGCGACAGCAAGGAAAACTTTCACGTCAACGCCGATACGGTCGAGTTCATCATGACCCACTTCTTCAGGTTCTATGGCCATTGACAAAAACGCCCCGGTTCCATAGAAGGAGTTGCTTGGGGTCAATGCCTGAAACCATATTTGAACGAGCCTCCGTCGGATTGTCCCACCCTTCCACATCGCGCTGTCACTCCGGGAATCAGGAGCCGTCGTGAAGTTTGAACCCACCACATTGACCAAAGCCCAACTGGACGCTGCGCTCGAGCAGGTCGTTCACCACCCCCATGGCAATGTACACAAGGGCAAGCTGATATTGAGCCCGGCGGTGTTCGAATCCCCCGACCGGGAGACCAACCTGCTGGTGAGCCGCTTTGCCTACATGGATTGTACCGGCTCCATCCAGCTGGGCCCTTGGTGCAATATCAGCGCCCGCTGTCGCATCTACACCCACGATCATATGCACGCCGGGCGGCAGCCGCTCCTCGAAGTGGAGGAGCGCTATGGGGTGATCTGGCAGGACAAGGTGATCGGCCGCGACGTCTGGATTCACGACAACGCCCGCGTTCTCTACCAGGTGACCCACATTCCCGACGGCGTGGTGGTGGCCGCCGGCGCGGTACTGACCCGAAATCCCGGTCCCTATGAGATCTGGGGGGGGGTGCCGGCCCGCAAGATCGGTGTGCGCGGTACGGCCGATCCCGCCCAGGAGATGGCCCGAGCGGCCGCCCAGCGATTTCGGCTGCCCGCCGCAGCACCGAGGGGTTGAAAGGGCACCATGGCGCGCAATTCGACCTTCAACATTCTGATGTACTCCCACGACACCTACGGCCTCGGCCACATTCGTCGCACCATGGCCATCGCCGCCCACCTGCGGCAGCCCAACACCAATATCCTCATCCTGACGGGCTCCCCCATCGCCGGTCGCTTCGCCTTTCCGGAGCAGGTGGACTTTGTGCGCATACCCGGGATGATCAAGAAGACCAACGAGGAGTATCAGCCCCTCAGCATCAAGATCAATCCGCGCCACGCCCTGGATATCCGGCGTAACATCATCACCGCCACAGCCAAGACCTTTCAGCCCCACCTGTTTATCGTGGACAAGGAGCCCTTCGGCCTGAAAAAAGAGGTTCTACCCACCCTCCAGTGGCTGCGTCGCTGTCTCCCGCACAGCCGCTCGATTTTGGGGTTGCGCGACGTGATGGACGACGCCCCCACGGTGATCAAGGATTGGACCGATAAGGGGGTCTACGCCATTCTCGATCAGCTCTACGACGAGATATGGGTCTATGGCAATCAAGCCCTCTACGATCCCATTCAGGAGTATCAGATTCCCCCCACCATCGCCGCCAAGATGCAGTTTACGGGCTACATCCCCCGCAAGGTGCCCGACCGCAAGGGGGTCAAACAGATCCGCCGCGAACAGGGAATCGACAATGGCGAGAAGCTGGTGGTGGTGACCACCGGCGGCGGGGGGGACGGCTACCCCGTCATGTCCACCTTTCTCGATGTGCTTGAGGCCCGCGCCGCCCAGGGACTGCCGATGCGGTTCAAAAGCGTGCTCATCACCGGTCCCTTCATGCCCAAGCAGCAGCGCCGCCGGTTGTTCAAGCGGGCCCGCCGACTCGGTGTCCGCACCTATCACTTCTTCCGCCAGATGGAGAAGATTCTCGCTGCGGCCGACCTGGTGGTCTGCATGGGGGGCTACAACACGATCTGTGAGATCCTTTCCCAGGGCACCGTTTCGCTGGTGATCCCCCGGGAAACCCCGCGCAAGGAGCAGCTGATCCGAGCCGAGGCGCTGCACAGCCAACGGCTGATCGATTTTCTGCCCTGGAGCCGTCTCGAGCCGGGCCCCCTGGCGGAAAAGATGACGGCCCTTTTGCAGGCGCCCGAGCCCACCCAAAGGGCCATCGCTGATTTCAAGCTGACCGGCATCGATGCCATGGTCAAACGCATATGTCTCCATCGCGGGTGCTGACCATGGCGAAACAGCCGCCCTCGCCGGTTCTGGGGATGGTCCTCAAGGGCTACCCCCGCATTTCGGAGAGCTTTATCTCCAATGAGATTCTGCTGCTGGAGCAGCGCGGTTTCCGCATCCACATCTTCTCCATGCGTCATCCCCGCGAATCCATCACCCATGCCAGCGTCCGCCAGATACGCGCCCGGGTGGACTATCTGCCGCACACCATCCTGGGCCACCTGCCCCAACTGCTGGCCCATAACGGCCGTCTGGCCTTGCGGCAACCCGAGCGCTATCGCCACGCCCTGAGAATCGCGCTGCGGCGCTTCCGGCGCACCCGCAAAAGCGCCACCCTGAAGCACCTGCTGCAGGCCGGCTACCTTACCGATCGACTCCTGCCCGGCAGCGGGGTGGTGCACCTCCACGCCCACTTCGCCCACTCCCCCACATCCGTCGCCATGTTCGCCCACTTTCTCAGCCACCGCCCCTTCAGCTTTTTCGGGCATGCCAAGGACATCTACACCAGCGATCCGCGTCAGTTGGCCGAAAAGATCCACCTGGCGCGCTTCGTGGCCACCTGCACGCGCTACAACCGCGAGTATCTGCGGACGATCGCCGGCGACAGCGGCGCCGCCGCGAAGGTGCATTGCGTTTACCACGGCATCGACACCCGGCTGTTCGATAGCGGCCTGCGGCTGGCGGCCCCGCAACCGCCCTATGAGATTCTGACCGTGGCCCGCCTGACGGCCAAGAAAGGGCTGCCGACGGTGTTGCGGGCCCTGCACCGTCTCAAGACCGCCGGGCTGCCCTTTCGTCACACCCTCGTCGGGGATGGAGACGATCGCGATGCCGTGCTCCGGATGATCGATGATCTCGATTTGACCGATGTCTGCCGGTGGCGGGGAACCTTGCCCCACGAGGAGGTGATTGCCCTGTTCAAGCGCGCCCATCTCTTCGTCCTAGGGTGCGAGGTGGCGCCCAACGGCGACCGTGACGGCATCCCCAACGTTCTCGTGGAGAGCATGGCCATGGGCGTGCCGGTCGTCGCCACCACGGTGTCGGCCATTCCCGAACTGGTGGCGGATGGCCACCATGGGCTGCTGGTGGCCGCCAAGGCCCCGGACCGATTGGCCGAGAGCCTCCAGCGGATGCTGACCGACATCGACCTGCGCCGCAGGGTGATTCCCGCTGCCCGCGAGCGGGTGAGGACCCATTTTGACAACCGGATCCTCATCGACCAGCTGGCCGCCCACTACCGCCGCTACCTTCCCGAACTGGGGATGGACTGAGGTGGTGCGCTCCGGGCCCGGTCCCACGGTTGCGGGTCCGCGGCGATCGCCCCTGCGGATCGCCTTCTATGCGCCGTTCAAGCCCCTTGGCCACCGGAACCCCTCGGGCGACCTGGTCATCGCCACCGGACTGGTGGCATTTCTGCGGGGGCGGGGCGTGCGGGTGACCATACCGGCCACCCTGCGCTCCCGCTGGATCTACCGGCGGCCGAACCTGTGGCCCCAGCTGCTGGTGCAATACCGCCGGGCACTGCGCTTTTGCCGACGTCGGCGGCCCCATCTTTGGCTGACCTACCACACCTACTACAAATCCCCCGACCTTCTGGGGCCTGGCGTTTGCAAACGTCTGGGTATCCCTTATCTTGTGTTTCAAGGAATTTACGCGACCAAGCACCGCCGGCGTCTGACGACGGCAGCGGGGTTCTACCTGAACCGCCGGGCGCTGCTGGCCGCTGATCACCTCTTCACCAATCGACGCCTTGACGAGGTCAATCTGCTGCGTCTGCGGGACCGCCGCCAGCTCACCTATGTGTCGCCGGGGATATTCCCCGGTGATTTCGTCAGAGACGAGGGCGCCGGCCGCCAGCTGCGTCGGGCGTGGGGCCTGGGGGAGGGGCACCGCGAGGGGCCCCTCATTCTCTCTGCTGCCATGTTTCGCCGGGATGTGAAAACCCAGGGGCTTCTCTGGCTCATCAGGTGTCTGGGCAGCATGAGGGCCGGCAGCTCCCCCTTTCAGCTGGCCATCGCCGGCGAGGGGCCCTGCCGGGACGAGTTGGCGGCCGCCGCCCAACGCCACCTACCCGGTCAGGTGCATTTTGTGGGGCGGCTGCGCCGCGAAGAGATGGCGGCCTTTTACAGCGCCGGCGATCTGTTTGCATTTCCGGGGATTCGCGAATCTCTCGGAATGGTGTATCTGGAGGCGCAATCCTGCGGCCTGCCCGTTGTGGCCTTCGACAATGGCGGCATCCCCGAGGTGGTGGCCCACGGTGTGAGCGGTTTTCTCACCCCCCCCTTTGATCGGCAGGTCTTCGCCGATCGCGTGCTGCAGCTGCTCACGGATGCGGATCTGCGGGCCCGCATGGGGCGAAGTGCCGCCCGACGCGTGCGGGATTGCCATGATCTGAATCGGAACTACGCCCAAGTGCTGACCATGCTGGAGCAGTTTCATGCCGCATCGCCCTAGTCGTCTGACCCGCTTTGGCCTCCTGCGCCATGCCGCCACCGAGTGGAACCTGGCCAAACGGATCCAGGGCCACAGTGACCTGCCCCTGTGCGACCGCGGCCGGCGGGACGCGCTGGCCTGGGGAGCGCACCTTGGCCACCTCCCCTGGGACCGGGTGGTCACCAGCCCGCTAAAGCGGGCCAGGGAAACGGGCGCCTTGGTCAATACCTGTTTGGGCGCCCCCTTGATGGTCGATGCGCGGTTGATGGAGCAGAGCTGGGGGGCATGGGAGGGACGAGCGCTCGCCTGGATCGAAGCGCGTTTGATCCGGATGACCCCGGGACCGCTCACCGAGGGGTGGACCTTTCGCCCGCCTGACGGAGAGAGTCGCAGACGGGTGTGGCGCCGTAGCCAGGCCGCCCTGGTGGAGCTGTCCCGCAGGTGCCCGGGGGAAACCCTTCTGGTGGTGGTTCACGGCGGGGTGCTCAAGGCGCTGACCTACCGTCTTTACCGCCGCCGTTTCATGCCGCAGGAAAAACGGCTCCTGCAGCCGAATTTTCTGCACTGGATCTTTGGAGATGGTCGGCGGCTGCTGCCCGGACCGGTGAACGCCCTCGACCTGACCGGGTCGCATTGACCTTTGCAATCGATGGTGTCGGATCCGCCATGACAATCGGGCGGCTTGACGGCGATGGACACCCGTGTGCCGTATAGCGCTTTTATATAGAACCTAATTCCGGACGCCAGCGGGGAGGAGGACGATTGTGAAAATCGCTTTCTACTGCCAGCATGTTCTGGGCATCGGCCATTTTTTCCGGGTGTTGGAGTTGTGCCGCGCCCTGCTCGTCGAGCATGAGGTCCTTCTCGTCACCGGAGGGGAGGGCGTCAGCGTGGCCCTGCCGCAGGGGCTGAGGCGCTTCGAACTGCCGGCCCTCATGATGGACGCCGACTTCAAGCGGGTGTATGCAGCCGGTGCCGATCGCGATGGCACGGGTGACGTGGATGCCATCCAGCGCGATCGGCGGCGGCAGCTGATGGCACTGATGCGGCGCGAGGCGCCCGACCTGCTCCTCATCGAACTCTATCCGTTCGGCCGCAAGGCATTCCGCTTCGAGCTGGAACCGGTGCTCAATGCCCTGGCAACCGGGGCGCTGCCGCCCTGCAGGGTGGTGTGCAGCCTGCGGGATATTCTCGTGGAGAAGTCGGACCCCGCCGCGTACGAGCGGCGGGTGCTCAAACAGCTGGCAGCATTCGACGCCCTCCTGGTGCATGGCGACCCCGCGGTGATCCCGCTGGACGAGACCTTCAATGCGGTTGACCAAATCAAGATTCCGGTGATCTACACTGGCTACGTTACCGCCCGCCCCAGTCCGGAGGCCGGCGCCGTCGCACGCGCGCGCATGGGCCTGGGCGATGCGGACCGCCTGGTGGTGGTCAGCGCCGGGGGCGGCAAGGTTGGCGGCCCCCTCATGACAGCGGCGGTGGGCGCTTTCCAGCGGCTGGTGCTGAAGGAGGAACTCCGCATCCACATGCATCTGCTCACCGGTCCCTATGGTGATCCTGCGGCCCTGCGGAAGGAGGCCGCGGCGGTCGGTGAGCGCCTCACCATCGAGCGCTTCAGTGATCGCTTTCTGCAGCTCCTCTCGGCGGCCGACCTATCGGTGAGCATGGGGGGCTACAACACCACCATGAACCTCCTCGCCGCCCGGGTCCCAAGGGCCCTCATCTGGCCGTTTGGCCAGAACCGCGAACAGCGCTTGCGGGTAGAGCGACTTCAGCGCCGTACGCCGCTCCACCTGCTGGAAGATGCGAATTTGACGCCCCATGCCTTGGCGGCCCGCATGGCCACACTGCTCACATCGCCGCCGGGTCCTTCCAGCACCGTGCGCCTGGATGGCGCCGAGACCAGCGCGCGCTGGCTCACCGACTGGCTGGCCACTGCGCCAAAAAGGACAACACCGTGAATCGGACACCAGCGGCCATATACCGGAAGCCCCAACGCGATATCGAGCAGCGCCTTGCGGCGACGCTGGCCCGCGCCAACACCGCCCGCCGCATGCAGCGGCCCGCCACCGTCTGGTTTCGGGCCGACGATATCGGCGTTCCTGGGCGGCAATTCTATCGGATGCTGGCTCTATTCGCCCACCACCAGGTGCCGTTGGCACCAGCCCTTGTGCCCACCTGGCTGACCCGCCCCCGTTGGGAGGGGCTCTTGGCACACGGCGGCGCCGCAGCCCATCTCTGGGGCTGGCACCAGCACGGCTGGCGTCACCAAAATCATGAAACGCACGGCAAAAAGCAGGAATTTGGTTCGGCACGCGCGCCTGCTTCGCTGCGCGCCGACCTGGAGCGGGGTCGCCGCCGTCTGGAAAGCTTGCTGGCGGATGCCTTCCTACCCGTTTTCACGCCGCCCTGGAACCGCTGTTCGCAAGCGACCTTGCAAGAGCTCCGGGAAATGGGCTTTCGAGCGGTGTCCCGCAGCACGGGAGCGACGCCTGCGGCGCCGGCGGGCTTGCCCGATTTCACGGTGAATGTGGACCTGCATACCCGCAAGGCGCCGCGGCCGGATGCGGATTGGGCCCGCTTGTTGGCGGAGCTGGAAACGGCGCTCACCGCCGGTTGGTGTGGCATCATGCTGCACCACCAGCGGATGAACCCGGCCGCTTTTGACTTTCTCGACATTCTGCTGCAACATATGAAGATGCAACAGCATTTCAGGATAGTAGAACTTAAGACGCTCCTGGAATTCCCCAACCTGGCGGAAACCGATCCAACCTGACCGAGAAAGCAGCTGCCATGCCTGCACCGCCAACGGCACCCACAAACGCGCCGGTCGCCCAAAGGGCTAGAGGCCCCGCCTCGGTGCACCGACTGGTCGTCCTGCCGTTTCGCAAATCGGTGGAGATCGCGCTCAAGAGCATCCAGGTGCGTTTTTTTCGCTCCCTGGTGACCACGCTCAGCTTGGTATTGGCCATCGCCTTTTTGAGCTTTGTCAACGTGGGCAACGATGTGGCCAACGGCCTTCTGGCCACTGGTCACGGCGAGTGGTTCCGACTGCTGGTGGACGCCGGCTACGACCTGTCACCCGGCGATCTGCGGGTTGACAGCAGTCCCAAGCAGCGATGGATCGTCATTCTCAGCCTGCTGGTGTGTGTCGTGGGCATCATCAATGCCCAACTCATGGCGGTGACCGAGCGATTCCGCGAGATCGGCACCATGAAGTGCCTGGGGGCGTTGGACCGCTTCATCCTGCGGCTGTTCTTTCTGGAGGCGGGATTGCAGGGCATCATCGGCGCCTTGGCGGGCGCCTTACTCGGCGGTGGCGCCGCTTTGCTGAGCGCCTGGCTGCGGTACGGTGTCGCGGCAATTGCCGAGGTCAGTTGGGGCGGGGTCCTGGCCTCATTGGGCTTCGCCGTGGTCGCGGGCTGCATCCTCAGCCTCATCGGTGTCTTCTACCCGGCCCTGGTGGCGGCCCGCATGCAGCCCGTTGAAGCGATGCGGGTGGAGCAGTGAGTGATGGCGATTGCCGGCGGGCCAGGGCACCCGTCTGTCCATCGCTAAGACAGCCCCGATCCACTAGCGGCACGCCGGCTGACGGGCTCACAGGTGCGCCGATCGCGTCTGGAAGCCGCATCCTTTCCCAGCAGACGAGCGTTACGTCACTGATAAGGTCTCGAATATGACGACAGACAGCCACATCGTGCGGGTCGCCGGGGTCACCAAATCCTTTCAACTGGGCAAGCTGACGGTCGATGCCCTCAAAGGGATCGATCTGGAGATCAGCGCCGGCGAATATATCTCCATCATGGGTCCCTCCGGCTCGGGCAAGAGTACGCTCTTCAACATGATCGGCGGCCTGGACAAACCCACCGCCGGCAAAGTCTATATCGACGAGGTGGATGTCTCCCAGCTGGACGCTTACGAGTTGGCCTGGCTGCGCTGCCGCAAAATCGGCTACATTTTTCAGACCTTCAATATCATTCAGGTCATGACGGCATTAGAGAACGTGACCCTGCCCATGACCTTCGCCGGGATCGGCGGCGACGAGGCCGTCGATCGCGGTATGGCCCTCCTGGAGACGGTGGGTCTGGCCGACCGCTTCCAGCACAAACCGTTCGAGCTCTCCGGCGGCCAGCAGCAGCGGGTGGCCGTGGCCCGGGCCCTGGCAAACGACCCGGCCATCATCCTGGCGGACGAACCCACCGGCAATCTCGATCTGACCACCGGCGAGGAGATTATTGCGCTGCTAAAGGAGCTGAGCAGCGACCGTCAGGTGACGGTAATCTCCGCCACCCACGATTTCAAAATGCTCAATGTCTCCGACCGGGTGGTGTGGATTCGTGACGGACGGGTGGACAAGATCGAAAACCGCGACGAGCTCTCCATCTCCATCGGCGAGATCGGCACGCGAGGATAGGACGGCGATGGCACACTGGTCAGGCATTTGGACCCCAATAGCGGTTGGCATGTGGCGACGGCTGCTCCTGGTCTGCGGGGTGTTGCTGCTGCCCGCGGTGACGGCTGCCAGCCTTTCAGAGGATCTCACGGCGCACATGACAGCCTTGAGTACCCATGCGGACCGCAGCAGCGGGAGTCCCGGCGGCCGAGCCGCAGGGGCCTACATCCGCTCCGCCTTCGAAGCCCTGGAGCTGTCCCAGGTGGGCGAAATGGCCTTCTCTCTGCCGGTCCGGCGTTTTAGCCAATGCCGCCTGGTGTTTGGGTCGGACCAGGATCTCCTGGCCTTGTCGCCCTTCGCCGCCAATGCCGTCGCCCCCGATACCCTGCCTGCCGAAGGCCTGAGCGGGAACCTGATCTACGTTGGGCACGGCGAGCCGGCGGACTTCAACGGCCGAACGGTCGCCGGCAGCATCGTTCTCATGGAGCTGGAATCCGGCCGCAACTGGCTGAACGCCGCTTCACTGGGTGCCAAGGCCCTTATCTATATCGACCGCGGCGGTGCAGCAGGGACCCCAAAGTCGCTCTACGAAGACAAATATGAGCTGACACCCCTGCAGTTTCCCCGCTTTTGGCTCCCCATCGAGACCGTCCGTGAGCGCTTCGGCGCCTTCGAATCATCCCAGGGGGATCTGGCCACGGCGGTCCGCCTCCGCTCCGACATGCACTGGACCGCCACCGAGGCACGCAACATCTATGCGCTGGTTCCCGGGAGCGATCCCGATCTCAGCGAGACGCTGCTGCTGGTGGAGGCCTTCTACGATAGCACCGCCCTTGTGGCGGGCCGCTCCCCGGGAGCGGAGGAGGCCCTGGGCGCGGCCACACTCCTCACGCTGGCCCGTCATCTAAAAGCCAATCCCCCCAGGCGCAGCGTGCTCCTGGTGGCGACCGACGCCCATGCCCACACCCTGGGGGGGATGCGCGAGATGATCTGGAGTGTTGCCGAACGCAGCCGCGAGCTACGCCAGCGCGATCGGGAACTGAAGAAGCGGATCTCCGCCCAGAAGGCAACCCTCAAATTGCTCGAAGAGACCACCGGCCTTGCATCCACCGCCCTGACGGCACCCCAGGCGGTCGCGCTGAAGACCGCCGTTGCTGCGGAGATCAAGAACGCCGTGGATCGGCTCTCGCGGGAACTGATGCAGCTGCGCATGCAGACCCCTGGCAGTGTCAGCCAAGCCGACATTGCCGCGCTGGCAGAGGAGCGCTTGCTGCTCAGACGCCTGGATTGGCAAACCGAGCTGGCCAACCTCGACCCAGCCCAGCAGCACCATGTGAACGATCTCCTGCCGCTGGCCGAAGCGCGCCACCGGGCCGCGCTGGCCGATGCCCAGCGGCAGCTCGACGAACTCAAGATGGCCACCCGTTTTCGCGCCTTGGTAAAACGCCATGAACTGGCCGCCGCGGTCAGCCTGCACCTTTCCAGCCACGGCAGCGGGGTGGGGGCCTTCAACCAGGGCTGGCTCTATCCCCTCAAACCCATTATCAACCGCGTCAACGCCTACAGCCGCATCGACGAGGTGCTTCGCGCGGGCGCTGCCGCGGTCCAGACCGATCAGGCCCTGCCGCCGCTTTTCAAGGATACGCTGCGCCCCAGTCGTAAACACAGCTGGCAAAGCTTCTTCGTGGACCATCCCTTCCTCGGGGGCGAGGTGAGCTCCGTGGCCGGTATCGTGGGGATCAGCCTGGCCACCACCCACGACGCCCGCCCGCACTGGGGCACGCCCTTCGACACCATCGACCGCATCGACTGGTCCTTCGCCCGTCAGCAGGCCCGGCTTATTCAAGGGCTCATCCATCATCTGGCGGCCGCGGATGAACTGCAGACCGACGAACAGCCCCGTTACGGCTTTGCCACGGTGACCGGCCGCGCCAACTTTCTGCGGCACGGAGAACTTTTCCCAGATCAGCCGGCACCGGATAGTGTCCTGCTCTCCTATCAGGGTCCTGGACGCTACATCAGCCTGGTGGACACCCAAGGGCGCTTTCAGATCAAAGGCGTGGTGGACAAAAAGCACGTCCTGCACAAGGTGATTATCGAGGGGTACAAGTTCGACCCTCGGACCGGAAAGGTGGTCTGGGCCATCGACAAAAACCAAACCACCAAGGCCAACTATCGGGTCAAGATGCAGCATCCGCGCATGGAGACCGACCTGGTCATGTTCGCCTGCCGGGGAACCACCATCTTCAATCTGCTCGAACCGCGCAGCTTTCGCTACATGACAAAGCTCAACCTGTACGACGGGCGGCAGGAGGCACCCCCGGTGCGCTTCTGGTACAGTCGCATCGATACCCGGGATTCGGTGATCTCGAGCATCTACCTCGAGCCGACGACGCCGCTCAAGTTGACCCTCTCGGACAGTGTCCTGCGTCACAAGCTCATCCTCACCAACGCCGACGGGTCCAACAGCCAGGGGACGGGCTACCGGCTCGATCAGTGGCCCCGCATCGCGCCAACGGAGTACCGCGTGGCCAAGGATATGTGGGCCCTCCTGGCCCCCCGCATCGCCAACCTGGAGCGCCACGGCATCCACGACGATCGCATCGCGGGGCTGCAGCAGACTGGCCTGAGCGCCTTAAGCGAGGCCGAAACCGCCCTCGCCGCCCAAGCTTACGACCGCTTCTTTGAGTCTGCGCGACGCTCGTGGGCGCTGGCCAGCCGGGTCTACGAACACGTGGAGCGCACCCAGAAGGATGTCCTCCTGGGGGTGCTGTTCTACATCGCCCTCTTCGTACCCTTCGCCTTCTGTGCCGAGCGCCTGCTCTTCTCCTATCGCAGCATCTACAAGCGGATTTCGGCCTTTATGGCGATTCTGCTGCTGCTCATCACCGTTATCTACAACGTCCACCCGGCCTTCCAACTGGCCTACAGCCCCACGGTGGTGATTCTGGCCTTCTTCATCATCGGTCTCTCCCTGATGGTCAGCCTGATCATATTTCTGCGCTTCGAAGAGGAGATGATGCTGCTCCAGCGACAGAGTCAGCAGAAGCGGGCCGAGGAGGTCAGCATGTGGAAGGCCTTTGCGGCCGCGTTCTTTTTGGGGGTCAGCAACCTGCGCCGCCGGCGCCTGCGTACTGCCCTCACCTGCATCACACTGGTGATTCTCACCTTCACCATCATGAGCTTTACCTCGGTGAATTCCCTGAGACGCCACACCCGCCTGCAATACAATGCGCAACCGGCCTACGAGGGGATCCTCCTCAAGAACATCAACTGGCAGGATCTGCCACCAGAGGCGTTGGCGATGGTGGCCAACAAATTTGCCGATGGCGGCCGCATTGCTCCGCGGATTTGGCTGGAGGCCGATGACCGCACCCGCGTGCGCCGGGTGCTCCTCAGCATCGGCAACCGAACCCTCGAAGCGCAAGGGGTGGTGGGATTGGCGCCGGAGGAACCGGCGGTGACCGGAATGGACGCCATTTTGATGGCCGGCCGCTGGTTTGATCCCGGTGAGCGGGACGCTGTCCTCTTGCCGCAAAACTTGGCCCAGGGGCTCGGCATCACGCCATCGGACACGGGCCGCAAACAGGTGAATCTCTGGGGCGTCCCCTACACGGTGGTGGGCATCTTCGATCCCGCGGCGCTGGGAGGTCGCAGCGATCTGGACGGCGAGCCGCTCACGCCGGTGACCTTTCCCAGCGAGACCGCCCAGGCCCTCACCGAAGTGGAGATGGAAGCTCTCGAATCGGGTGACGACGTGCGCGCTTTCCAGAGCCGTTATGTCCACGTCCCGCCGGAGCTGGTGGTGATACTGCCCGCCCAGACCCTCCTCTCGGCAGGCGGCCACCTCAAGGCGATCGCCCTGAAACCCGGCGGGGGCGCCATCCCCGAACTGGCCGAGCGGCTATCGGACCGGTTTGGCCTGACCCTCTTTAGCGGAGAGCCAGAGGGCAGTTTCGTTTACACCGCCAGCGACACCCTCAGTTACAGCGGAGTGCCCAACATTCTGATTCCAGTGGTGATCTCCATTCTCATCGTGCTCAACACCATGATCAGCAGCGTTTACGAGCGCAAGCGCGAGATCGGGATCTATACCTCCGTGGGACTGGCACCCTCCCATGTGGCCTTTCTCTTCATCGCCGAGGCGCTGGCGTTTGCCGTCCTCAGCGTGGTGATGGGCTACATCGTGGCGCAGACGGCGGCCAAGTTTCTGGCGGGCAGCGCGCTCTGGGCGGGGATCACGGTCAACTACTCCTCCATGGCCGGCGTGGCCGCCATGGTGCTGGTGATCGTGGTGGTGCTGGTCTCGGTGATCTATCCCTCGCGGGTGGCCGCCGCCATCGCGATCCCTGACGTAAAGCGCTCCTGGCAGCTTCCCAAAGTCCATGGCAACCACATCGAAATCACCCTGCCCTTTCTCCTGAAGGCGGGCGAGGAGAAGAGCGCCGCCGGTTATATCTACGACTATTTCAACGGCCATCTGGATATTTCCCACGGGCTGTTCTCAACCGGGGATCTGAAATTGGGCGTTACGGATGCGCCCGCGGACCAGATCCATCCATCGCCGAAAACCCCCTGCCTGCAGATGGAGTCACTGGTCTGGCTGGCACCCTTTGACCTGGGCGTTGTTCAACAAGTGGAGCTGCTCTTTTGCGCCTCTGCCGACGAGCCGGGCTTCATCGAGATCCGGATGCGGATCACCCGCGGCGCCGGCGAAGCCAACGCCTGGCGGCGAACCAATAAAATGTTCATCCATCAGTTGCGGAAACAGATGCTGGTGTGGCGGTCTTTGTCGGCCGCCCACAAATTCCACTACGAAAATGCGCTCACGACGCCCCTTCCATCAGAGGGATAAGGTTTATGACCGCAGGGCCGAGCAGCCGAACCCAACCGAGCGACCCTCAGATCACCCCCCGCGTTCCACCCGTCCGCCTGCGGGCCGTATTGATTGGGTCGCTGATCGCTCTGCTGATCTGTGCCTTGACCCCCTTCAACAACACCTATCGTCAGGCGACCCCCCTGGGCGGCGGACACTTTCCACTGGCGCCCTTCTACATCCTCATCTGGCTGACCCTGGCAACCAGTTTGGCCAACCATTTCCGCAAGGAGAAGCCCCCCCTGCTCAGCGGCAGCGAGCTACTGCTCGCCTGGGGGCTTATGGTGCTGGTCTCGGGAGTGGCCTACACCGGGCTGGTGCGCACCTTCTTTATCAATCTGACGGCCCCCTTTCACTTCGCCACGGTGGAGAACCGGTGGGCCGACACCCTTCAGCCGCTGCTGCCGGCAGGACTCTTCCCTGCCGACAAGGGCGCCATTCTGGAACTCTACAATGGGCTCGAAGGCGGGCGGCGGCTCTCCTGGTGGTCGGTTCTGACGCAAATCCCCTGGAGCGCCTGGCTTGGCCCTCTCGTGGCCTGGGGTGGGTTTATCCTGCTCTGCTATTGGGTGATGATCTGCATCGTCAGCCTGTTGGCCCCCCAGGCGCTGGTCAACGAACGGATGAACTTTCCCCTGCTGCGGGTGCCCCAGCTCATGGAGGCGGCCGTGGACGAAGGGCAAAGCGCCGCCTTCTGGGGCAACCGCTTTCTGCTCTGCGGCATCGCCATTCCCGTGGTCCTGCATCTGCTCAATGGGCTCAGTTTTTACTATCCTTCGGTGCCGCAGCTGCCCACGCTGATCCTGGCGGGCAGCTATTTTTCCAAAGTCGGGCTCTTCTCCGGCTTTATCAAACTGAAAATTTTTATCTACCCAGCCTTCATCGGATTCGCGTTTCTGGCCGCCAAACAGATCTCTTTCTCCTTCTGGTTCTTTTTCCTGGCGGGAGGCCTGCTTTACGGACTGCTGGGGCTTCTGGGCTACCAGATTCCGGCCGCCGCCCTGGGGGTCACCTTCGGCCCCACCCTCGCAAGGCCCGAGGAGATGCAGATGGTGGGCGCATTCCTGGCCTTTCTCTTCTTTCTGATCTGGCTGGCCCGATTTCATTTCGCGGATGTGCTCCGGCAAGCCTTCTTCCTGAAACCCGCCATGCGCCCGGCCAATGATTGGTTCAGCATGCGCTTCGCCTTCTGGGGGGTGGTGGTCGGGACGCTGCTGCTGCTGCTGTGGTTCTATCTCTTCGGCATGCCCTTGGGCGTCGCCCTCGTGGTGCTGGGGGCGTTCTTCATTTTCACGCTGGTGGCCATGCGGGTGATCTGCCAGGGCGGCGTCGCCTACTTCACCCTCACAGCGGCACCCATGGACGGCATCCTGGCCCTCCTCGGACCCCAGTTTTTTTCCCAGGCCAGCCTCGTCCTGGCAGGGGTGGCCCAGAAAGTCCTTTTCGTGGACCTGCGTGAGTCCCTGATGCCCTCGCTACTCCATCTCCGCAAGCTCAGTGGGGAGATGAGCGGCCGCAACCTGATTCGCTGGGCGCTATTGGTGCTGCTGTTTTTCAGCGTGGTGGTCTCCTTTGTGGCGATGCTGGCCCTTTGCTACCGCTATGGTGTGCGCGAACTCCAGCTGGACTGGGCCTCGCGCACCACCTTGAACGTCTACGACAACCTGAACACGCTTCTGACCACACCGGTGCGCCCGGGGACCTGGGTGACCGTTTTCGTTTTGTCAGGGGCCGTGGTGATGGTGGGCCTGGTGCTCTGCTACCACCGGTTCTACTGGTGGCCGCTGCATCCCATTGGGTATTTGATGGCCTACAGCTCGGCGATGCGGATTCTCTGGTTCAGCTTTTTTGTCGGGTGGCTCTGCAACGCCGTCTGCATGCGCTACGGGGGGGTTGTCTTGTTCAAAAAGATTCGCTTCTTCTTCATCGGACTGATCATCGGCGATTTTCTCATGGGCGGCAGCTGGGCGCTGGTGGGACTGTTCAGTCACGCCTCATATCAGGTGCTGCCCACCTAAGTGCCAGAGCGAAATGCGGCTATGCTTGGCAGATTGGGGACGGATTGGCCGTCTAACCGATCATCTCCTGAGAGGACCACCTATCAGGCGCCGACCGCGCTTCTGAATAAACGACGCGACCTATCGACGACGTAACGAACCCCATGTACGAAGATAAAGAACTCCAAGAGTACCGCGACCTGCTCAAGCCCCCGGACCGATTCGAGGAGGGCTTCGACTGGAAAACCATCCTGGGCGCGGTCTTCATCGGATTTCTGATGATGCCCGGCAGCATGTATCTCCAGCTGGTCATCGGCACGGGCATCGGCCCAGCCGCCCGCTGGGTGACCATCATCCTCTTCGCCGAAGTGGCCAAGCGGGCCTACCAGGACCTCAAGCAACAGGAAATCTTTCTGCTCTATTACATGGCCGGCGCAGCCCTGGCCTCACCCTTTCAGGGCCTTCTCTGGAACCAGTACCTGGTGCAGTCCGATGCCGCCCGTATGCTGGGACTGACCGAATTCATCCCCACTTGGGTGGCCCCCCAACCCGATTCACTCTCCCTCATTGAGCGCACCTTTCTGCACCGCGACTGGCTGATTCCAATTCTGCTCCTCGTCGGTGCTCAGATCATCCAGCGCATCGACCAGTTTGGACTGGGCTACGCGCTCTACCGAATCACCTCCGACGTGGAAAAGCTGCCCTTTCCCATGGCACCGGTGGGGGCCCTCGGCACCATCGCCCTGGCGGAATCCACCGAGGAGAAGCAAAAAAGCTGGAAGTGGCGTGTTTTCTCCGTCGGCGGGGTGATCGGTCTGGCGTTCGGCGCCATCTATGTGCTGCTGCCCACGGTGTCGGGACTGCTCTTTCTGGAACCGATTCGTCTGATCCCCATCCCCTGGGTGGAGTTGACCCGCCACACGGAGAAGCTGCTGCCCGCCGTGGCCACCGGTATTCAGCTGGATTTGGGGCTGCTCTTCATCGGTATGGTGCTGCCATTCTGGGCCGTGATCGGCGGCTTCGTGGGATTGGTGATCACCGTCGTGGCCAACCCCTTTCTCCACAAGGCGGGCATTCTGACCCGCTGGCATCCGGGAATGGAAACCGTCGACACGGTTTTCGCCAACAATTTCGATTTCTACATGAGCTTTGGCATCGGCCTGGGATTGGCCATCGGGGCCATCGGCATCTGGCAGGTGCTGCGCTCCTTCGGTCCGTCAGGTCCCGGTGTGCGCGGCTCGTTGCGGGACCTGTTCAACCCGCCACCGGGCCGGGGGGATTTCAACTTTTGGATCTCCATCGGCATCTACGTGTTCTCCACCTTGGCGTACGTGGGCCTCTGTGTCTGGCTGGTGCCCAACTTTCCTTGGATCTTTTTTCTGGGATACGGTTTCATCTACACGCCGGTCATCTCCTACATCACTGCCCGCATGGAGGGCATCGCCGGCCAGTTCGTCAGTCTCCCATTGGTGCGTGAGGCCAGCTTCATCGCCGGTGCCAAATATTTTGGCTACCAGGGCATCGAGATCTGGTACGCTCCCATCCCCATCCACAATTACGGCGAGGCGACCGTCAACTTCCGTCAGATCGAACTCACCGGCACCAGTATCCGCGGAATTATCAAATCGGAGATCGTTGTCTTTCCAGTGGTGATGATTGCCAGTCTGCTCTTTTCCCAGTTTATCTGGCGCCTGGCCCCCATTCCCTCCAGTCAGTATCCGTACGCCCAGGAGCTCTGGCATTTGCAGGCGCTCAACACACTGCTCATGCAGACCTCTACGCTTGAGGGCAACTCCCTTTTCTATCAGGCGCTGAATTGGATTTACATCGTCTGCGGCCTCGGTTTCGGCGTGGTCACCTACGGCGTCCTCTCCCTTTTTGGCCTGCCCATTCTGCTGGTGTACGGTGTGGTCCGCGGATTGGGGCAGAGCACGCCCCACGGCATGCTGCTGGAGGTGTTGGGCGCCTTCCTGGGACGTTTTTTCTTTCTCAAACGGTATGGTGCCCGCTGGCGCCAATACGCCCCAGTGCTGTTGGCGGGTTTCTCATGTGGGATGGGACTCACCGGCATGTTCGCCATGGGGTTCGCCCTCATCTTGAAATCCCTGGGAAGACTCGCATATTAGGTAGTGTTCCCGCAAAGGGGAGCCCTCGAGTTGAGTTGCCTAACGGATGCGGTCCCCGCGTCGAACGACGCGGTCCATCGCGGAAACCCGTATCCGATGCGGTCGGCCCTGCGCTGGGGGGCGTTACGGCGCATACGACCGGACCTGGACCACCGCCACTGGCTGCTCCCCATTCGCCGCGCATTCCGTGTGACCGGTGGACATGGTCGGCGGGTCAGATCGCCAACGGGGATGGAAGGATCTAAATCTTATGAAGAGGGTTGTTACGCGAAAAGAGAACATGGGTTTTGGCAGCGGCGCGACACTGGCGCTGATCCTGCTCACAGTGCTGGCCGTGGAGGCCGGTGCGGTTGAGGCACCCCGCCACTTGGGGGGCTTCCAACTGGGGGAGCAGATCGAAACCTGCGAAGAGCTGGTGGACATGGATACCTGCCTGCACGTACGCTACATGGAGTATATTCAGGAGGCAGAGATCCGCGCGCAGCCAGGGTTCAAGAGCGGCTTGATCGGCTTCGGCACCTGTGCTGATCCCGGTAAGATCTTGCGCATTAAGCTTAAATACACCGACGGAAGCAAGCGCTTTTTCAACGAAATGATGAAGCGTTTGCGGCAGCGCTACGGTGAGCCGGACGAATACAAAGGCGACCCCTTTCACGTGCTTGTGGCCTGGAAGTGGTCCTTTGAGGATGCGGCAGGCAACCGGATCTCTTTGACCATGCAGCACAATACCAAGGACGTTGAACAGAAGATGGGCAACGCCATCAAATTGTCCCTCATCTCCCAAATCGACAAGGAGCGGCGCTGTTTCGAGGCCAAACAGCCCGATGCCGTGGCGGCTGGCGTAGACGGCGGCGGCAAGGGCGCAGGCCGCAAAGGGTATCAGGCAGACGACTGGAAGCGCTTTGTGCCCTACTGATGCGACCTGGGCGGAAACCGCCTGGAACGGGATTTTCTTGCGACATCCGGCCTCATGGAACGTCGCCCGCATTGCGCCGGACCAGATTCAATGGAGCGATGACGCGCTGGCCACCTTGGAGATTCACTGGGCCCCTCACCGGGGCGCGTATGACGAGGCCCGGGTCCTACGGCGCATTGGTAAGCGCGCCAGACGAAAAGGTCTGCCAGCGCCGACCCCCTGGCAGGCTCCCCAAACTTGGACAGCCAGCCTCTCCGCCTATCGCGTAACCGGATTCATTTGGCGGCGCTCGGAAGCCGATGGCTGCGGACTGCTGATCTATTGTCCCCAGTGTCGTCGTTTAAGTCTGCTTCAGATCCACCCGCCACTGACCCAACATCCTGAATCCATCCCGCGGCTATTGGCCTCCTTTAACGATCACCCCTCGGGAGCGGAGACACCGCTCGCGCTCTTCGGCGTCCGGGCCCAACTGCCCGCCGGGGCCAATCTGCACCGTTTCCGATTCGAAACGGGTCGCTATCGGCTCCTGTGGCGCAAAGCGCGGATTCGCATCGGGCTGCACCGCTGGGCCCCGGCCGCCGCCATTCTCGATCAGACCCCGCTGCTATCCTTTATCCAGAACCAGTTCAGCGTTCCGGCGGCGGGGCTGACCGTCACGGAGCGGGGAGGCGAGCAGGTGGTCGATGGGATCTGGTCAGCGGGAGGCCCGCTGCCCATCCGCTGGCAACGCTTTCGATTTCAACGATACCTGCGGGTTCGGCATACACCGCCCCACAACAGCCTCTTGGGGATTGAGGTGAGTGGGCGGGGGAGGGGCCTTGGCCCTCTTTTCGAGCGACTCGCTGAGACCTATGAAACCTATTGTTGATCCAAGCGCTTCAGATCCTGAAAAGCGGGTAGCAGCCCTGGCCTGCATCCCGATGAAACACGCCGGCGTCGCGGCGGAGACCCTGGAGAGCGGAGAGCTGGTGCTGATCTATCCCATCGTGATGCGTCCCTGGCTGGATCGTCTGCTGCGACGATTCGGTCGCGACGCGCTTTCAGATCAAAAGCGCAAGATCCAGCTGGATACCCTGGGGACCCAGGTGTGGGGATGGATCGACGGTGAGCGCAGCGTGGGTGATATCGTCGCCCGCTTCGGCGAGTTCCACAAACTGCCGCAGCGTGAAGCGGAGCTGTCGGTCACCACCTTCCTTCGGATGCTGGGCAAACGCGGCCTGATCGGTCTACGGGAACCTTGAGATCGATGGTCGCAGGGCGGTACCCCCTGCCACAGCGCCCTTTCTATGAGGTCTGGGGATGCGGGGCGGATGTGCGGCGGGCTTGCGCCGGTCGCCGGGAGGGCGGTTATATCTTGGAGATGGCCTCATCCATGGTAGGCACGATGGGCAGAAAGGTATCGAAGCCCGCAATTTCGAAAACCTCTTTGACATAGTCCTGCATGGCGCAGAGCAAGAGCTTGCCCTCGCGCCGCTTGAGATCTTTGGTGGTTTTTAGGATCACTCTGAGACCGGCACTGCTAATGTAGTCCAGGTTTTCAAAGTTGATGATCAGGCTGCTGGAACCATTTTCGATCTGGGAGGCGATCACCTCCTCAAGCTCCGGCGATGTATTGGAGTCCAGACGACCTTTAAGACTGAAAACACTGACGTTTTCTCTGGTATCTAAATCGATTTGCATGCGTCTTAGTCCTTGAATCTTGATCCACGTGATGCCCCTCAGCCCAACTTGGCTGCCGTAGGGCAATGCTCAGAGCCGTGATCATTTTGAAACCGTTTGGTGATCTTTACGATATTTTTCTCGCCCACCCGTTCGTAGTGAATTTGATCGGCAAATCGACGGGCGAAAAAGACGCCTAAGCCGCCGACTTCGCGCGCTTCGACATCGGTGTCCAGGCAGGGCGGTTCAGCGGTCAGCGGGTCAAATGGGACCCCGTCGTCCTCTATCTCGATATACATCTGATCGGGGTCGATGCGGATACGCAGCACTACCTCGTGGTCACCACCGTCGCGGTAGCCATAGCTGATAATGTTGGTGAAGAGCTCCTCCAGGACCAGGTTGGTTTCGCACTTACACTTGTTTGAAAAACCGAGTTGCCGACGCAAATTCTCAAGTGCGCCGTTGATCTTCTCAAGATCGGCGAGTTGGTTTTTCAGTTTGAACGTAAGCCTTTGGGTCGCCATCTGCCAAACTCCCTGAGTTGAATCGCGCAATTGGGGCAGACGTCAGTTCACGATCTTGCTTAGGATTCTAGCCATGTTTGGGCCGCTAGAGCAAGCTTATTCCGATACAGTGCTGACAGCTGCTGAGATCGCCTTCCATCTCTTTGAGGACTTGTTTTTCCCACTTGAGCACGCGACCGACGACGCTGGCGACGATTTTGGGCCCTATCGCGGGGAATTGTTCCGAGATCTTGGCGAATTTTTCGCGCGTTAGGATCAGACAGCCCAAGTCGGTGGCGGCTTGGAGGGAAAAGAGTCGCGGCATGGGGCCCATCAGGGAGAGGCTGCCGAAAAAGGACCCCTCCGGATAGCGCCGCAGGGTCACCTCACGGTCGGTCTCCCGTCGTCGCAGCTCCACCTCACCGGACAGCGTAAAGTAGGCGCAGCCGTCGTCATCCCCCTGCCGAAAGAGAAAATCACCCGCTTTGAAGCTCTCGCGGGTGCAGAGATAGGCGAAAAGTTTGACCACCTCCAGGGGCAGGCCGGCAAAAAAATGGACTTCGCGCAAGATGCCGATGTTGTCGGTGATCTCGCAGGAGGCCCCTGTCTTAAGGCCTTCCGAATTCGAGCTCATAGAGTTGTCCCTCCTTGGCGATCAATTCATCGTAGGTCCCCATCTCGACGATCTTGCCCGCCTTCATGACGGCGACCTTGTCGTAGTTCTTGATGATGTCCAGGCGGTGCACCACGGCGATGAGGGTGCTTTTGCCCTTGTAATGTTTCTCGATGATGTTCTGAATGCGTCCCTGGGATTTGTTGTCCAGCGCCGAGGTGGCCTCGTCCATAATCAAGATGCGCGGACGCTTTAGGAAGGCCCTTGCGATGGCCAGCTTTTGGCGCTGGCCGCCGGAGAGTTTGTCGCCCCCGCGGCCCACGTCGTATTGCATCCCGATGGCCACAGCGGCTTCCAGAAAATCCTCCTCGATGAGGAGCTGGATGATGCTCTGGTAGATACGCTCGCGCGCCTGAGTCTGTTCGGTCTTGGTCTTTCCGAAGAGGATGTTATTGAGGATGGTCTGCCCGTAGCTGTATTGATCCAGACGATAGAAGGTGACGGCCTCCGGCATCTGCTCCTCGATGCGCTCCCGGAAGAGGACGCGGCCCTCCAGAATCAACCGTTCCAGGAGCGTGTCGAGCGCCACCATTTTGTGCAGGCCGGGAGTGAAGCGCAGGGCCAAGGATAGCAGGCGGCGCTGGGTGTGTGGATCCAACTGGTGGAGGTTGCGCTGACGCAATTCGGCGGCCACCGCCTTGTAGGTATCCAGTTCGGCGGGCTCCAAGGGACTCTGTTTGAAAAAGAGTTCATCTGGCGGAAGGTTTCCCAGCAGATCGACCGTTTGCCGCGTCAGGGCCGCACCCAGGGCCAGCAGCGTGCGGTTGAGGTCGGCCTCGTCCAGAAACTGCATGAAGAAAGGGTTGGTGAGCAGTTTCTCGCCGCACAGGTCGGGATTTTGAGCGCTGCCGAAGATGAGGTTGTCTTCGATACTGGAGTGGTAGAGGTATTGGCTCTCGTCGAAAAACTCCACCCACTCGCTCAAATCGGTGCCGTAGTCCTGACGGAAATTGTTGCGAACCCGGATGACGGCTTCCACCAGCTCCGGCCGCTCGCCCGGGGCGATGATGGTGTTGAGGCCAAATCGCAGGACATCGATGAAGATGCCGGCCTGCTGCAGAGCGGCGATCATATCGTCCAGTTCCGGCGGTGGACCACCATCGTGCTGGGCCGTATAGGCGTAAAGAAGATTCTCCTCGATGGTGCCCTGAAATATGAAGGGCGTCTGGGAGACGAAACCCACGTTGGCAACGAGGTCCTGCTTGGTGAGTTCGGCGATTTCGTGGCCGCCGATGGTCGCCCGGCCCTCATCGTAGCTGTAAAGCTGACCGAGGCAGAGCGCCAGGGTGCTCTTGCCGCTGCCGCTGAAGCCCACCAGCGCGAGATGCTCGCCAGATTTTAAGGTGAGGTTGATCCGGTCTAGCAGACGGATACCGTCCCGGGTGATGAAGCTTAAATCCTTGACCTCGATGCTGCGTTCGAGCTGGTGCGGGGGGCGGTCATCGGCAATCAGGCGATGCTCGGGCGGCACGTTGAACAGGGCCATGGTGCGGTCATAGCTCACCCGTCCATCCTGGTAGACCTGATAGAATTCGATCAACTCCCGCCAAGGATCGTAGAGTTTTTCCTGGGCAGATAGAAAGGCCACCAGGGCGCCCAGCTCGAGCCGTCCTTTGATGGTCAACCACCCGCCCAGGATGAAGACCAGGAAGGGGCCCAGGCTGACGAAGAAGTTGTTGGTCACTTTGATGGCGAAGCGGTAAAGGCTCCACCGGATGCGGATCTTGAGAAGACGACGGACAATCTTGTCGAATTTGCGGTTTTCGAGGGTGTAGGCGCCGTTGGCCTGGATTTCATGGATGCCACCGATGGACTCGGAGATGCGGCTCGAGAGCTTGCGGGAGGCGTCCACCCGCTGCTTGTTGGCCTGGTTGACCTTGCGTTGCAGCAGGGGCACGAGAAAGAGCACCAGGGGGTAGATGGAGAGGGAGAGGGCCGCCAGCCAGAGATTGAGCCAAGCCAGGTAGGCGGCGAAAGCCACCAGCGTCAACACGTTGCTCAGCGGCACCGCCACCGCCATGCCGATATAGTTGCCCGGCAGGGTGAGCTCGTTGATGACGGCATTGACCACCGCTCCCGGTTGGGTGTTGCGATAATAGGTCAGGGGGAGGGTGAGTGCATGGTGGTAGAGCGCTTCGCGCATTCGCGCGGTGGCCCGTTGGCTGATGACGGCCTGCAGGGCGTTCATGGCGAATTTGAACCCGTTGGCGGCCACCACTGCTGCCAAATAGAAGCCGCAATACAGAAAGAGCAGGTCGATTTTGCGCAGGTTGATGGCCTCGTTGATGATGCGCTTCTGCATCTCCAGTGGCAGAACCCTGGCAAATACAACGCCCAAGATGACGACTACCAGGGCCCCCTGGAGGTGCGTGATGCCGGATGTGAAGATCCATGACCGCAGGGGCCGTTCCACAATGCTTCGGTAAAGCTTGGCCATCACTGGCTCCCGTCTGCAAGGACTATGGGACACATGGAGACATCCACAAGCTACAGCAAATATAGGATTTGGCAAGGAAAAAGGCAGGTGATGCGCCCCGGCTTTTGCACGCGCCGCCGCTGTTGTGGTAAAGGCCAGTGGGCTGGAGAATTTGCAGATCGATGCGTGCGCTGCTGTGCAGGGGCGGCCGTGACAATCGAAGCGGGAGGAGGGCGCCGTGCGGTACCAATGGAAGCTACTGATTCTGCTCTTGGCACTGGCCATGGGACCCATGGCGGTGATGCGGCCCTTCGGCCTCCATGCCATCCAGAACCTGGGCCAGACCCTGGTGAGCCGCACCCAAGATAGTCTCCTAAAGCAGATCGAGGATCGTCTGAACCTCATCGTCGAGGGGTATGCCGAAGTGCTGCACCTCAACCGCGCCTATGCCCTCTTCTCGTTGCAGCTGCAGGCCCAGGTAGTGGAGCGGCTGCTGGCCGAGGCGCCCGGGGCGTCCCAGCCCCTTTACGTCGCTGGCCAAGAGGCGGGTGGCTTGGAGCTGCCCGCACTGGCGGTGTCGGACCAGCATGCCAAGCGAGGGCGTGCCGGCCAGGTCCGCCCGTTGCCCGTCTCGTACGACACACCGGTGTTCAAATTCTCCCCCGGTGCGGATCCGGCCGCCTTGGAAGCCGATTGCCAGCGGCTGGCCGGGATGACGGCCTTCTGGCGAACGGCCGCCAGATTTCGCGGTTTGACGCTGTGGCAATTTGTCAATTTGGACAGCGGCGTCCATCTGGCCTTTCCGGGGCACGACAGTTTTCCCCGGCAGTTGGATCCGCGGGATCGTTTCGCCTCCAAGCATTTTCGCGGGGACGAGATGGCATGGATGGATCCCTATGTGGATCCGGTTACCCGTCAGGTCGTTACCGCTGTGCTGCGGCCCGTTCGGGGGCCCGCGGGAACGAAGGTGGGGGTTACCGGTATGGTGCTTCCCATCAGCCGCATCCTGGAGCGCCCCTTCCTGGCCGACAATCTGCCCGCCGACACCGTTCCCCTGCTCTGCCATCTGGAGAGGGCCGACCCGCCCCTCGAACGGCGACTGCGCATCGTGGCGCGTTCGTCCCATTCCGAGCTGGCCCATCGGCATTGGAAAGTGCCCATCGATGCGGAGTGGCTTACCGGGGGCGATACAGAAATCTTTTCCGCGCTATTGCAAGACATCGCCGAAGGGAAAAGCAACATGCGCCGGCTGGTGTGGCAGGGCGTCGACAGCCTGTGGACCTACGGGGCGACCCATCATGGGACAGCCCTGGTGCTCATAACGCCCTACGACACCATTCAACGGATGACCGACGCCGCCGAGCGGGAAGCCGGCCGACAGGTGGCCCGCATCGCCCGCTCGACCCTCATCATCCTCTCCGTCGTCTGTGGTGCGACCATACTACTCGCCGTTCTGTTTGCCAAAACGGTCACCCGGCCCCTCAAGCGTCTCAGTGACGGGGCGCAGCGTCTGGCCGCCGGTGACTTTCAGGCCCGCGTGGCGGTGCGCAGCAATGACGAGTTCGGACGAATGGCCAAGATTTTCAACCAGGTCGGGCCGGAACTGAAAGCCCATTATGACCTTCGGCGCTCACTGGACCTGGCCCGGGAGGTCCAGCAAAACCTGCTTCCCGAGGCGGCGCCCCGGGTACCGGGACTGGATATTTGCGGCCGAAGTCGCTACTGCGAACAAACCGGCGGGGATTATTTCGACTACCTGGTCACCGGACCGCCCGAAGACCACCGCCTGCTGGTTATCGTCGGGGACGTCGCGGGTCACGGCATCTCATCGGCCCTTCTGATGGCCACGGCCCGGGCCCTTATCCGTCAGCGCTTTCACCTCGAGGGCGATCTCGCCCCAAAACTGGCCGATGTCAACCGCTTGCTATGCCAGGACGTGCGGGACTCAGGGCAGTTCATGACCCTCATGGTGGCCGAGGTCTCTATAAAGGACGGCGGTCTGGTTTGGCTGCGGGCCGGCCATGAGCCGGGCTGGCACTACGACCCCGCTGCAGACCGCTTCGAAATATTGTCGGGGAAGGGATTGGCCATGGGGGTGTCGGCGGACGCTGCCTTCTCCGCAGAACGGATCCGGCTCGCCGAGTCAGAGCTGGTGGTGATCGGCACGGACGGCATCTGGGAAACCCTCAATCCAGAGGGAAGGATGTTCGGCAAAGACCGTCTCGAGCGGCTGGTGCGCCGAAATGCCCATCTGCCGGCGAACCGAATTGTCGATGCCGTGATGGCCGATCTGGATCGGTTCCGCCAGGCCGCAGCGGCGGTGGATGATGCCACCCTGGTGGTGATCAAGCGAACCGCCGCAGCGCCAACCCCATCTTGATGAATGCTGACGATCGCCAATGGACGCGGACGATCGCCTACGGATACTGACGCTCGCCGTGGCCTTGCGCCGCCGCACCTCACCGCAATTTTATCGCGACCAGGGTGAGATCATCCTCCATGGCGAAGCCCTCTCGAAAGGCGTCCACCGCCTCCAGAATTCGGTTTTTGAGGGTCTCCGCATCCTCCTGATGGTGTTGGGCGATGAGTTTTTTCAGTCGCTCATGACCGAAATAGTCCCCCTTGACGTTGCGGGCCTCGTGAATGCCGTCGGTACCGATCAGGATGACGCTGCCGGGAGGCCAGTCCTGGGTCTCTGCGCTTCGGTAGCTCGCCGTGTCGGATACGCCCAGGGCGATGCCCTTGCCATCGAGCTCACTGAACGCCGCTGTCTGCGGATTGAAGAGCAGGGCGGGTTCGTGGCCGGCTCGGGACCACCGCAAGCGTCGGCCATCGACGTCAATTTCGAGAAAAAAGGCCGTAATGAAACGGCCCGAGGCAGCACTGTCGCGGGTCAGATCGCGGTTGACGGCTTCCATCAAGGTGGCTGGATCGGAGTAGTGATGGGCGGCGAATCGCATAAAGGCACGCGCCGTCGCCATGTGCAGGGCCGAACCGATGCCATGGTCGGCGGCATCGGCCACGATGATGCCCAGACGGTGACCGGGGAGTTCGAGATAATCGAAGTAGTCTCCGCCGGTTTCATCGCAATATTGACTCACGCCGGCCACTTGAACGCCCTTGCGTTGCGGTGGTCGGTGGGGCAACAGGTTCTGCTGGACCTCTTCGGCCACTTTGAGGGCGTTGACGAGACGGGAGCGGTGGCGCAGTCCCCGGATCATGGTGTTCGTATGGCCGGCGATAAAGCCAAACTCATCGTTGGTGGTCACCGGAACAAAGCGGGAGAGATCGCCATTGCTGACCTGTTCAAGGACCTGGGTTTCATTATGGAAGAGGAGACGCAGATTCATCGAATAGGAGATGATCAGGTTGATGACCATCCCCAGAAGAACGACCATGATGAAGAGCACCTCCACCAGCACCGAGCGCTGAGCGGCCTCCACGCTTTCGGCCGTCATGACCGCCTCGGAAAGCCAGGCGAAATCCCTTAGGATCACCATGCTGATCACCAGGGTGACACAGAGCGTGGCCGCCACCGCCACCATGGAAAAGCGGCGCGTCATGGGGTATAGCCGTTGAGGGGGCTCCACCACGCGGTTGGCACTGACGGCGGCCTGGATGAGCTGGCGCTCGCGTGCCAGTGCGGTGTCCAGGGCGAGAAAAAAACCGAAGATCAGACATCCCAGGAGCAGACTCAGCCCGCTGCCCAGGGGAAATCCAAGGGCAATGCTGTTGTATACAACCACTAGCGTGCCGGCCGCCATGGGCAGTGACAGATCCACGGTGAACTGGCGTTTGGTCGCCCTGGCCGGCGCGGCGTTCAGCACATAGCGCTTCTCCAGGAGCGGCCGCACGGCAAAGGCCAGTCCGAAGGGAATCAAAATCGATACCCCCAGGATCACGGGGGGTAAGCCTTCCATGAAGGGTCAGACCTGCCCCCCGTAGATGGTCAACGCCGATGTGGCGAACAGGTAGTGGACCAGGATGCGTAGCATGTGCGTCTCCTCACGTGGTGCGCCGTCTGTTGATGGCAGGTTTGTTTTGACAAGTGTTTTTAGTTGAGAATATATAGCCGGTTTCTGTCAACCACAAGAAGTTAGAATCGCATGAAATTCTTCCTGTGCGTGTTGGGAATGGTGATGATCGTCGAGGGCTTGCCCTACTTTGCCTTTCCCGAGAAGATGAAGGTCTGGATGGCCAAGGCGCTCGAATTGTCCCCGGGCAACATGCGGATCATGGGATTGATGTTAATGCTGGCGGGGCTCCTGCTCGTAGCCATGGGCCGCGCGGGCGATTGAAGCGACGGACCGATGTACCGGAGAAAAGATTACGCCTACGAGCTGCCCGAACGGCTCATCGCCCAGCATCCCGTGCCGGACCGCAAGAGCGCCCGTCTTCTGCACCTGCGCCGTGGTTCCGGCGCGCTGCGACACCACCGCTTTGCAGATCTGCCGGCGCTGCTCGCGTCGGGAGACCTCCTGGTGGTCAACAATACGGCCGTTGTCCCGGGCCGCCTCTTCGGCCGCAAACCCACCGGCGGCAAGGTCGAGGTTCTCCTTTTGGACTACCATCGCGGCGATTCAGGGGCCGAGGGCGGTCGCATCCATCGCTGCATGGTGCGCTCGTCGAAACCGGTGCGACCCGGTATGCGGCTCCGCTTTGATCCGCGGCTTCACGGGGACGTCCTCGACGCCGCCGATGGGATCGCCACCCTGCGATTCCATTGCGATGCCGACTTCGAAGCCCTCTTGTCCGAGATCGGACATGTCCCGCTGCCGCCCTATATCAAGCGGGACTCGGTAGACCGCATGGCGGATCGCCAAGACTACCAGACGGTTTATGCCGCCCACAAGGGGGCCATCGCCGCTCCCACGGCCGGGCTGCACTTCACCACCGGGCTGTTGGACCGGCTCGCAGAGCGGGGCATTGCGGTGGCCCAGGTAACCCTGCACGTGGGGTACGGCACCTTCGTCCCGGTACGCGTGAACGACATCCGGGACCACCGAATGCATGCCGAGTGGTATCGGCTGGGTTCTCGAACGGCCGCGACCATCAACCGCGCCAAGGCAGAGGGCCGCCGTGTGGTTGCCGTGGGCACCACCGCCGTTCGTACGCTGGAAGCCAGCGGCGAGGCGGATGGGCGGGTCCGGTCGGGCAGCGGCGAGTGCGATCTGTTCATCTATCCCGGTTACCAGTTCAAGGTGGTGGACGCCCTCATCACCAACTTTCATCTGCCGGAGTCGACCCTCCTGATGTTGGTGGCGGCCCTGGCCGGACGGGAACAGATTCTGGCCGCCTACCGGGCGGCAGTGGCTGCGCAATATCGCTTTTTCAGTTATGGGGATGCCATGCTGATCACCTGACACCACTCGGTTCGCGGCACCGAGGCGTCTCCAGCCGACCCTTCAGCGGTTGGGGGATAAGGATCGCTTTTGCTGACATTTGAGGTCATCTCCCAGTCATCGACCACATCCGCGCGAGCGGGCACCTTCAACACCGCTCACGGCCGGGTGGAGACGCCCATTTTCATGCCGGTGGGGACCCTGGCGACCGTCAAGGCCCTGCCCCCCGAGGTATTGACCGCCGCAGGGGCGCAGATCATCCTGGGCAACACCTACCATCTCTACCTGCGGCCTGGCTGTGCGGTGATCGACAAGTTCAACGGCCTCCACCGCTTTATGCATTGGGAGGGATCCATCCTCACCGATTCAGGGGGGTTCCAGGTCTTCTCCCTGGCCCAGCTCTCCACCATCGACGAGGCAGGCTACGCTTTTCAGTCCCACCTGGATGGCTCACGCCATCTCCTGACACCCGAGCGGGCCATCGATGTCCAGATCTGCCTCAATTCCGATATCCATATGTGCCTCGATCAGTGCATCCCCTATCCGGCGGATCGTCAACTGACCGCAGACGCCCTGGGCTTGACCACTCGCTGGGCCAAGCGTTGCAAAACCCATTGGGAAGCGCACACGGACCGACAGAACCATCTTTTCGGCATTGTCCAGGGGGGGATGTACGCCGATCTGCGCAGCCGATCCGCGCAGGAACTGGCGGAATTGGCCTTGCCGGGGTACGCCATCGGTGGCCTCAGCGTCGGCGAGCCCAAGGCGCTGATGCTCGAGATGGCTGCCCACACCTTGCCGCTACTGCCCCCTGACAAGCCAAAGTACATTATGGGGGTGGGGACGCCCGAGGACCTGGTGGAACTGGTGGCACTGGGCGCCGATATGTTCGATTGCGTGATGCCCACCCGCAACGCCCGCAATGGTCAATTGTTCACCCGCAGGGGGCGCCTCAATATCAGCAACGCCCGTTTCCGTGATGACACTCGCCCCCTCGACGAGAAGTGTGACTGCTACACCTGCCGCCACTTTTCACGTGCCTACCTGCGGCACCTCTACACCGCCAGAGAAATCATGGCCTACTATCTTAACACCCTTCACAATGTGTATTATTATCTAAGTCTCGCCCGCGAGATGCGCACCGCCATCTGTGATGATCGTTTCGAGGCCTTTCGGCGCCAGTTTTACCTGGACCGGGAAGCAGGCGCCCACCAATAATGGTTCCGCAAGCAGGATTGGAGGACAACATGAAAGAGAAAGTCGAAGCCGCCCTGAACAAGATTCGTCCGATGCTCCAGGCCGATGGAGGGGATGTGGAATTAGTGGAGGTGGTCGACGGCGTGGTCAAGGTTCGTCTTCAGGGGGCCTGCGCCGGCTGCCCCATGTCCCAGATGACGCTCCGCAACGGCATCGAACGGGTTCTCAAGCAGGAGATACCCGAAATAAAGGCCGTCGAACCAGCCTAAGCGGTCTGATGGCAGCGATCCCTTTTTTGTCGTTTCAGGGCCTCCCGGAGGCCCTGGCGGCTTGACACCCCCCCTGCCGTTTCACTACGATTCAGCCATCTCTGCCACCGCGATCTCCTGTCGCCGACCCCTCTCTTTGTCCTTGCTCAGATCTCACGCGGGCCCCTCACCGGCGGCCAGAGACAACCCTCTCAGCCGGGGCGGTAACCGATGCGCTGGTTCTCCAATCTGCGAATACGCTACAAACTCCTGGTGAGCTACGCCACGGTGTTCGCCCTCTCCATGTCCCTGGGCAGTTACATCATCTACACATTTGTGCGCCAGACCATCGAAGCCGGCATCGAAAGCGAGCTGGAGAACAGCACCACCACCATTCTCAACATGGTGCGGACCGCGGCCAATGTCTCCATCCGCAACCACCTGCGGGCGGTGGCGGAAAAAAACCGGGAGATCGCGCTGAACTTTTACGAGCGCTGGCAGGCGGGCGAGATCAGCGAGAGCGAGGCCAAACACCAGGCCGGGCGTGTGATGCGCAGCCAGACCATCGGCACGACCGGATATATCTATTGCATCGACAGCTTCGGCAAGGTGCTGATCCATCCGGAGAGGGCTCTGTTGGGCGCCGATATCTCGCGTTTCGACTTTGTCCGCGATCAGAAGCTTCGCAAAATCGGCTATCTGGAGTACGACTGGCAGAACCCCGGCGAGGATCATCCACGGCCCAAGGCGCTCTACATGACCTATTTCGAGCCCTGGGACTGGATCATATCGGCGTCCTCCTACCGCAGCGAATTTCGTCAGCTGATCGACGTCACCGATTTTGAGGAGGGGATCCTCTCCCTCACCTTCGGTCAGACGGGCTATTCCTACATCATGGACAGCAGGGGCAACCTCATTCTGCACCCCGCACAGGAGGGCAACTACTACGGCGCCCAAGACCGCAAAGGGCACTACTTCATCCAGGAGATTTGCGCGCGTAAAAACGGCAAGATTACCTACCCCTGGGAAAACCCTGGTGAGAACATTCCCCGAGAAAAACTGGTGATCTTCAACTATATCCCTGAGTTCGACTGGATAGTGGCCTCCTCCAGCTACCTGGACGAATTCTATGCGCCGCTGAAGATGGTGCGCAGTCTCATCGTCGCCACTGTCGTGATCTTCATGCTGCTGGTGCTGCCCATCACCCTGCGGTTGAGCTCCTCCATCACCCACCCTCTCAGGGAGCTGATGCAGCAGTTTTCCAAAGGCGCCCAAGGGGACATTTCGGTGCGCATGCAGAGACGCTCCCGCGATGAGATCGGCCATCTGGCGCGTTATTTCAACTCCTTCATGGAACGGCTGGAGGCCTACAGCGACGATTTGCGCGGAGAGATCGCCGACCGGCGTCGTGCCGAAGCCGCCATTCGGCGCAGTGAGGCCAAGTATCGCGAGCTGGTTCAAAACGCCAACAGCATCATTCTGCGAATGGACACTCAGGGACGGATCACCTTCTTCAACGAGTTCTCCCAGACCTTTTTTCAATTCAGCGAAGCCGAGGCCCTCGGTGCCGCCGTGACCGAATTGATCGTGCCCGAGGGATCGGGGGACTTTCTGGCCGCCGCTGCCGCCACCGGTGCCGACCAGGCCGCCTTTGGTCATTTTGAGTTCGCAAACCGGCGGCGGGACGGCCGGCGCGTTTGGATCGCCTGGACCAGCAAGGCGATAGCGGGCGCCGCAGGCGCCGTGGCCGAGTATCTCTGTGTGGGCAACGACATTACCGAATCGCGACTGGCCGAACGAGAGACCTCGCGCCTGCGGCATTACCTCCAAAACATCATCGACTCCATGCCCTCCATCCTCGTGGGCGTTGATCGCAATGGGCGGGTGACGCAGTGGAATCGTGAAGCGGAGCGCGTCACCCGGCTGACCTCCGAAGCCGCCATCGGACGCCCGGTTGTCGAGGTGCTGCCGCATCTGCAGGCGAACAGCGACCAGATCCGACCGGCAGTTGAAAAGCAGCAGGCCACTCTTCTGGAGAAAGTGGTCTTTGGGGACAGCGACCGGATCACCTACGTGAACATCATGATCTACCCCCTCACCGTGCATGAGGTCGCCGGTGCCGTGATCCGGGTGGACGACATCACCGATCGGGTGCGCTTGGAAAACACCATGGTCCAGACGGAGAAGATGATGTCGGTGGGCGGCCTGGCTGCCGGCATGGCCCATGAAATCAACAATCCATTGGGGGGTATCCTCCAGAGCCTGCAAAACATCCAGCGTCGCCTATCCGACGAACTGGCCGTCAACCACTCCGAGGCCGAGGCCTGCGGAACCAGCCTCGGCGCCATCCGCACCTACCTGGAGCAGCGGCGGGTGCTGAAGTTCCTGGACGGCATCCGGGTATCCGGCGAGCGGGCCTCGCACATTGTTCAGAACATGCTCAGCTTCAGCCGCCGCAGTGAAGCCCGAAAGGCGCCGGTGGCTCTCAGTCGCCTGTTGGACAAGAGCGTCGAACTGGCCGCCCATGACTACGACCTGCGCAAGCGATTCGATTTTCGGGATATTCGTATCCAACGCGAATACGCTCCAGACCTGCCCGAGGTGCCCTGTGTGGCCACCGAGATTGAACAGGTGGTCCTTAACTTGCTGCGCAACGCGGCCCAGGCCATGACGGAGACCATGGCGCAACGGGCCCCGGAGATCGTCCTCACCACCCGTCGCCACCTGGACCAGGCCCTTATCACCATCGCGGATAACGGACCCGGCATACCGCCCGATCTGCGCTCACGGGTGTTTGAACCGTTCTTCACCACCAAGGATGTGGGCATCGGCACCGGGCTCGGCCTGAGCGTCTCCTACTTCATCATCACCAGCCATCACGGCGGCCAGCTCAGTTTGGAATCGGACACCGATCAGGGCACCTGCTTCACCATCCGTTTGCCGCTTTCGGCCGCTTCCCACCCGCCCGGCCACACCATCGCCCCGCCAACCGACCTCACGGCCGCCACCAGCGCCGGTATCGCCGAGGAGCGTGAGATCCCATGAAAACAGCACATCGCTGGGCCGTCCTCATCATCGACGACGAAGCCATCATGCGCGAAAGCATCTCCGTCTATTTGGAAGACAGCGGCTATACGGTCTCCGAGGCGGTGGACGGTCCTTCGGGACTGGAGCGCTTTGCAGCCCACCCACCTGATCTGGTGCTGCTGGACCTGCGCATGCCCGGCATGGACGGTTTGGAGGTGCTATCGGAGCTCGCTCAGCGCGACCCCGATGTCCCCGTCATCGTCGTTACGGGTGCCGGCGGCATGCAGGATGCCGTCGCCGCCTTGCGACTGGGTGCGTTCGACTTCATCGCCAAGCCCATTATTGACATGGCCGTTCTGGAAAACGCCGTCAGACGGGGATTGGATCAACGCAATCTGGTTCATGAAAACCGCCGCTACCGTGAGGGGCTTGAGGCGGCCGTCACCGAGCGCACCAAGGCACTGCGGGAACGCACGGGCCAGCTCGAGGAAACCAACCAGCGGCTTCAAGCGGAGATTACCAAAGGCCACCAGATGGCGGAGGCGCTGCGGCACAGCGAGGGGCGCCTGCGGGAGGTGATCGCCCTTTTCGAGGGCTTCATTTACACGGTGGATGCCGATTACCGCATCGAGTTCATGAATCGGCGCCTGGCGGAGACCATCGGCCGCGATGCCACCGGCGAGGCGTGCTACGCCGCGATCTACCAGGGCAGCGGGCCCTGCACCTGGTGCCCCAACATGGCGGTCTTCGGGGGGCAGACGCAGCGCTACGAGTTTTGTCGTCCGACGGATGCGGTCAGCCCGGAACGCTGGTTCTATGCCATCCATACCCCGATGGGCGCGGCGGCGGGCAGGGCGGTTCGCGCGCAGATAATTGTGATGGATATTACCGACCGAAAACAGACCGAAGAGAGCCTCAAGCGCAGCGAAGCCGAACTCAGAGCCCAGACCGACCGCCTGCGCTCCTCTCTCAAAGGACGGCTGCGCTTCGGCGAAATCGTTGGCAAGAGCGCGGCCATGCAGACGGTGTATACCAACATCCTCAAAGCGGCCGAATCATCCGCCAACGTCATCGTCTACGGGGAATCGGGCACCGGTAAAGAGTTGGTTGCCCGCACCATCCACGACCTCAGCCGGCGCGGGGGGCAGCGTTTTGTCACCGTGAACTGCGGTGCGATTCCCGAGAATCTATTGGAGAGCGAGTTTTTTGGTTACCGCAAGGGGGCTTTCACCGGCGCCCAGATGGACAAGCCCGGTTTCCTCGATGCCGCCCACCAGGGCACCCTCTTTCTGGACGAGATCGGGGAGCTGCCGCTCTCCATGCAGGTCAAGTTGCTGCGGGCCATCGACGGCGGTGGTTACTCCCCCATCGGCAGCCACGCCGTCATCACACCCGATCTGCGCATCATCGCCGCCACCCACCGCGACCTGGCGGCCCAGATGCACCAGGGCCTCTTTCGGCGCGATTTTTACTACCGCATCCACATCATCCCCGTTCACCTGCCGCCCCTGCGAGAGCGCCGCGCCGACATTCCGCTGCTGGCCCACCATTTCCTGGCGCTCTTCACGGAGGATGGTGCCCCCGCCACCCTCCCCGATACCGTCATCCAGTCCATGATGCGCCATGACTGGCCGGGCAATGTTCGGGAACTTCAGAACGCCGTCCACCGGTATGTCACCCTGAAAGAGCTGCCGATCCCCGTCAGTGTCCCCCCCCCACGCGAAAGCACCCAGCCGACCGGACACGGTCTCGAAGGCGGCCCTTTGACGCAAGCCCTGGCGGCCGACTGGCCCGATGCCCAGAGCGCCTCACCGCGTCTCGCCGACGTGATGCGTGCGTTTGAGAAACGCTACATAGAGCGAATGCTCGCCGCCCACCATTGGCACCGCTCCCGGGTCGCCCGCCGCCTGGGAGTGGACCGCCGCACCCTATTTCGGAAAATCAAAGCGCACGGGATCGATTAGACCCGAATTGAGAACTATTCGACCCAATTCAACAAAATCAACAAATATAGATAGTTATATCTGTTTTCCTCAGGCTCTGAGACAATAATGCCCCAAAGCCTGCTGAATGCAGTTCCCATTAATTATCGCCAAAATAGCCTCTAATACATTGTTATAATTGTTTTTATGCCATGTCCTGCTTGGCCTGGCATGGGCGTTGCTGATGACGTTGGCCAATGGCCCGCCTCGATGGGATGAAGGGAAGGGAGAGTTTCTCCGCAAAACGCTCCCTTCTCCCTCCCCCTACCGTGATCACGGCCACGGTCGATGCCGCCTTGGAGCCACATTTGGTCGATGGCGGCGGCGCCGGCCCCATGATGGGCGGTACGCACACCAATGCACCGCAAAGAGGGTGCTTTGACGTCGACAGGCGGCGCAAAGGCATCACTCGGCAGGCTGATCATTCGGATCAGCAGATGAACCCCTTAAGGGATGACCCCTTTAAGGGCCGAACGCATCAAGGAGGGTGTAATGGCAAATCAGCAGCAGCTCGGCAATCCGGCGGTAGTGGGTCTCGCGGCTTTCGGTCTCACCACGATGATTCTGCAGTTCCACAACGCAGGCTGGTGTGGCCTCGGGCCCATTGTTGCCCTGGCATTGGTCTTCGGCGGCGGGGCACAGATGATCGCCGGGTTCCAGGAGTTCAAGTGCAACAATAACTTTGGTTTTAGCGCCTTTGTCTCCTATGGGGCGTTTTGGATCTCATTGGGCGTGATTTTCCTGCTGAACCATTTCGGCATCTACACCTCCAGCGGGACCGATGTGGGCTGGTTCCTGGTGGTCTGGACCCTGTACACCTTCATCCTGTGGATTCCGGCCATGCGCATCCACGGCGCCATGGGCCTGACCTTCACCCTGCTGCTGATCGGTTTCATCCTACTGGATTTGGCCCACTTCGGTTATCCCTGGCTGACCAAGGTGGCCGCCTACGAATTGATGCTCTGCGCCGCCTCGGCCTGGTATATGATGGCCCATGTCATCTATCTCCAGGTGTTCGGCCACGACGTCCTCCCGGTTGGTAAACCCTGGATTGAGCCCAAACCGAGAGAGATCGACCTGAGGCCCGCCCGCGCTGTCTCCTGACCGCTTGCATGCTGCCGCCGTTCAGCGGCCTGTCCTGCTGCGACAGCCCCCCTGGACGGCGGCAAGTTGATCCGACATCCGCCACCCCCAAGGACCATCCGCTGGAGGAGGCCAGTCCCTGGGCCTCCTCTCTGAGCCGCGCCGCTAAGATATCCGCAATGGCAACGCCTCGATTTCAGACGGCGTTGATCTGGTTTAAAGACCCCTGTCAGAAGAGCGGAAATGACAACCGCATATGAAAGCGCCTACGTGCGCTCCCTTAAGGATCCAGAAGCGTTTTGGGCCGAAGCCGCTGAGCAGTGCTACTGGTACCGCAAAAGGGACAAGGTGCTGGACGACAGCAACAAGCCGTTTTACCGCTGGTTCGCTGTCGGAACCCCCAACACCTGCTACAACGCTCTCGACCTGCATGTGGCCGAAGGGCGCGGTGACAATGTCGCCCTGATCTACGACAGTCCGGTGGTCAGAGACCCATCTAAAGGTACCGGTCATCGACCATTGGTGGCAGACCGAGACTGGCTGGGCCATTGCGGCCAATTGCATGGGGCTGCACGCCATGCGGTCAAGTACGGCTCGCCCACCAAGGCCGTACTGGGATGGGACTAGCAGGTGGTCAAGCGTCTGCCCGAAACACGCTCGGGGAAGATTCTCCGGGGCACCATCCAGAAGATGGCCGACAACACGCCTTGGAAGACGCCGGCCACCATCGACGATCCGGCGATTCTGGGAAAGATGGCCGAGGTGCTCAACACCATCGGCTTCGGAAGGGCCAGAACCTAAATCCCCAATAGCGGCCATTGTTGACCTTGGCCGTTGACGAAACCCTTATGGTGGCCGGATGACCTGTGCCCATCCGGCCACCTTTTTTTGTCGTTTCGCTGGGGCAGCCTTCGATCGCATGGGACGGCGTACGCCTGTTTCCTTGCGCCTGCGACGGCCCTCGGTGAGGGTGGTGTCGCGAATGGACGCTTGATCTTTGGCGGGTTTGGGCCTATGCAGGGGGCAGTTGTTCTGACCGCAAGCGCCACTGGTGAACCAGCTCCCCAATTCCGCAGAGGAGATGCGCCCCATGACCATTGCCACCAAGATCAACGCATTTATGGAAAAATCTTCCTGGATTCGGAAGATGTTTGAGGAGGGCGCCCGGCTCAAGGCCCAACACGGCGCCGACAAGGTCTTCGACTTCAGTCTCGGGAACCCCAATTTACCGCCGCCGGAGAGTTTTAACCAGACCCTGCAGGAGGTAGTGGTCACCTGCGGTCCAGATGGTCATTGCTACATGCCCCAGGCCGGTTATCCCCAGGTCTGCCGGTCTATTGCCACTTACCTGTCTGAGGAGCAGGGTGTCGCCGTATCCGAAGCAGATGTCCTCATGACCTGCGGCGCCGCCGGGGCCCTCAACGTGATCCTCAAAACCCTCATCGATCCCGGTGACGAGGTGATCGTGCCGACCCCTTGCTTCGTGGAGTACAATTTTTACGTGGACAACCACGGCGGCCGCCTGAAAATGGTGCCCACGCGTTCCAACTTCGACCTGGACCTGGACGCCCTGGCGGTCGCCATCGGTGCCAAAACCAAGGCGGTGCTCATCAACTCACCCAACAATCCCACCGGGCGTATATATTCGCGCGAGGCCCTGGATGCGCTGGGAGAGCTGCTGCAGCGCAAGAGTGCGGAATTGGATCGGACGATCTACCTGCTCAGCGATGAGCCCTATCGTAAGATCGTTTTTGGGGGCGTGGAGGTGCCCAGCGTATTCACCGCTTATCAGGACAGTATCCTGGCCACCTCATATAGCAAAGATCTCTCTATCCCCGGAGAGCGGATCGGCTTTGCGGCCGTCAATCCCCAGGCAACCCATCACCGCGATCTGCTGGCGGGCATGACCCTGGCCAACCGCATCCTGGGATTCGTCAATGCGCCAGCCCTCATGCAGCGCGTGGTCAGTTGTCTTCAGGGGCAGAGTGTGGATATCGGGGCCTACAAACACAAACGCGACCTGCTCTGTGATGGCCTCGCAGCGGCTGGTTATGAATTCGAAACACCGGCCGGTGCCTTCTACCTCTTTCCCCGGACACCCATCGCCGATGATGTGGCCTTTGTTCGCGCTCTCCAGGAGGAGCTGATCCTGGTGGTGCCCGGCAGCGGATTTGCCGGACCCGGCCATTTCCGGATCGCCTTCTGCGTGGAGGATACCGTCATTGTCAATGCCCTCGCGGGCTTTAAACGGGTTATGGATAAATTCAAATAACGTCATCAGAGGAGGTTAGGATGGAGATTCTCAAAATCGATCATCTCGGTATCGCCGTCAACAGTATCGATGATGGTAAGAATTTTTGGTCCGACGTGCTTGGACTCGGTTTCGAGGGTACTGAAACGGTCGAGGCCCAGAAGGTGACCACTGCATTTTTTCCAGTCGGTGAGAGCGAGGTGGAATTGCTCGAATCCACCTCACCTGACGGGCCGGTCGCAAAGTATATCGAAAAGCGGGGGCAGGGGATCCAGCATGTGGCCTTCCGGGTGGCCGACATCGAGGCTGCTCTGGCCGAGCTCAAGGAGAAGGGCGTTCGGCTGATCGACGAGTCACCGCGTCACGGGGCCGGCGGCGCCAAGATCGCCTTCCTGCATCCCAAAGCCACGGGCGGTGTTCTCGTGGAGCTGTGTGAACGTTAAGTTGGCCTGAATGCTACTATCGGCCCATTGGGTAAGCCGTCCTGACCGCTCGACGGTCAGGGCGGCTTTTCTATACGCTGTTCCCGAGGAACCGGAGAGGAGGGATCAGCGGCATCGAAATTGCTAAATTATGCGCTGTCCATTCCCCGCTTTTCCATGGGGGACCGGTTTGCAAATCATCGACAGGCGTGTGAGCGCTGGAAAGGGAGGGCCATGCAGGCAAGCAGAGTTGCCGGGAAAGAGACCAAGCTGATGTCGGCCCCTGAAGCCGTCAAATTAATTCAGGATGGCGATACCATCGCCACCGGCGGGTTTGTGGGGACCGGTTTTCCCGAGGCGTTGGCCATCGCTCTGGAGGAGCGTTATCTCGCGGAAGGGGGACCCACAGCATTGCGTTTGGTCTATGCCGCTGGCCAGGGCGACGGCCAAGGGCGTGGATTGAACCATCTCGGCCACGATGGTTTGATTCGCAGCGTCGTTGGCGGCCACTGGGGACTTGTGCCGGCCATTCAGCAATTGGCCCTGGACAACAAGATCGAGGCCTACAATTTGCCCCAGGGCGTCATTGCCCATCTGTATCGCGACATCGCCGCCGGTAAGCCGCGCACCATCACGACGGTGGGCCTGGAAACCTTCGTCGACCCCAAGCATGGCGGCGGCAAGATCAACACCTGCACCACCGAAGAGTTGGTAGAGCGCATCGAGTTCGACGGAAAATCCTATCTGGCATATAAGACCTTTCCCATCGACGTGGCCCTGGTCCGGGGGACGACGGCGGACAGCTTCGGCAATGTCACCATGGAGCGTGAGGCGCTGACCCTTGAGGTTCAAGCCATGGCCATGGCCGCCAAAAACTCCGGCGGACGTGTGATCGCACAGGTGGAGCGCATCGCCGAGCGTCACAGCCTCAACCCGCGGTTGATCAAGATTCCCGGCATCCTCGTGGACGCCGTGGTGGTGGCCGAGCCGGCCCATCATTGGCAGACCTTCGGCGAGGTTTACAACCCGGGTTTCAGCGGGGAGGTGCGGGTGCCGCTGGAAAGCCTGCCCGCCATGGAGATGGGGCCCCGCAAGATAATCGCCCGACGGGCGGCCTTCGAACTGCAACCGGACAGTGTGGTCAACCTTGGGATCGGCATGCCCGAAGGGGTCGCTCTGGTGGCCAATGAGGAGGGCATCGGCGGCCATATGACGCTGACCACCGAGCCCGGCGTCATCGGCGGGATTCCGGCCGGCGGCCTCAGTTTCGGCGCCGCTACCAACACCGAGGTGCTCATCGATCAGCCTTCCCAGTTCGATTTCTATGACGGTGGCGGCCTGGATCTGGCCTTTTTGGGACTGGCCCAGGCGGACGCCCGCGGAAATCTCAACGTGAGCAAGTTCGGGCCCAAGTTGACCGGTGCCGGTGGTTTCATCAATATCAGCCAAAATGCCCGTGCGGTGGTGTTCCTGGGGACCTTCACCGCCGGTGGACTGAAAGTACGGCTCGCGAACGGCCAACTGTGCATCGAACAGGAGGGCCGTGTGCGGAAGTTTGTCGAAGCGGTGGAACATATCACCTTCAGTGGACAATATGCCCTGGAGCGGCGTCAACCGGTCCTATATATCACCGAACGCTGCGTGTTCCGTCTGGGGCGAGAGGGCATGGTGTTGGAGGAGGTTGCACCGGGCGTCGACATTCAAGGGCACATTCTCGATCAGATGGGCTTCACACCCGTCATCCCCACAGCCCCCCGTCCCATGGATGCCCGCATCTTTGCAGACGCCGTCATGGGTCTCGCTGACTGAGCGCCAAGTGTATCAAATCGGCGACATTGCCGGCCGCATCGTCAGGGGGCAATTCCGTGTCGTTTCATTTTCTTGTATAGGTGCGTGCGGTGGATGCCCAGGAGACGTGCGGCGATGGTCTTGTTATTGCCCGCCTGGGCAAGGGCACTGGTAATCGCTTCCTTTTCGGCAGTGGCCTGAATCTGGCGGATTCCGGGTGGGCGGCTGCCCGGTGCGGTTTGGGGTCGGCGGGTGAGCTGAAAGGGCAGGTGGTGGATCTCAATCTGGTCGCTGTCGCTCGCCATGGCGGCCAGGGCGCGATTGAGGGCATTGGCCAGTTCCCGCACATTGCCCGGCCACGTATAGGCGGTCAGCGCTTTTCCCGCGCTTTCCGAAAGGCCGATCTCGTCAAGGGTGCTCTCCTCCGCAGCATGGCGCAGAAGATGCCGTGCGATGGGCAGAATGTCCGGCCGCCGCTCGCGCAGGGGTGGAATGGCGATTCGGATGACGTTCAGCCGGTAATAGAGATCCTGGCGAAAATGCCCTTTGGCGATCATCTCGCCTAGATCTTGATTGGTGGCCGCAATGAGGCGGAAGTTGGTTCGAATGGGCACGCGTCCCCCCAACCGCTCCACCTCCTTCTCCTCCAACACCCGCAGAAGTTTGGGCTGCATCTCCATGGGTAGATCGCCGATCTCGTCGAGAAAGATGGTGCCCTTGTGGGCCAGTTCGAACTTACCCGGTTTGCCCCCCCGTCGCGCCCCGCTGAAGGCGCCTTTCTCATACCCGAAAAGCTCCGATTCCAGCAGCTCCCTGGGGATGGCGGCGCAATTGATTCTGACGAAAGGATAGACGCGGCGGTCGGAGGCCTGGTGGATGCCTTGGGCGAAGAGCTCCTTGCCCGTGCCGCTCTGCCCCGTGATGAGGACCGGGAATGCGCTCGCCGCCGCTCTTCGGGCCACCTTCTTGAGCTCTCCCATGACACGGCTTTTAGAGACAATGCTGTCCAGGGTGTAGCGGGTCGAGCGCAGGGCGAGGAGCTCCTTTTCATAGAGTTTCACCTTGGTTTCAAGGATGGAGAGCTTCTTGGCCAGGCCCTCCACCTCTTTCACATCGCTAAACATGACGAGGCCGAACACGGCCAATACGCTGCCTCTTTTTTTGATCGGGATCCGGTGCACCACGAGGAGCTGACCTTTGATGCGCTGTGTCTTATACATCTCTGCCCGGCCGCTCGCCGCCACCAGATGCATACGCGTATTGGGGACGATCGCCGTGCAGTGCCGTCCGACACAGGCCTCGGGATCCACCTCGAGGAAGCGGCCATAGGGTTTGTTGATGTAAAGGATGATGCCCTTTGCATCGGTAATCAGGCAGCCGGTGGGAAGGCCGTCGAATATCCCCCTAAACAGCTCCAGTTGGGTTTCCATCCGCTCATGGCTGAAAAGGTCCAGAGCTTGAACTGCTGGCATTTTGAAGCCTCCGCAAAAATAGAATGATGGGGTAGGGGCCATGACGATCTGTATCAAAATGGCGACACGTCGCCATTTTGATACAGGTTTTGCCCCGCCGACGCTACCTTTTTTCATCGCATCTCGTGCAAGGGGCTTCCCCGGGCTGCCGGTCCTACCGCCAAGCGGATGCAGTCCGATACCCTGCCGCGGCGCCTTCGTCCTTGGGTTTGTGGGCAATTGGTCTATTAATTGCACCAATTTATGCCAGGGCTGTTACCGCAGTTACCCGAAGGGTACTGCGCAATTTGGGTGCATCGGTGTATGGGTCAGGACCGCCCAACCAGGGCGCATGGACCCGGAGACCACGCGGGGTCGCTTGGTCGGCACCAGGCCAAGGATCTGGCGTCTAATTTCATTTTCGCGAGGAGGCAAGTATGCAGTGTCGTCTGATGAAGTGTGTCTGTTGGGTAGTGGTCCTTGGTTTACTGATCGCTGTTACGCCGGCAGCGGCCAAAGACAAACCCGTTTTGCTCAAGGTGCCGATCTGTTTTTCCACAGCGCTACCCGGACTCGGCTCAACCATTAAGTGGGTTGAGGAGCGAATCCAGCTTGCCAGTGCCGGCAGTGTGCGCATGAAGGTGTACGAGCCGGGCAAGCTGATCGCGCCTTTCGAGATTCTCGAGTCGGTTTCCAAGGGCAAGGTCAACGCCGGATACAGCATTTCGGGGTATTGGGAAGGCAAGATCCCCGGCGCATCGATCTTCTCCACCGTGCCCTTCGGTCCAGAAACCGGTGAGTTCCTCGCCTGGATCTGGTACGGCAATGGACGCCAACTCTACCAGAAGATGTACGATGATGCGGGCTTCAACGTTCACGTCATCCCCTGCGGCATCATCGCCCCGGAAACCTCGGGCTGGTTCAAAGATCCCATCGTCTCGCTGGACGACCTCAAAGGCCTCAAAATGCGCTTCTACGGCCTGGGCGGCAAGGCGATGCAGAAGTTGGGGGTCTCGGTCAGCCTGTTGCCCGGCGGCGAGATTTTCCCCGCCCTGGAGAAGGGGGCCATCGATGCCACCGAGTTCTCCATGCCGGCCATCGATGCTCGCCTGGGGTTTTACAAGGTGGTCAAGAACAACTATTTTCCCGGTTGGCATCAGCAGGCGACCCTCTTCGAACTCCTCATCAACAAGGATGTCTGGAACGCCATGAGCGAAAGCCAGCAGATGATTGTTGAGATGATGTGCCGGGCTGCCACGGCAGACAGCTTCGCCTACACCGAGGCGATTCAGGCCGAGGTGATGAACACCAACGTCAAAAACCGCGGCGTCACTATCCATTACTGGCCGGAGGAGATGCTGGCGGCCTTCAAGCAGGCCTGGGAGGACGTGGCCGCCGAGCTGGCTTCCCAATCTCCCATGTTCAAGGAGGCCTACGCTGATCTGAGCGCTTTTCGCGCCAATTACGACCTTTGGGAAGCGAACGCCTTTCTACCGCGGGCCAAGCGCTAAGCGGCCCACTTGCCGGCGCCCTCCCACCCGTGGGTGGGCCCCCCATTTCCGATCCGCAGGATCCCAGGTGCAGGGCACAGCCGATTTAGGGCTGTGCCCTTAGACAGGGATGCTGCTTGGCCTTAGGGCCGACGGTGCCGATGTTCCCACCTTCTCCGCTTCGATTCGCTCAGTACGCTCTGTGAAAGCGCTTCATTATCTGCCTCTCCTTCAATAAATAAGGCTTGACAGCTGGTTTTTCTCAGGTCTAATCTGCAAATAAAAATAACATTGTTACTCTACAAGCCTTAACTGCCCGCTTAAAATAGAATTAATTGTTTGTATTTATTAATAATAATATAAAATAATAATGATCCGTAATACCCTCATTCAAGTGTAATTGGTATTTTACATAGACCTCTGCCTTATAAATATAAACATAATTATCAAGTATTTATATTGGATCTGCTGATACGCTGGGAAATTGGATGGAGGCTCAGATAACAAAGTTTACCCCCCTTCGGGCTGAAGTGCATCGGCGTCTCGAACAGGCGGTCCTCGACATCTTCTCCCACAACGATTTCCACAAGGCCAACATCCGCGACGTGGCCAAGCGGGCCGGGGTCAGCTTTACCACCATTTACAAACACTACGGCAGCAAAGAGCGTCTGGTTTTTGCCTTCGTGGATGTCTGGCTGGGAGAGTTGACCGACCGCATCTTCGACCATCTCCAGGGGATTCAGGATCTGAAGGAGCTGATGCGCAAGGTGCTGTGGCTGCAGTTGGACTACTACGAGCGCAATCCCGGTCTGGCCCGCATTATCTTCATGACCCTGCCGATGAAAACCTGGATGGCGGACGAAACCTTTCAGCAGAAAAAAATGATCAACCTCTACCTGGAGGTGATGCGCAACGGCCAGCGCGAGGGGGTGCTCAACAACCGCGTTCGGGCCGGCGTTTTATTGGACTTCATGCTGGGCACCGTCCAGCGAGCCTTTGTTATGTGGGTGCAGCGGGGTCAGGACGGGCGTCTGACCGACCAGACCAACATGCTTTTCGAGATGATCTGGCGGGCCATCACCAACCCCGACGCACCAGCGCCTTAGCAACAGCAGCCTTAGCAACAGCATCCATTGGTGGGTCACAGGCCGCTGCCGCTTCAAAGTGGCCGGCCACCCGCTGTGGTGATGATTGGCACCAATATTTGCAGCCATGGAGGAGCGCACCATGTCGAAACATCCCGATCCGCAGCAATGGAAGGAACTTGCCACCAAACAATTACGAGGCCGCCCCCTGGAGGACCTCGACTGGGACACCCCGGAAGGGATCCAGGTCAAACCGCTTTACACGGCCGCCGATCTTGAGGGGCTCGAACATGTGGGCGGTCTGCCCGGCTTCGCCCCCTACACCCGCGGTCCCATGGCCACCATGTATGCCGGCCGTCCCTGGACGATCCGCCAATACGCAGGCTTCTCCACCGCCAAGGATTCCAACGCCTTTTACCGGCGCAACCTGGCCGCTGGTCAGAAGGGGCTCTCGGTGGCCTTCGATCTGGCCACCCACCGTGGCTACGACTCTGACCATCCCCGCGTGGCCGGCGATGTGGGCAAGGCCGGGGTGGCGATCGACAGCATCGAGGACATGAAGGTTCTCTTTGACCAGATTCCCCTGGACCAAATGTCGGTCTCCATGACCATGAACGGTGCCGTTCTGCCCATCATGGCCGGCTACATCGTGGCCGCCGAGGAGCAGGGCGTCGATCAGGTCAAGCTTTCCGGCACGATTCAGAATGATATTCTCAAGGAGTACTTGACCCGCAATACCTACATCTACCCGCCCGAGCCCTCCATGCGCATCGTTTCGGACATCATCGCCTATTGCAGCGAGCACATGCCGCGCTTCAACACAGTGAGCATCAGCGGCTATCACATGATGGAGGCCGGCGCCAACTCGGTCCTTCAAACCGCTTTCACGCTGGCCGACGGCCTGGAGTATGTGCGTGCGGCCCTCGATGCCGGCCTCAAAATCGATGATTTTGCCCCGCGCCTCAGCTTCTTCTTCGGCGTTGGGATGAACTTTTTCATGGAGATCGCCATGTTGCGGGCCGCCCGCTTCCTGTGGCATGAGCTGATCAGCCCCTTCAATCCCCAGAATCCCAAATCCACCATGTTGCGCACACATGTGCAGACATCTGGCTGGAGCCTTACCGAACAAGATCCCTACAACAATATTATTCGAACCACCTTGGAGGCGCTTGCTGCGGCCCTGGGTGGGACCCAGAGCCTGCACACCAACAGCTTCGACGAGGCGGTGGGCCTGCCCACCGACTTTAGCGCCCGCATCGCCCGCAACACCCAGATCCTCATCCAGGAGGAGTCTCAGATCTGCCGCGTGGTGGATCCGCTGGGGGGATCCTACTACATCGAGGCGCTCACCAACGGTATCATCACCGAAGCGCGCAAAATCATCGCGGAAGTGGAAGCGCTGGGTGGCATGGCCAAGGCGATCGAGACGGGAATGCCCAAGATGCGTATCGAGGCCTCGGCCGCCCGCAAACAGGCCCGTATCGACCAGGGCCTCGACGTGATCGTGGGGGTGAACAAATACCAGATCGAAGAGGACAGCCCCATGGAGGTTCTCGAGGTGTCCGAGACGGTGCGCGATGAGCAGGTTGACCGTCTCAAGGCGCTCAAGGGGAGCCGTGACGACGCAGCCGTTGCCGCCGCCCTGGCAGCGGTGACCCAGGCGGCCGAAAATGGCGACAACCTGCTGGCCGCCTGCATACCCGCGGTCCGGGCACGGGCCACGGTGGGTGAAATCTCCGACGCCATGGAGAGCGCCTTCGGTCGATTCGTTGCCACCACCCAGTGCATCTCCGGCGTATATGCTGCGGAGTTCGGCGACGACAGCGTCATCGCTACCCTGCGTAAACGTACCGAGGCATTCCTGGAGAAACAGGGGCGCCGGCCGCGCATCCTCCTGACCAAAATGGGCCAGGACGGCCACGACCGCGGCATCAAGGTGATCGCGACGGCCTATGCTGACCTGGGGTTTGATGTGGACATCAGTCCCATGTTCCAGACCCCTGAGGAAGCCGCCAAAATGGCCGTGGAGAACGATGTTCACATCGTTGGCGCCTCCAGCCTGGCCGCCGGTCACAAGACCCTGGTGCCCCAACTCGTCGAGGCGCTTAAGGCGGCCGGTGGCGAGGGCATCCGGGTCGTGGTGGGCGGCGTGATCCCCCCCGGCGACTACGATCAGCTTTACGAAGCCGGCTGTGTGGGGGTGTTCGGGCCTGGAACGCCGATCACGGACTCTGCCAATAAGGTGCTCAACGCGCTGGAGCAAGCCTAAACTGAGGGTAACCGGCTGATGATGCTGCCCGATTTCGATGCCATTCTCCATGGTGTCCAGAACCAGGAGCGGCGTGCCCTGGCCAAGGCCATTACGCTGGTGGAGAGCCAGCATCCGGAACACCGCCGTCTGGCGGGCCGGTTGATCGATCATCTGCTGTCGACGACCGGCAAGGCGGTGCGTTTGGGGATTACGGGCGTGCCGGGGGTGGGGAAATCCACCTTCATCGAAGCCCTGGGGATGCAGCTGGTGGAGAAGGGCCACAAAGTGGCTGTTCTGGCCGTGGACCCCTCCAGCCAGCGTACCGGTGGCAGTATCATGGCGGACAAGACCCGCATGGAGCGGCTCAGTGTTCAACCGAACGCATTCATCCGCCCTTCACCCGCCGGCCGTACCCTGGGGGGGGTCGGACGGATGACGCGGGAAACCATGTTGGTTTGCGAGGCGGCCGGTTTCGATGTCATCATCGTGGAGACCGTGGGCGTCGGACAGAGTGAAACCACGGTGGCCTCCATGGTGGATTTTTTTCTGGTTCTCATGTTGGCTGGCGCCGGTGATCAGCTGCAGGGGATCAAGAAGGGCGTTTTGGAGCTGGCCGACGCCGTCGTGATCAACAAGGCGGATGGCGACAACATCGCAAAGGCGGAGAAAGCTCGCCAAGAGTATGAGGCGGCTCTCCACCTGCTCAATCCGGCAACCCCCACCTGGAGCCCCCCCGTGCGCACCTGCAGCGCCCTAACCTTGAGGGGGGTGGATGCGGTGTGGGAAGTGGTCTGCACGTATCGCGAAAAGCTGACGGCCACCGGTGAGCTGGCTGAAAAACGCCGTGGGCAGGCCTTGGACTGGATGTGGGCACTGGTGGAGGAGGGGCTGCGGGACCGTTTTCAGCGCCACTCACGTGTTCAGGCGCGCCTGCCGGAGTTGGGGCGCGATGTTGCTGCCGGACGCGCGGCCGCCACCCGAGCGGCGCGGGAGCTGCTTTTTTTACTTGACAATGACTAGTTCGTGGACGAAGCTTTTACTCCTTTCTAAGGATGGTGACGCCCGGGCGTGCTTCTATCTAATCTTCTGTTTCTTATCTTTATTCGTCTCTTCAACGCCATTGTCCGCCCCCATGCTGGGCGGTTCCAGGATATCGGTATAATTAAAGGCTAGGTGAAAGGAATGTGACCATGGGTAATGTGGAGAACAAGATCAACGAGCTGAGGGAGCGACAGGCCCAAGTGCTCAAAATGGGCGGTGACAAAATGGTCGCCAAACACAAGGAGAAGGGCAAGCTGACCGCCCGCGAGCGGCTCGATCGCCTATTTGATGCCGGCACTTTCCGGGAGATCGACATGTTCGTCCAGCACCGCTGCAACAATTTCGGCATGGAAGCGGTGGAGATCCCCTCCGACGGTGTGATCACGGGACACGGCATGGTGGAAGGCCGACCGGTTTTTGCCTATTCCCAGGACTTCACCTCCAGGGCCGGCAGTCTGGGTGAGATGCACGCCAAAAAAATTACGAAGGTGATGGACCTGGCCCTCAAGGCCGGCGTGCCGCTGGTGGGTCTCAACGACTCCGGCGGGGCCCGCATCCAAGAGGGGGTCGATGCCCTTTCAGGATTCGGACAGATCTTCTACCGCAATTCGCTGGCCTCCGGCGTGATTCCCCAGATTTCGGCCATCATGGGCCCCAACGCAGGTGGCGCGGTCTACTCGCCGGCCATGACCGATTACATCTTCATGGTGAAGAAGACCAGCTACATGTTCATCACCGGCCCCGAGGTGATAAAATCGGTGACCGGTGAGGAGATCAACTTCGAGGATCTGGGCGGCGCCATGGCCCACAACGAAAAGAGCGGCGTGGCCCACTTCGCCTGTGAAGACGACACCGACGCCATCGATCAGATCAAGAAACTGCTCAGCTATCTGCCCGCCAACAACATGGAAGACCCTCCCCACGTGGCCACGGTGGACGACCCCGGACGCACCGATCCGGCCCTCAACGCCATCATCCCCGACAATCCCAACCACAGCTACGATATGAAGGCCGTGATCCAGTCCATCGTCGACGAGGGCACCTTTTTCGAACCCCATCAGTATTACGCCAAGAATATCATCATCTGTTTTGCGCGCCTCAACGGCCGGACAGTGGGGATCATCGCCAACCAGCCTCAGGAGATGGCGGGCTGTCTCGACATCAACGCGTCCGATAAAGCCACCCGCTTCATCCGTTTCTGCGACGCCTTCAATATTCCCCTGCTGACCATCGCCGACGTGCCCGGCTACCTGCCCGGCAGCCAACAGGAGTGGGGCGGCATTATCCGCCACGGCGCCAAGCTGTTGTGGTGCTATTCCGAAGCCACGGTGCCCAAGCTCCTGCTGGTGACCCGCAAGGACTATGGCGGTTCCTACCTGGCGATGTGCTCCAAGGATCTGGGCGCCGACATGGCCTTCGCCTGGCCCACGGCAGAAATCGCCGTCATGGGCGCCGCCGGGGCGGCCAACATTATTCACCGCAAGGAGATAAAGGGCGCTCAGAATCCCAAGGCCAAGCGGCAGGAGAAAATTCAGGAGTACGAAAATCTCTTCTCCAATCCTTACTGCGCCGCCGCTCGGGGCTATATCGACGCCGTTATCGAGCCGGCCGAAACCCGTCCGCGCCTCATCGACGCCCTCGAGGTGATGTGCAGCAAGCGCGAGCTGCGGCCGGCCAAGAAGCACGGCAATATTCCGGTCTAACGAGGCACCCAACCTTCGCCGTAACAGAGGATAATTTATGGAAGCACACGAGAAGAAATTGGCCGCCGCCCTTGCTGCTGTATCGGCCTATATCCAGACCGAAGAGGAGGCCCTGTTGCTGCCGCCGCCGGTGAAACCGATCCCTCGCCAGAGCAAGACCCCCAACCTGTGGGGCATGGGCGGCCGACAGGAGATTATGCAGATGCGCAGCCTTATGCAGCTGAAGGGCCTGCAGCGACGCTGAGTACGGCTGCGGTGACGTCAAGATCAACGATCCTTTTTGTACCTGATTAGATACCTTATTTAAGACCTTTTGCCAGATGAGGAGACTTGTAAGATGAGTGACCACGATCAAGTCAAGATGACCGACATGAACTATGATGTGAACCGGCCCCAGGGGGAGAACCCGATCAAGATCATGGATCTGAGCCTGCGCGACGGCCACCAGAGCCTCTTTGCCACCCGCGGGCGCACCGAGGACATGATTCCGGTGGCCGAGCTGATGGACCAGGTGGGCTACTGGGCCGTGGAGACCTGGGGCGGGGCCACCTTCGACACCATGCACCGCTTTCTCAACGAAGATCCCTGGGA